>CALRBR010000006.1 GCA_943354385.1 Candidatus Tayloriibacteriota bacterium
TTTTTCAAAATCATCTGCGTGTTTGAAATAGTGAGAACTTTACCATTTTTAGACAGCAAGCCCTTTTGGGCGAGCAAATTCCTTGTATCTTTCAGAGAATAATTTCCAGTAGCGTAGACTTCGAACATTTTTCTGACGAGGCGAAATCTTTCAGGGTCGGGAATAATTTTCTTGTTCAATTTGTCATTCAAATATCCCGTCAATGCTTGACCGCTTTGTTCGCCTCGTCTTACTTTTTGTCGAAGTCCACGCTTCACATTCTCTGAAAGATTATCTACATAGTATTTGCTCTGCCCAAAAGCAATATTTAACATAAACTTACCTTGTGGCGTAGCGTCAAACCAAAAGGTCGGGAATTTTAGCTCCTTAATTTTACCAAGGTCGCATAGATAGATTATCTTTCCACCGTCAATGCTATTTCTCGCTAATCTATCGGGATGCCACGCTAAAATTCCCGACGCTTTGCCTTTTTCTATGAACGAGAGCATATTGTTGAAAATAGGTCTGCCCGGCTCTTTAGCGGTCTGTGATTCAACAAAAGTTTCAACAATCTCTAACTGCTCTCGCTCTGCAAATTCTTTCAACTCGTCAATCTGCGATTCAATACTCAAAATCTGACGATCTGGTTCATCAGTAGATTTACGAGCATATAGAAAGAATTTGTTCATAGAAAAAGGTTTATATTAAATATTGATAATTATTCGCTTCCAGATTGGCTCGCAAAACTTTGTTTTGAATGATGTACTCATCATAAACCCCCGCCTCGCGTCCCGCTCGCTTCTTTTGGATTTCAAAAACCCTTGGCTGATTCTCTCGGAAACCCCTGTCGCGTCGCTTTGCGACGCTCCGAATTTTGGCGAAAAAACGAATTCTGAAACTTGGCTGCGGGACTTGGAATCGAACCAAGATTCACGGCTTCAAAGGCCGCTGTACTACCATTATACGATCCCGCAATTATTAATCTTTATATGTACTTACTGACCTATGGGTATAATTTTACTTTTGTGTCGTACTACCGATTCGCTGCACTCATCGGTACTTGCTGTTTACACACCAATCGGAATACCTCTTGGGTAAACAGGTTCACTACCATTATACGCTCCCACAATACATGAAAGTGATGCCTACATACTATAGAGTAAAAACGACCATTACTCAAGAGATTACTTGTCTTTATCCTAGTACCTTCAAAACAGCAAGCTCTAGCGGAAGCTGCTCTATCGCCGAAACTCCGAGGAGGTTGTAGGTGTTTAAAAGCTCAAGAAGAGTGTTTGAGGAGATAGCGCTGGTAGGTGAGGTGGCCAGATTTTTGAGTAGTTCAAAGTCTTCGGTAGAAAATTCATCCGCTAGTCGCTTCCCTGCTCCCTCACTATTTTTGATAAGCAACACAGCACGGACTTTCTGCAAAATCAGTGTGAGATATATTTTCATGTCTAGGTTTTCGGTGATAGCTGAATTAATAGCCCCTAGACATTTTTCTCTATCTTTGAAAGCGAGACCTGAGACAAATTCATTTACCAGCTCTCCTTTCGGTGCGCCAGTCACACTCTGTACGGCTTCGAGAGTAATTTTTTTGCCTTTGACTGCCCCCAGCACTTTTTGCAGAATACCGTGTGTATCTCGAAATGATCCATCTCCGAGAAGCGCAATAAGGTCTGCTGATGGATGATCTACTGAGTAGCCCTCCTTTTCCGACGTTTTTTCAATCACCTTTTTTAAAATCTCCCGGCTAGGCTTTCGAAAGGTAAATGTCTGACAACGAGACACGACTGTCTCAGGAAGCTTGTGCATCTCTGTGGTTGCAAGAATAAAAACCACATGTGCTGGCGGTTCCTCGAGCGTTTTCAGAAGTGCATTAAAGGCTTCTTTGGTGAGCATGTGCACTTCGTCGATAATGTAGACTTTGTATTTTGATTGAAATGGTAACGTACTAACCGACTCACGGAGCTCACGAATATCATCAATACCTCGGTTTGAAGCGGCATCGATTTCATAGAGGTCTTCGGGAGATGTACCGATAGCCTGAGCAAAAATGCGCGCCACACTCGTCTTTCCAGTACCTCGAGAACCACAAAAAAGATACGCGTGAGAAATAGTACCAGAAGCTATGGCACTAGTAAGTACATTTACCACCGCTTCTTGTCCGCGGACTTCCTTAAAAGCTTGTGGTCGATATTTTCGATAGAGAGCGACTTGAGTAGCTTGGGACATTGGCACAGTATAGCAGTAAATAAAAGAAAAATGAAAAAGTTTGACCGCCACACTCCTTGAGAGGAGTGTGGCGGTCGTAACATTGTGGTATACAGATGTTTTCAACTCTCATTTCGAAAGTTGGATATCGATAGTGGCTAGAGATATTTTATACTTGAAATTAAACCTCGGGTCACCCCCTCCCCGGACGAGGATACGGCCGGAGCATTCTCCAGACTTGGTACTTTTGACTTTAGACTATTCTCTAGGTACTCCTCCACAATTTTCCTCCCCTCCTCCGCATTCTGGGTCTCCATCAGTTTCGCTCGCAACTCCTTTGCCCCATCAAATCCTGTCACATACGCTTTGTAATGTTTTTTCATAATCGCAAAATTTTTAATATCCCCCAACAATTTTTCATATAGCAATGTATGCTCCAGCATCACCTCGAGCTTTTCTCGCATTGTCACCTCTTTTTTCTGGGTATCAAACAGCCAGGGGTTACCGAAAATCGCCCGCCCAAACATCACCCCGTCCGCCCCACTTGCCTCTGCTTTTTGTTTCCCATCTTCGAGATTGAGCGCATCACCATTACCGATAATCAAAGTCTCCGGAGAAATCTTGTCTCGCAAGGCAATTATTTCTGGCATCAGCTCCCAATGCGCCGGAACATCCGACATTTCTTTTCGAGTACGCAAATGTATGGTAAGCACGGGTAGTTTGAGTTCGAGCAAAAAAACGATCCACGTATTAATTTCATTTTTATTGTAGCCAATTCTTGTTTTGACCGACACCGGAATATCTCCCGCTCCCTCTCGCGCAGACTCTATTACTTTTCGAGCTAGCTCTGAGTCTTTAATCATCGATGCACCAGCACATTGTTTTTCTATCGACTTGTCTGGACAGCCCATATTGATATCTATTCCATTAAAGCCGAGCGAGCGGGAGAGAGCACATGCCTCCTTCATTTTTTCTGGATGACCTGTAAAAAGCTGTGCCACAATAGGTCGCTGAGCTTCCGTATATGCAAGGTCTCGCTCGAGTATTTTCCGACCAGGAGAACAAAGTCCATCGGCAGACACAAACTCAGTCCAATGTACTGCAGGTCCACCCCCTTTTTTACCCATCCTGCTATATTTAGCAATAATATCCCGAAAAGCTACATCGGTCACATCAGCAAGTGGCGCCATTACAAAAAATGGCTCCTTGCCAGCTTTTTTCTTTACCTCCTCCCAAAAACCTTTTATCATCCGGCCAGTTTAGCATCCAAATGCCACTTTTTGCAAACTGTTCTTTGACATATTTCACTTTTACTGATAGATTATGTTTCAGAAAAAGGTTCACCTTCAAACATACGCCCAAATGATTAGTGCGCACGAATCGCCCGAAAACACTCATGACCGTCGTCGCTTACCAAAAGCGACCAAGGCTCAAATCAAAGCCAACAAAAAAGCCCGTAACCAAAAATATCGTCGAAAAGGAGTTCCCGCTTGGGGTTGTCATCGAAAGCCTTGGACAGCAAAAGAAGAGTGGCTTGTCTTTCACCACAATGGTTTCTCTGATTTCGACCTCAGCAAAGTGCTTGGTCGATCGAGGACATGTATCCAAGTGAGGCGATCTAAACTCAATAAACTCAAAAAATAACTTTCGGTGACCCATCTCAACAACTGTTGGGATTTTTAATTAAAAAAAGCCTATTTTGTGCTAGTATAAATGAAGGTAGCTCTTCCAAACTTATTTACTAGGAACAAGCGACCAAAAAAGGAATTTTATGGCAACAGCGCCAAAAAACCCACCAAAGAAATACACGAAAAACGCTCCAGGTGAATGGTCTGTGACTGACAGATGTATTGCATGTATAAAGTGCACCCTCATTGTCCCGACAGTTTTTGGACTAGATCATGAAAATGGAGGTTACGCATACATTCTTCGTCAGCCAATAGATTCAGAAGAGAATGACGATTGTCGTGAAGCACAACGACAATGTCCCCTCCAAGCAATCAACTACCGGAAAGCAGACAAAGCCTAAGCGCACGCCTTGCGCTTTTTTAATTGTACTCTTCTGCCTGTCTATGCTAACATAGCCCAAGGTATTTTAAAAAACGCTCATTTTATAGGGTCGGTCAACTTCTACTAACTGGAGTCTACAATGCCCAATATTAGTCAGCGAAATCAATCAAGTGTAGCAGGTCCGTACTTCGTCGATCAATTAGTTTGTAATGGATGTGGAATCTGTGTTTTGCTTGCCAAGGAAAACTTTAGGTCAGACAATGATGGATTGGCCTTCGTTGCCAAGCAACCTAGAGGAAGCAAACAGGAAGCCTGTTGCGCAAAAGCTCTCGAACAATGCCCCGAGTTCGCCATCGGCAAGGTGGACTGAGGTAGACCAAACATAGATCTCGACACTAGTCGGGCTCTTTTTATTTCAGCAAGCGAGAAGCGCGTAAGCGAGTACTCTTGTTTACAGCGTTAGAGTCGAAGTTGAAAAAAGCTTTGCTTATTTGAACAAGCGAGAAGGCACATCGTTTGATAATGTGAACCTGTCGACGGTGCTTGCGCGAGTACTCTTGTTTACAGGGTTCGAGTCGGAGTCGAAAAAAGCTTTGCTCATTTAAAAACTACTACAATATATTGTAGTAGTAATACATACCCACCCTAATAGTTTTGTGCTAATATAGCAAAAGTGGTCTACAGACCGTTCCCGTTTTAAAACCAAAACCTAAAGAAATTATGGCCGACATTGCCAACAAATACAAGCAGAATGTTCCTGGTAAATACTTCGTGGACAACCAGTGCATTGACTGTGATCTGTGTCGGGAGCATGCCCCAGGATTTTTTGAACGAAATAATGATGGGGGTTACAGTTACGTTTTCCAGCAACCAGAAACGGCAAGGCAAGAGGCTTTGTGCAAAGAAGCCATGGAAGCTTGTCCCGTCGAAGCGATCGGAAATACTGGAACCTAAGCCTGAGCCCGGAAACGGTGCTCTTTTTATTTACAAAGTAAATTTAGAGGTCAAAGGCTCAACAGTTGATGGTTGAGCCTTTCTGATAAAGTAAGCCTATACTTGAGGCTATTTCTGTTAAAAAACTCAGGCCCCAGCGGCGTACTCACCACTGGGGGGGGAAACTCTCTACCAAGACTTCTCCTTCAATCCATTTTCCGCAGCCTTCTGCTCCGCCTCCTGTTTTGATGGACCGTCACCTATCGCCACCTGTACCTCCCCAAGAAAAACTCCGAGTGTGAACACCTTGTCATGATCTGGACCTTCCTCCCGAAGTGTTTTATAAGAAGGAGTCACTCCCAGCTTTTCCTGTGCCTGCTCCTGAAAACGACTCTTGGCATCCAGCCACAGCTTATTCTTGACAATATATTCAATATCGATCAAATCAAACAAGTTACGTTTAATAAAATCTTTAACCCCTTCATATCCACCATCTATATATAATGCAGCGATCACAGCCTCAAAAGTATCAGCGAGAATTATTTGTCGAGCCCTCCCCATATCTTTGGCTTCACCTTTCGACAAAAGCAAATAATCATTAACGTCTAGATTAATCGACGCTTTTGCTAAACTATGCGTGTTGACCAACGCCGATCGATACGAAGTGAGATCCCCCTCTGTTTTGTCTGGATATTTTTTAAATAAATAGTCGGTCGAGACAAGCTCGAGCACCGCATCGCCGAGGAACTCAAGTCGCTCATTATGGGACATCTTGAGCCCTTTGTTTTCATTCAAATATGAACGGTGCGTAAAAGCCTGCGTCAAAAGTGTCTTATCATTGAAAGTCACTCCGGCCTTTTTTTCAAATATTGAAATATCTGTAGTTGCCATAAAAATTACTTACTGGTTAAAAGGGTGATTGCCTTGGTCACGAGCGGAAGAATGTCATTGTATAAATTGAGCTCGGCTATTTCTCCTAGCGGGAACCAGCGAAGATCGTTCAGTCCTCCACTCGTCTTGTCGAGCACCAGTGTGTCGTAGTCGGTCTTGGCGAGATAGTAGATCACTTGTTTTCGAAGCTTACCTTTCTCTGGATCGGACGCGATATATTCGTTGTTGCCAAGCTTCAAACCAACCTTGACTGAAAGGCCAATCTCCTTTTGTACAACTCGCTCGGTCCCTACCTCATCACCTTCCTCCGGTGTGATATGTCCTTTTGGTAAAGTCCAATGACCAAAGATATCGTGTACAAAAGCAAAATTAAGCTGGCCACTGCCATCCTTTGCATACACCACCGCGCCACCAAGCTTCTCGATCGGCATCTCTTCGTACGGCACATTTTTAAAAAGTTTCTTCTTTGAAACGCTGTCTTTACCTGGCTCACCAATCTCTTTGTACACTGAGCCGAGCACTCCGTTTATAAATTTACTACTATTTTCTCCACCAAATGTTTTTGCCAGCTCGATAGCTTCGTTGATCGCCACCTTTGCGGGCACTTCTGCACGGTCAGAAAAGAGAAGCTCATAGAGACCAATACGGAGTATATTTCGGTCTACAATAGAAATCTTGTCTATCGGCCAGTCCGGTGCAGCTTTTTCAATAATTTTGTCAAGGTCTGCGCGCTTGCTCAAAAGACTTTCCACTAGCTGTTCCATAAACGAAAAATCTCCGAGGCCGGGGGCAAACTCCTCCATATTACGGACGAAAATTGCCTTTGCCTTGGAGATATCGTAATTGCGAAAATCCCACTCGAAGAGTGATTGGAGTACTATTGATCTTGAAAGGTGCCGATTTGCCATTTTATTTAAAGAACCATTTACCAAACCTTCTCCGCTTTTTCTTATTACTTTGCTGTAGCTGACGCTGTCTGTGCTTTTGCTTTCTTCTCGACTTTTGCAATCCTTGCGGTCATATCAATAATAGTCTTACCTCGGTATTTACCACAATTGCCACAAGCAGTGTGTCGCAGACGCGGAGAATTACACTCGCTACAGAGGGTCGTCTGGATAGCAGTGAGAGCGTGATGTGACCGTCTATTGTCCCGGTGTGCCCGGGTGGCGCGCATTCGATTTACCATAGTTCATATAGTATATATAGTTTTGGGGAAATTGCAAGGCCCGGTAGTAGATTTTGACATTGTGCCAGTAGGCACTGGCGAAGCCAATGCCAAAATTCACTATCGGGCAAGCCCTGCCGATTTATATCCCCGACTTTATGCCCCCGCTTTTTTGCTAAAAATCGGGGGCGCCGAGGTATCTCCGAAGCTTGACTTTTATACTAAATGGGTGTATAATGAAACATAGTTAAACTTCTTGTAAAAAAGTATCTAATTCTTTACGGAACCTGTTCTTTTCTTAATCATGAATGCTGAAATCTGGCAAAATCTCGGTGTAGTAATGGGAGTGGCAGGGGTAATCTGGTCGACACTGTGTCTTTCGAGGCCTGGCAAAATGGGCTGTCACAGACATTTGCGCAACCTGTTCCTTGCAGGTATCTTGACGGCAACGGGCACGGTGCTTGTGGTCATGTCCGCGATGGACATCGAGTCTAGGAAAAAAATCCCTATTCGTCCATTGTCTCCGCCGATCCGCCACGTTTCCGAGGATTACGTGTAGAAAGACACCCCCCCATCACCAAATGGCTAGCCGAGTGCCCCACTCGGTTTTTTATTTTCTAGATACTCTAATTAACTACGCTAGGTCTTGCGTAACGCACATCTAAGCCATGGCTTAGATGTAGAATGAACAAACTATTCAAATCGGTCTTTAAGAAAACTCCTTCGGTGCAATGGCGATAGACCATACTTTTTGATTTTCTCATAATGTTTTTTAGTACCGTAGCCCTTATGTATTTCAAAATCGTACTGTGGGTACTTTTTCGCATACGCCACCATCTGTCTATCACGCATTACTTTTGCTACGATAGAAGCGAGGCCAATAATTGGCTCTTTCAAATCACCTTTGATAATTGTTTTTTGATTTTTATATTCGGCTGGAGCATATAGGCTACCGTCCAGAAGGACTTGGGTTTTCTTGGGATCAGGCGCTACCTTTTTTAGTGACTTTTGAAGCGCTTTTTTTATAGATTGAGAAAGACCCTTCGCATCTATCTCTTTTGCAGATATAAAAGTGACTACAAAGTTTAGTGCACGGTTTTTTTTAGCTGCCAAGATTTTCGCAAACCAACTCTCTCTCCTTATTGACAGTAATTTTTTAGAATCTTTGATGCCAGAAAAAAGGGCACGGTACTCGGCACTCGAAAGCTTAGTTTTCGCGTGTGCCACATCCACGCAGACGGCCCCAACCGCCACCGGCCCCGCTATTGGCCCGCGACCAACTTCATCTACACCCACAAGATACTTAGGAGTATATTTTTTCATTCTAAAGTCATTTTATATAGTATACCTAGTATACCCCGAATTTTTTACAAACAAACGACATCTACGCTATAGCGTAGATGTCGTTTGTTTGTATTTTTCTATTCATACATCCTACACATTCGCTCTGGTGAGCTCGGTACTTCCGCCGTAAGTCACGGCTTCTGAATCTTACTTCTTAAATCTATTCTCAAATGCTATAGTATACGAACTATGGCCTCGAAATTCGTCCATCTCCACACACACAGCCACTATTCCCTCCTCAATGCCTTACCGAAAATAGACGAGCTCGTAAAAACTGCAAAAAAACAGGGGCAGACTGCACTCGCACTCACTGACGCAGGAAATCTCTACGGCGCTATCGAGTTTTATAAAGCCTGCAAAAAAGCCGATATCAAACCAATCATCGGTATCGACGCCTATGTGGCAGTCCGTACTCGAAAAGATATGCAAGCCGGAGTAGATAATCGTCGTGCCCGCCTCGTTTTGCTAGCCAAAAATCTCGAGGGCTACAAAAATCTCATCCAGCTAGTAACCAAATCACACCTCGAGGGCTTTTATTACAAACCCCGTATCGATAGCGAACTCATCGAAACACATCCTCAAGGTCTCATCGCTATTGCCCCCTCTTTTTCGAGTGAGATCAGTCTCGCCCTCAAAAATCGCGATGTCGAAAAAGCCAAAACAAAAATCGTCTGGTACAAAAAAGTTTATGGCGTAGATAACTTTTTTATCGAAATCACCCACCACCCCGAAATCGATGGTCATGAAGCCCTGATGCAACAGCTTTTGAAACTCGCTCGAGAGACCGACACTCCTATCGTCGCCGCGCACGATGTCTACTATATACACACCAGTGACAGATCTGCTCGAGATACCCTCATGCTCGTCAACACTCACGGCGATGTTTCTGACCGTATCTCGGACAACGATGACGAAAACTTTTCTTTCCTTTCTGGAGAAGAAATGGAAGTTCTATTTAAGGATGAGCCTGATGCTATCGAGAACAGTGCGAAAATCGCCGATCTATGCAACCTCGAGCTCGAGCTCGGCAAGTGGGTGTTTCCCGACTACAAAGTAGCTAGTGGCCTTTCCTATGATGACGAACTACGCCGACTCGTATATGAAGGTCTTTTAAAAAGAAAAGTTGAAAAGACAGACGAAGTGGAAAAACGCGTTGAATATGAGCTATCCGTCATCAAAGCAAAAGGCTATGCTCCGTACTTTCTCGTAGTATCCGACCTGCTTCACTTTGCACACGACAATCACATCCTCACTACAATTCGAGGTTCGGTGGCGGGCTCTATGGTCACGTATCTAGCGGGAATTACAAATGTAAACCCTATCGAGTACAAGCTTCCCTTTGAGCGTTTTCTAAACCCCGAGCGTCCCTCTGCTCCCGATATCGACATGGACTATGCCGATAATCGCCGAGACGAAATGATCGAATACGCCAAGAAAAAATACGGTGCAGATCGCGTGGCACAGATCGGTACTTTTGGTACTATGGCTGCCCGTGGAGCGGTGCGCGATGTCGCGCGAGCCATGGGCTTCCCATATGACGTCGGTGATCGTATTTCCAAGCTCATCCCAATGGGCGCGCAAGGCTTTCCCATGACTATCGACCGCGCCGTCGAAGAAGTTCCCGAGCTCAAAGATATTTATAAAAAAGAAGCCGATGTCAAAAAGATTATCGACATGGCAAAGAAGATTGAAGGTTGTGCCCGACACATCTCTGTGCACGCTGCTGGTGTGGTGATCGCTCCTCGACCACTGACGGACTTTACTTCTCTACAGTACGATACCAAGGGAGAAAATAAAATCATCACTCAGTTTGATATGCATGCAGTGGAAGATGCAGGTCTTCTCAAATTTGACTTCCTTGGTATTAAAAACCTTTCCATCCTCGCCGACGCTGTTGAGCGAGTAAAGAAGATTGAAAATATTGATGTTGATATTGAAAATGTCCCGCTCGAAGATGCAAAAACATTTTCCATGCTGGCCAAAGGCGAGACGGCTGGACTTTTCCAGCTCAATGGCGCCGGCATGACCAAATTTCTCAAAGAACTCCGTCCGAGCACTATTCATGACATCAACGCGATGGTGGCACTCTATCGACCAGGACCAATGGAATGTATTCCTCAATATATCGAACGAAAAAATAATCCCGAGCTTATAAAGTATCTCGACCCACGCATGAAAGAGATCCTCGCTCAGTCATACGGTGTCATCACCTATCAGGACGACGTCATGATGATCGCGATCAAGCTCGGTGGCTACTCCTGGCTCGAGGCAGACAAACTCCGTAAGGCGATGGGTAAAAAGATTCCAAAAGAAATGGAGGAACAAAAAGGCAAGCTCCGTGAGGGACTTTTAAAAAATGGTATGAGCGAGAGGAAGGCTGACACACTATGGAAGCTCATCGAGCCTTTTGCCGCATACGGATTCAACAAAGCCCACGCCGCTTCTTATGGTCGTGTTGCATACCAAACGGCATACATGAAAGCCAACTTCCCGACCATCTATATGTCTGCGGTACTTACTGCTGACTCAGGAGATGTAGAGAAGATTTCTGAATTTATTACAGAATGTAAGCGTATGGAGATTCCCGTTTTACCGCCAGATATCAACGAAAGTTTCAGTCAGTTTACCATTGTCAAAGGCGACAACACTCCTATCAACCCCGACCGTATTCGCTTTGGACTGGTCACCATTAAAAACTTTGGCCAAGGTATCGCCAGTGCCATTATCGAAGAGCGAAAATTAAACGGCAAATTTAAATCTCTCACCGACTTCCTCGACCGAGTCAAAGATAAAAATTTAAACAAAAAATCTCTCGAAGCGCTCGTGAAAGCTGGGGCAATGGACTCATTTAGTGAACGTGGCAGTATGATCGGCAACATGGAACAGCTCCTCGCCTACAACAAAGAAAAGGGTAAAATGCCAGATAATCAGGACTCGCTTTTTGGACTAATGGCCGACCACTCAAGTGTTCCTACTCTACGCCTAGCCGAAGTTCCACCCGCGTCTGCTTCAGAAAAATTGATCTGGGAAAAAGAGCTCCTCGGCCTCTACATTTCCGGCCACCCACTCGACAAATATCGCGACGTTTTTGCAAAAAGAGATGTGGTGATTAAAACTATAAAAGACACGCCTAAAGAAGGTCAGATTGTGGTGCTCGCAGGCATCATAGAAGAAGCAAAAATCATCGCTACCAAAAAAGGTGATAACATGATGTTTCTCCGTCTCGCTGACTTCACCGGCTCACTCGAAGTCGTCGTCTTCCCCCGTGTCTTTGCCGAGTCAAAAAGTTTCCTCATCGCCGAATCCTGCGTGGCCATCAAAGGCAAAGTATCTCTGCGCAACGGCGAAGTGAGCTTCCTCGCAGAAAAAATAAAGAAGTTAAGTTAAAAACATTTACCTGCCCATTCTACAAATCTCCTCAAAATGTTTTTCTAAAAGTGGCTGTATCGAGAGTCGACTTCCTACTTGTGCGACAGGAACACCTTTGAGTTTTGGGTTTACCTTAATCAAAGAAATTGATACAGGATTTTTAAATTTTTCCACAAAGGCCGCTTCTACCTGCATCCAGATTGGATTTTCTTTGGTTGCTCTCGGGTCGTAATGATCATCTTTTGGATCCACAGCGGTCGCATCAGGATATGCAGGACTCACCACTCTTGCCACACCTACCCCCGAGGGCGGATTGGCACTCGAATGATAAAAAATCACCAAATCCCCCACCTTCATGCCATCGCGCATAAAATTCCTGGCTTGAAAATTCCGCACCCCACCCCACGCCGTCTTTTTATCTCGCTTCAAGTCATCTATCGAGTAGCATGTCGGCTCACTTTTTATCAACCAGTAGTTTTTCATTAAAATAGTATAGCATAGCTATTCCAGCCTCGAGTAGAGCCACTGTTTAGTTTAAAGGCTCAACGGGCACCCGTTGAGCCTTTCAAAGTTTTTTGACCAGAATTCCCCCGAAAATGTCTACTACCATTTTCGGGGGAATTTTTCCGCCCTATTCTTAATTCATGAATCTAGATTCTGACTTCTACAGATCGTTGACACCCCTCCAATACCGTGATAACATGCACTTCGGCTCTGTTCCTTGATAGTGTGAGGAAATGGAGGAAAATTTAGGTAATAAACGTCAGAAAAATGAAAGGCTGGATACGAAAATGACTCGTAAAAAACTTCGGTTACGTCGACTCATCATCTTTTTTGGATGTGTCGGTTGTGGAAAAGGTGCAGCAGGAAAAGAGCTGCGTCGGACTTACAACCAATTGGTCATCGGACAGAGTGATCTGTTGCGATTCTACAGCGGTTACTTTCCCAACAGTCCCGAAGCGCACGACTTCCTTAGTGCGGGAGACCAAGGTAACTATGCTTCAGACGAAACAGCACTGAGCACCTTTGAATACTTCCTGCCGACCTTTCTCCATGGTCACGAGACTGCATTTGGTGACGGGTTGTGTCGAACACCTCCTCAGTTCGAAGCACTCTTGAATCTGGCAGTAAAGCACGAGTTTTTGCTTTGTGGTGCTTTCATCAACCTCCACGAAGACGAGTGTCGCAAACGAATTCTAACGTTTCGAAAGGCACAGGAAAATCGTGCCGACGACAACCCAGAAACGCTTGAAACTCGGCTCAAGCTGTATCACGAGAAGACTCTGCCCGTCATTCGTAAAGCTCGGGAGATCTTTGGCGAAGACTTCCTTGAGGTGCCTGGAATCCTCGAGCCCGCACAAAAAGCCGATCTCATTGCCAGACACTTCAAACTTGAGAAACATCACCCAGCAACAAACTGTAGCTAGATGACACAACATGGCGTGCCCTACTTCAAGTAGTCGGCCGCTTTTTTATTTATTGATCTACTCTATAGAATTACTCCTCCAGAAATTTTTAATAAAAAGTTTCTGGTGTCCCGGAGTTTTGTCTAGTAAAAAAAAGACTTTCACATCGGTAGATGCTGTATTCCTGTAGACGGCGCTGGACGGGAGCCGAGACTGGAGGAAAATTTCAGCAGAAATTTATTCTTGCTTCGTCTATAGATGCCTATACCTAACCGATAGGCCTTTTTTACTAGACAAAACGAAGCATCGGTGCTATTATATCCCTCCAAGGCCTACGGGCTCTATTTTTAATTATATGGATATACGAAACATCGCAATTATCGCTCACGTGGACCACGGCAAGACCACTCTTACCGACGCTATTTTAAAGCAAACTGGCTTTTCTAAAGAAGGTGTTTCTATGGACAGCAATACACTCGAGCTCGAGCGTGGTATTACTATTTATGCAAAAAACGCATCAATAGAATACAAAGGTACAAAAATCAACATCGTGGACACCCCTGGTCACGCCGACTTTGGCTCAGAAGTAGAGCGGGTGCTCCGCTCTATCGATACCGTGCTTCTCATCGTTGATGCGCAAGAAGGTCCGATGCCTCAGACTCGTTTCGTACTCAAAAAGTCACTCGAGCTCGGCCTCAAGCCTATCGTTGTTTTGAATAAAATCGACAAACCCGCTGCCCGGCCCAAAGAAGCACATGATGAAATCCTCGAACTCTTTATTGAGCTTGGTGCGACCGACGAACAGCTCGACTTTCCGTACGTCTACGCTATCGGTCGACAAGGTATTGCCAAATACAAGCTTACTGATGATAGCAAAAATCTCGACCCTATTCTTGACACCATTCTCGCCAAAGTTCCCCCATCAAAAAATGATATTTCTGCTCCACTTCGAGCGCAATCTTTCAATCTCGGATACGACAACTTCCTCGGAAGACAAGCGATCATCCGTATCTACGAAGGTATTATCAGAACTGGCCAAACCGTCTTTGCAAAAACTAATTCTGGCACACTCCACACAGGTAAAATTACCAAAATCCTCGCCTTCGACGGTCTCGACCGAAAAGAGGTCTCTCAGGCTGAAGCGGGTGACATCGTGATTATTTCCGGCCTTCCTGATATTTATATCGGCGAAACTATTTGTGAAAAAGCAGATCAGGAAGCCCTTCCTGCTATTGCGATCGACGAGCCAACTATTTCCCTTACTTTCCTTGTAAACAATTCCCCTTTTGCGGGACGAGAAGGCAAATTTCTCACTACACGTCAGATCCGTGACCGACTCGAAAAAGAACTCGAGATCAACGTTGGCCTTAAGGTTGATTTTGGCGCCAACGATACATTCAAGGTGTTTGGTCGAGGTGAGCTACACATTTCTATTCTTCTTGAAAATATGCGACGAGAAGGCTACGAGCTTCAGGTCTCTCAACCGCAAGTAATTATTAAAGAAGTTGATGGCAAGAAAACCGAGCCGTTTGAAGAGCTTACTGTAGATGTGCGTACTGAACACGCTGGTGCGGTAATCGAAAAGATTGGCAGACGAAAAGGTATTATGACCGACATGCGAGAGAGAGAAGGTATTTCTCGAATTATTTTTGAAATTCCAACACGAGGATTGCTCGGTTACCGAGGACAGTTTGTGATCGATACCAAAGGTGAGGGTATTATGTCTTCACGAGTGGTTGGTTTTAGGGAATACGTAGGCGAAATCAACAAACACGAGACTGGTTCTATGATTTCTATGGAAAGCGGTAAAGCGCTCGCATTTGCACTTTGGAATCTTCAGGAACGAGGAGTGCTCTACATCAAGCCGACTGACGAAATCTACACCGGTATGGTTGTTGGTAATGTTACAAAAGGCGATGAGATGACGGTAAACCCTACCAAAGGTAAACAGCTCACAAACATGCGAGCGTCTGGCTCTGACGAAAGTATTTACCTCACTCCGGCCTGGGAGCTCACTATCGAACGAGGTCTTGAGATCATGCATGAGGATGAATATCTCGAAATCTGTCCTAAAAGCGTGCGTCTACGCAAGAAATTTTTGACCGATACGGACAGGGCGAAGGCGAAGAGATAGCTACAGTATCGAGATAGCTAGAATTTCCCCGATTTTTCTTTTTGACCGAACATGTACCCATATCTTAGATTAGATAAATCGGAGGGAATTTTCGTTTTCAACAATATGTCTTTATACCCCGAATTACTAAGTACTGTCATAGGCGTATCATTTGAATAGGGTTTTTAGGCTGGCAAGCCGAAAACTTCAGAATTTTTCTAGCTCCGAAAAATCCGTACTTTTTCTACAGAGGCATACCCCTAAACCGATAGGCTTCGAAAAAATATGCCAAGAGAAGTATTCTACAATTGGGGCGGCTATAAATCCGCTCTAATGGCTCAAAAAACTGTCGAGCCGTTTACCTTTTTAGTAAGACCTTACACACCTTTAGTACCCGGTCGGGTACTAAAGGTGTGTATCGCGGGGTTTTCACTCAATAAAATAAAAAGTCGGAAGTTCCGACTATCGTCAACAACCTCAGAACACCATACCGAGCCAATCACAGAGACTGGCTGGTCCAAGAGCATCTGGGTCGAAGGCGATATTGATATCTAAGGGTTGAATGCCAGCTTCGACAAAATGCTTCAGGTCGTATCGAAACGCCCCTGCTTGCCAGACAGCTTTATGCCGAAGACTGCCTACCGAAAAGATCTTATCGTGTCGCTCGTGAGCAACCTGCTTCCCACAGCGCTTACAGTAGGTAAACTTGAACACCGCAAAGAGCATATCGTCACCGACAAGAGTGTTCTCTACGACCCTCGCATGATCCTTACGTGTCCTTGGACACATGATGATCACTCGATCTACCTTTGTGCATTGGCACTTCGAGCAACGACGCTCCCATGCTTTGCGACGACGATAGTGCACACAACCTCCTGCCCCAGCGAGACAGGCGCAACCGACTACTGCTATGATTAGATTCATAAAATAACTCCGACACTCATACTACAACATTTGGAACCTAAAGTCAATTTGTGTAATAAAGACTTGCGATTTACAATTTAAGGACCATAGATGGTACGGAAAACGCATCTACGCTATAGCGTATATGCGTAAAACTATCCTCTTGATTATGTCATACCATACTCCCCCACCTTGGTTCTAAAAATACTCAGAGCGATCGCTGGTACGCCAAGCTTTTTCCCAAGCTCATGGGCAATAGAGCGAATATATGTACCACTTCCACAAGAGATTTTTATTTTAATCACAGGAAACTTTTCATCTGCCGGCTGTGACTCAAAAAACTTTTTCCAGCCTGTAATAATTTTCTCCTGCCGAAAATCTCCCTGTACTAAAGAAATATTTTTGAGTATTCGAGCTTCAAGAATCTGTGCAGAAATATCTCCCACAGAAAGCACTTCCGTACTATATACCTCCACCTCCCGACTCGGAATATCCTCCTCTCGTAGCTCTCCGTCTTTTGCAAGCTGAAAAAGCGCTTTGCCTTTTACTGTCTTTGATGAAAATGGCGGATATTTTTGAACATATTTTCCAACGAATAATGCGAGACTAGACTCGATAATGGCCCGCGCCGGTGTGCTCACCGGCGCGGGGGTAACATCTCCGATCCTTCCCAAAACATCATAGGTATCTGTTCCTACACCCAAAAGCATTTCGCATTCATACTCTTTATCCAACACCAGATACCTCTCCCTTTCTTTATTTTCTTCACCCACAATCACCAGCATCACCCCCTCCGCCATTGGATCAAGTCTCCCAGCATACGAAAGCACTGTGTCTTTGTATTCCGGTTTCATCTTTCTCAGCGCATCCAAGCACTGCAATGGCGTCTCCCCTAATTTTTTATACAGGCAAAGCATTTTAATAGTATTTCACTTCTTAATGTACAGTAAAAGTGGCAGATTGTGAACAGGCTCTAGTTTTGCTAGAATACACATATGTCAGAAAACGAATCAAAAGTAAAAAAGATATCCACCGAAGGTTACAAAGGTGTGCGTGATTTCTACCCAGCCGACATGACGATACAAAATTACATTTTCAACACTTGGAAACAAGTCGTAGAAAAGTTCGGATATCAGGAATACAGTGCATCAGTACTCGAGCCAGCTGAGCTCTACCGTGCCAAATCTGGTGAGGAGCTCGTGAACGAGCAGACCTATACTTTTACTGACCGAGGCGAACGAGAAGTTACCCTCCGTCCTGAAATGACCCCGACTGTCGCCCGCATGGTAGCAGGTAAAAAACGCGAGCTCTCATTCCCCCTTCGTTGGTATTCTATTCCCAACCTCTTCCGATATGAACAACCTCAGCGGGGACGACTCCGCGAACACTGGCAACTAAATGTAGATCTATTTGGCGTGAAGTCTCTCCAAGCCGAAGTAGAGGTGATTTCTCTGGCAGTAGAAATCTTACGTGCTTTTGGTCTCAAAGATCAGCAGTTTGCGGTCCGAATAAACAATCGCAAGATTGTAAACTTTGTCATGAACGAAGTCCTCGAAATTTCTTCTGAAAATGCCCATACTCTCGCAAAGCTCATCGACCGAAAAACCAAAATGCCTGCGAGTGAATTTGCCGAAAAAGCCGAATCACTCGTGGGTCTTAAATTTGACCTTTTCAAAGAACTCGTCAACTCTCAAAACTTTGAAAACTTTATCTCCGTGCTCCCCGTACCAATGCGTACCTATGAGGGAATACTGGAAACAAAATCTGTCATAGAAAATCTCGAGAAGCTTGGTATTACCAACGTCATCTTTGACCAGACCTTAATGCGGGGTTTTGACTACTACACCGGTACTATTTTTGAAATCTTTGATACTAACCCATACAATCGCCGATCGGTCTTTGGAGGCGGACGCTATGACGATCTCCTCTCTATCTTTGGCCAGGAAAAAGTCTCGGCGGTAGGCTTTGGTGCGGGGGACGTCGTCATGAAAGACCTCCTTGAGACCTATGGACTACTACCAACCGAGACTTCAAAAACCAGACTATATGTCGCTATCGCCGATGACAGTGCCACAGCTTTCGCTCAAGACTTCGCTCAAAATCTTCGCGAGGCAGGGGTTTCTGTGGCCATCGACTATTCTGGAAAGAAAATCGGGGATCAAGTAAAGTATGCCGACAGAAACAAAATTACTTTTGTAACTGTCCTCGGTACAGACGAAGTAAAATCTGGCCAATTCAAAATTAAAAATATGGCAACCGGAGAAGAGAAAATGGCTACAGAAAAAGAGATTATATTTATAGTAAAATAACCATTTTTTTTATACTTTCGAAACACACTTTACATTTGACTATGCGCAAAATTATTTTTGATATTGAAACAAAGAATCTTTTTGAGGAAGTGGGTAGTAATGACCCCGCAGCACTTGATATATCTGTCATCGGCATCTACGATTCAAGTACTGATATATACACTGCCTACACCGACAAAGAACTCAAGCAAGTCTGGCCTATTATAGAGAGTGCGGATATACTCATCACCTACAACGGTGATCATTTCGATATACCCCTACTCAACAAATATTATCCAGGGGACCTTTCAAAAATAAAAAGTCTCGACCTCCTTGTCGAAATTCGCGCGGTGCTTGGTCGCCGACTAAAGCTCGACTCTGTAGCGGAGGCCACGCTCGGTAAAAAGAAGATCGGTCATGGTCTCGAAGCAGTAGAGTGGTACAAAAAAGGCGAAATTGAGAAAATTAAAAAATACTGCTTGGAAGATGTAAAAATCACCAAGGAAGTCTACGAATACGCTCTTGCAAACGGTCATCTAAAATACAAAGATAACGGAGAGCTCAAACAAATCAAACTTGACACTTCAAAGTGGCAAGACAAAAAAGAAAGTGGAATGACTTTTACCCTACCTTTCTAGTGTGCAACCTTAATAATAGCGTACAAAATAGCCATACCCAGAACTGTTGCAAATGTAGTCCAGTATGTAGGGTGGCGATGGTGACTCTCCGGAAGTAAATCACTCGCTCCAATATACAAAAAAAAGCCACCAAATAGAGCCAGAACAAGTCCCAACGATGACTCCTGTAGTGTAAATAACTTTGTAGACAAAATACCAAGTACTGGAGCTATCGCACCAACGGAAAGCCATTTCACTGCCTCTTTCTGTGTACCCCCATTTTTCAAAATAAGACTAACTGTATTAAGCCCATCAAAAAACTTATGTGCTAGCACAGCTAAAGTAACCACAAGACCGACCTCTGTAGAAACCTGAAAAGCAAGACCGATAGCCATGCCGTCCAAAAAACTGTGGACAGATAAACTTCCAGCACCGAGTCGCCCTCTATGGTTCTCGTTTTCACAGTGCTCGTCTATATGCTCATGTCCCACAGCAAAACGATCTAGAAGCATGTAGATAATAAATCCAAGCGCTACAATACTAGTAACAACAGAGACATCAAATGCACCATCCGATAGTTCGATTGCTTCCGGTAGTAAATCAAAAAATGCCACTCCAATAATGGCACCCGCACTAAAGCCTAGTACCAAATGAAGCTTGTCTTGATACTTAAATGCAAATAAGCCTCCCAAAACAGTACAGACGATCGCACTGATAGCTACAAGTATTATCATATAGTAATTATAGCACAAAAATCGCCAATCCGCTAATATGCACCTCCCATCTATTCTGTGTTACTATTCGTAAATCATGAATAATAAATCTTGCTTCTATCCGAATTGTGCTATAATTAAACCACTTATTTTTAATATATACACATGGAAAATACATCACAGCATGTCACTCATTCAACAACATCATCCCCAAAGGACAGTATCCTCACGGTACCGATGGCTATTATTATTGCAGGTCTATTAATTGCTGGTGCACTCTACTATTCCAAAAAGCCAGCCACCGCACCTGATCCATCAAAAGAAAGTGTGGCTGTTCAATCTACTGATGTAAATATTGTCCCTGTGACAGAAGCCGATCATATTCTGGGTAATCCAAATGCGCCCATCAAAATCGTTGAGTTTGCTGACCTTGAATGTCCTGCGTGTATTTATTTTCACCCTATCATGAAGCGTGTTATGGCTGAGTATGGTAAGGATGGCAAAGTTGCATGGGTTTATCGACATTTTCCACTTGACCAGATTCACCCGAAAGCACGCAAGGAAGCTGAGGCGACCGAATGTGTAGCCAAGCTCGGTGGCAATGATCAATTCTGGAATTATGTACACCGCATATTTGAAATAACCAAAGGTAACAACACCCTCGAAGAGGGTTTACTTGGAAAAACAGCTGTTGAGATTGGTATTAATAAAAAAGCATTCGACACCTGTCTCGCATCAGGAGTATTTAAAGCCAAAATTCAGTCACATCTTGAGGATGGTATTAAAGCAGGTGTCAAAGGTACACCATACAGTATCATTATTAAAAAAGACGGAACAAAAATACCAATAGAAGCTGCGTACCCTTATGAAAACATGAAGATTATTTTGGATGCGGTGATTGCGGATTTAAAGTAAGTAAAATTGCAAAAAACAAAAGGCCAAACATTAGTGTTTGGCCTTTTAAATTACCATATTTAGACTTTTTCTACCTAGCCATCCTAGCTAATCGACACCATCTACATTCTTCATCATCACAGAAACTCGTCACTAGTTTACCCGACTTCACTGCCTCCACCAAAAAAGCGATCTCCCCTTTTACTTTAAGAATATCTGAATCTGATATAGGTAGAGAAATAGTTGGGCATCTTCCTTTTTCATCCGGTTTAATAAACACCAGTGCTGGCAAAATCCTTTTACTCTTGTACTTACTCTGAGATGACAAGAGAATATAGTAGAAAACTAACTGACGAAAATAATCTCCCGTACTGGTTTTGGTTTCACCCTTAATACTCGCCTCTGACATCCCCTGTTTAGTTTTGTAATCAAAGACACAAATATGCTCACCGTCCCTTACCACAACATCCATTTTTCCATGAAGTCGTATCCCTGCTTCCTCTGTATCAAACCATGACTCTGTAAGTACATCTCCCGCTGTTGCAAAATGTGGCTGAAGTGCTTTGGCTACAGTTTCTGAAGTTTCAAACAACTCTTCACGCACAGCCTCCTTTTCAAACGAGGGTAGAAGTGATCCGCCAAGATACTCTGCTACCGCCATACGAATCTCCGCGTTTATACCCTCAACTGACGAGTCCTTTCGCACCATTCGCCAGACGCGGTCCATCGCGAGGTGCATCGCACTTCCCCCCTCAGATTTCGCTGAAGGCGGTTCAGGCACTTTCAAAATACTTTTGTAGAAAAAGGCTTGCGGACATTTTAGAAAATGATTGAGCGCCGTCACCGAAAGTCCCTTCTCTATTAAAATCGTCTGTGCATACGCAGATAGTTCCGCTATGCGTTTATCATTTCCTCTTGTCTTCGCCAGTGCAAAGCCATCATCCGATACCGCTGATAATATGCTTCGAGCAATATCTTTTTCTGAAAGCTCATCGACAAAAGATAGTGGAGTAAATGCCTTACCCGATACATCCTCGAGAGGAGTAATGATGGTAATGTGTTTCCGCGCCCGAGTGATAGCGACATAAAAAAGTCGTCGAGAATCACGAAGCTCATCACCATCGTCTTTTTGATTATTTGGTAATACAAATGATGCTGACCGAGGACGAGTGAGCCACGATTCATTGACTGCGTAAGGTAGGAAAACTTCGTCATATTCGAGCCCTTTTGAGCCATGGGCGGTCATAATTCGAATCGGTGCATCTGGTACTCCAGAAAGTACTTTTACACTACGAGTTTCTGCTACCTTGCGATATGAGAGTAGAGCTTCTATAATTTTTCGTGGATCATCAGCGAACGATCTGTCACGACCAGCAAGCTCCGTAGCAAGGGCAACTATACCTCGCCAGACTTCAGCATTTGCTGGACTTTTTATGATAATGTTTTTCAAACCGCTCTGCTCTGCAACATATACAAGGAACGCCAGCCCGCCTCGTTGTGAAAGTTCATTGGAAATAGCTTCAATCTTTGGCAATGCCCGGAGTATCTCTGCAATCTTTCCGGTCTTCACTAAATGAATAAATTCAGAAGTTTTAGTAAATTCCACATCCCACAATCCAGAAGCTAGGGTCACCGCGAGTGCCTCTGTTTGCGATGGGTCATTTATAAAACTAATCAATTCAAAAAATAAAGCCCCGATCGGGTGAATAAAGATATTAATTCCTCGCTCAGAAACGGCGTGAATATTATGGGCCTCACAGAGAGTCGCCAGACGCTCCACGTCCCGATTTCGGCGCACAATAACGGCCACAGTCTTATCTGATTGCCCAGAAAACGCTTGCAATCGTTCAATCAGTGCCATGTCTCCGGCAGTACTATTTCCAGCTATAATCACTTCAATTGGTCGCGGTTTTTCATCCCCACCAGCAGTGAGTTTGATTCTCAGCAGTGGGTGTTCACCATCTGTATAATTATTTTCGATCAGCGAAAATCCGGCATCCAAAATATGCTTGTGTGAGCGATAATTTTCCTCCAGTGAAATCATCTGCATATTTTTCCAGGTACTTTGGAATTGGAGGAAATTTTTAACTGAAGCTCCTTGGAAACGGTAAATCGCCTGTTTTTCATCACCCACCACAAAGAGATTTGGTGAATCAAAGAAACTGGCAATAATCCGAATAATTTCATTCTGAGAATCATTAGTATCCTGATGTTCATCTACCAAAAGATACAGATATTTCTCTTGAATCAATGATTTGAGCAATTCATCCGTGCGGATAGCTTTTAGTAGTTCAAAAATAAGGTCATCGAAGTCTATTTTCTTTTCAGCTCGCTTTTTAGCTTCATACGCCTCATATACATCAGCAAATAGTAGGGTCTTTTCTGTCTTTTCAATCAGCCTTCGTGCATCAGCTTTGAGCTGGCCTTTAGTCGTACCACGAGTTGAGATAGAGCTCTCATCATTCTTAATACGCTTAGCTTCAGTAGAAGCAAAATCCACCACCATTTCTGGTGTAAGTGCTTCGCGCTTGGCATCACTAATAGTCTTTAAAATAGTTGAAATGTAAAAATCAGGTTCACCGAGTGGGCGAATTTGTTTGTATTTTTTGTCCTTCAAGATCTCACGCACAAGCTCTTGCGCCTCAATATCAGTCATTTGCTGCGTTCTATAGATGTGTGTTAAATGATCAGGAAATTCTGCAAAAACAGATGAAGCAAATCCATGAAAAGTGTTTAGTCGTACTTCGTCAGCTCGACCCCCAATAATCTTACGGAGCTTCATGCGCATTGCCTTCACCCCAGCATCGGTAAAAGTGATTGCTAGAATACCCGACGGTGGTGTGTCGGTCAGACGCAAAATATTGGCAATACGAAGGGTTAAAATGGTCGTCTTGCCCGTCCCTGGCCCCGCAATGACCATGACTGGCCCCTCAATAGTATCCACCGCCAATTTTTGCTTTTTGTTGAGCTTTTTGTAGGCTGTATCAAAAGCTTCGCTCGTCTTTGGAGTCATGGGGTAAGTATAGCAAAAATAAAAGCATTCGAGGAATATTTTTTAATAGTCACATATGTGCCATGGGTATGTTTCAAGAGTAACTTCTAATATAAAAAATTTATAACTATACAATGCCACACTTTTTACAAAAGAATGCTGGCTTTTCCCATAACCATTATCTGGGAAAAATAAGATTAAACAAGAATAATACCAATACGGTTATAATAGTAACAATTACGATTGAACCTACTTTGTACCTTGGTGCTCTTAAAAATTTCTCCTCTGTATATGTAAAAAAACGAATCAGGGCTGTAATAATACGAATTCCCCAAAATAACGAATAAACCACAATAGCATGCCATTCTTCTAATTTTAAGTTACTCCGCTCAGTCCCAACCATATCAGAATCTGCCAAACTAACAACTAGAAAAACAAAAAAATACCTAGGATTATAGGAATTGTACATCCCAGGCCCCGAAGGGCGTAAATAAATCTGTTCATAAAGATAATTATACCACTTAAAAAAAATGTACAGAACCAAAAATGTAAAAATTAAAATTTTAACGAAATGTGTAAAATACAGCTCTACAGAAGCCTCATATAGCTTAAAGGCTCAACGATGTACCGTTGAGCCTTTAACGTATTTTCCCTCCCCACCACCCTTCCGACAGAAATTATTTAAATTTACAAAACTCGTTGAAGGCTTGTTTTTAAAAGGACTTCGCAAGGCGGGTAGCCGAGACTTGAGAAAAATTTTAGTAGAAATTTATTCGTGCCTTTTAAAAATATGCCGAGAAAAAGTTTTGTTAAGTTTTTAATAATTTCTTAGCCTATTTATCTTCTCATGCTGTCGTATCTTCTCATGCGCCTTGGCTTCAATCTGGCGAATACGTTCACGAGTTACTCCGAACTCTTTACCCACCTCTTCGAGTGTGTGTGTGATTCCGTCCACGAGTCCATGTCGCATTTCTAAAATTTTGCGCTCTTTGAATGACAAATCTCCAAGAATCTCCTTGACCTGATCAGTTAAAATGCGTCGGGAAGAATCTTGATCTGGGGAAAGGATTTTGTCGTCAGAAAGAAAGTCGCCGAGTGTCGATTTTCCATCATCTCCATCATCACCTACTGGACTTTCGAGTGAGATAGTATCCTGGTCTATTTTTTCAATATTATAAATCTTTTCTACATCCAGACCCATTTCTACCGCAATCTCCTCTGCAAGAGGCTCTCGGCCAAGGTCTTGAGAAAGTCGTCGTACCACCTGCTTGTATTTGGCAATAGTTTCCACCATATGCACTGGCACGCGGATCGTACGAGACTGATCGGCAAGCGCACGAGTAATCGCCTGTCTAATCCACCAAGTCGCGTATGTCGAAAACTTATACCCCTTAGTCCAATCAAATTTATCCACCGCCTTAAAGAGGCCAAGGTTGCCTTCTTGGATAAGGTCCAGAAGGGTGAGGTCAGCACTTCGTCCAACATATTTTTTAGCGATGGAGACGACTAGTCGGAGGTTGGCACGAGCGAGGAGATTTTTGGCCTCTTCGTCACCCCTTTCAATACGCTGAGCGAGCTCCTTTTCCTGTGTTCCTGGAATAAGCGGGTACTGTCCGATCTCCTTCAAGTACATCTGAATCGAATCGTATGATGCGTCACTTTTACCTCCATATGAATACTTTTTTGTTGCGGATTCGTCTGGCTCAATTTCTAGCAAGCCCCCGCCCTCAAGAATATCTATGCCGGCTACAGAAAGTTTGCTGTATAGGTCATCGAGAAACATCACATCCTGTTCGATGTTTGGAAATTCTTTTAATATTTCATCGAAAGTTACGAAGCCCCGCTCCTTACCCTTTACTTGCAAACGAGCAGCTCGAATCTCCCACTCTTTTTTGTTGACTCGAGGTGTACGAGCAACTTTTTTTGTTTTTACCTTTGATTTAACTTTTACCTTCTTTACAAAAGACTTTGCCTTAGATGAAACCTTAACTGTCTTTTTTGTTCGTTTTTTCATATGTGATTTGATTATTATTTTTTAGAAAGTTGAGCTAATGTATTACTTAGTTCCTGACATCGAGCTAGAAGTTTGGTGACTCCGGCTCCGTCTTTCTTTTTTTCAGCCTCATCAAGCGCTTTCATTACTTGCCCAAACTCCTTTTTTAAATAATCTGTCTCAAGTCCTTTTAACATTTCTTCTATCTCCTCTGCCATCTTTTCCGAGTTTTTGTAAACAACTTCTGATTCAAATATAAATTCTGGTTTTTTTTCTAAACTATCTGCGAGTATTCTATCCCAATTTTCCTTTCCCATTATTTTTTCTAGGCGCTTTTTAAGTACATGAACATCAAGGATTTGTTTTTCTTGAGACCCCTGCCAATAAACGATACCTAGTATTTTTCTTTCGATTGAATCCTTGCGAGAAAGTGGCGAGGTTTCATTGACTCCGTCCCCTGCAGGAGTACCTTCAGCAACCTGCATACTTTTCTCCAATCTCTTCAGATCTTCCCAAATTGCGTTCTCATCTATCTTGGTCATGTCCCGGATTTTTGCCACGAAGTGTGCTTTTTCCATCCTACTCTGAAGTACTACAATGTATGGAAGCACCTCTTCAGAAATAGCTTTTGTAAGCTTACGATCATCTAGCTTTCTAGCAAGCACTGTATCGAGATGAAATTCTATCACTTGCTTTGCACTACGAAGCATATTTTTCCAATCTTCTATTGAATGTAAAATAATGTCTGCGGGATCTTTACCACCCTCTATTTGCACAATCTTTACATCCATACCAAGAGACAATGCAACTTGTGATGCACGCGCAGAAGCACGTATTCCTGCACCATCAGCGTCAAACGCTATAATCATATTGCTAGATAAACGCCGAACGAGACCTAGATTGTTTACAACATCATCACGAGAAACTACTGAATCCGTAAGAGCGGTACCTGACACTGCCACTGTATTTTTAATACCTGCCTGATGAGACATAATGAGATCCATTTGTCCTTCGACGAGGATGGTATAGTCGCGCTTACGAATATCGAGCTTGGCTTTATCGAGCCCATAGAGAATGTTTGATTTGTTAAAAAGTACAGTATCTGGACTGTTGAGATATTTGGCTGATTTGCCATCGTCCACTAGTATTCTTCCAGAGAAAGCTATTATCCTGCCACTACTGTCGGAAATTGGAAACATAATTCTTCCACGAAACCGGTCATAGTAGCCCTTTTCAGTCTGTTTAATCAAGCCAACTTTTTCAATTTCAGCTACTGAGAAACCTTTTTTGAGAAGATGGTCATGTATTGCTCGCCAGCCCTCTGGAACAAAACCGATACAAAACTCCGATATGGTTGTATCTGTTATACCACGATTTTTGAGATAATCTTTAGCCGCCGCACTTTCTTTCAAAAGATTTTGATAGTAGCTTGTCGCTTCTTCCATGGCTCCGTACAAACGATCCAGCTCATTACGGGCCTGCACATTTTCTCTTACGAGTTCTACACCCGCTCGAAGAGCCAGAGTCTTTAATGCACCCATAAAATCTAAGCCTTCAAACTCTTGCACAAAGGTGAAGATATCTCCTTTTGCACCACAACCAAAACAATAGTAAGAGCCACGATCCGGAGACACAAAAAAAGAGGGTGTCTTTTCGTTGTGGAACGGACACTTACCTTTTAGATTGCCTCCGGCCTTGTCGAGTTTTATATATGACTCAACTACCTCGGTAATCGTCAATCGCTCTTTAATTTTTTCAACTGAAGATGACATGTATTGTACGTTTCGGTTACATACATTACAAATTTCTTTCTTGGCACATCTTTTAAAGAGTACGAGTATTTTTCTGCTGAAAAATCTCTCAGTCTCGGCTACCGCCTTTCGAAGCCTCTTTAAAAGATATGCTTGCGACGAATTTTGTAATACCTCAACTTGTGGTGAAAGGTACAATTTCAGTAAAAATTGTACTAATTACCACTCACTTCACCTGCATCTCTCGCCTCCATTTCCGCAATCATATTCCATTTTGGACTACCCTTGAAACCACTACCTGCTGGAATAAGTCGTCCAATAATCACGTTCTCCATGAGACCAGCGAGCTCATCCTTACTGCCTCGGATTGCATTGTTGATTAAGATTCGAGTGGTGTGTTGGAATGATGCTGCCGACAAGAAGCTCCGTCTTGAAAGTGATACTTCAGTGATACCCATCACGACCGCCTCGGCTTTTGCCTCGATACCGCTGGCTTTCCTTACGATTTCATTCTCAGCATTTAGCTCGTGTTTATTAACAATATCACCAACCATGAGCTCAGTATCACCCCCATCCCTTACCTTAAGTCTAGAGAACATCTGTCTAACGATAATTTCAATATGTTTTCGAGACACGGCCTCCCCCTGAAGTTCGTAAATCTTACTTACTTCTGTAATAACATATTCTCGAGCCTTGTCCTTACCCGCGTACTTAAACACCTCGTCAATATCAGCTGAACCGTCAGTGATAATGTCTCCCTTCTTTACTTTATCGCCCACCTTTACAAGTGGCATACGTCGATAGTTGATAGAATATTCAATTGCGCTTGCCTTCTTGCCTCGGTCTTCGAGTTCTGGCATAACAGTGATAATCTTTTCCTTACCGAGTTCCTTGATATCAGTCACGAGACCGTCGACAGTATTTACTACTGCAGGATTCTTTGGCTTTCGCTTTTCAAAGATTTCTTCCACTCGAGGAAGACCGGCAGTAATATCTCCGCCCACAGACGCCGTACCTCCAGCGTGGAATGTACGCATTGTAAGCTGTGTACCTGGCTCACCGATCGCCTGACCTGCCACAGTACCTACCGCTTCACCAAGATCAACGAGCTTGTTTTTACCAAGATCAAGACCGTAACACTGGGCACAAATACCATTTAGAGACTTACACGAGAGTGGAGATCGTACAGAAACGTGATCAACGCCTGCCTCCTCGAGCATCACTGACTCTTCTTTGCTGATAAGATGACCCTTTGGCAAAAGTACCTTTCCTTTTACATCGAGACAGTCAGCAGCAAGTACTCGTCCGCGAATACTCTTTGATATAGCGACCTCGATACCGAGGGCATTTAATTTGGTAATTGCTATACCTTCTTTGGTACCACAATCATCTTCACTTACCATAATATCTTGTGCTACCACGAAAAGTTTTCGAGTAAGATATCCTGCTTTTGCGGTGTTGAGTGCGGTATCTGTGAGACCCTTTCGAGAACCGTGAGTAGTAATAAAGTATTCGATCGGTGTAAGACCTTCTTTACTACATGAGAGAATTGGGAGTTCGATAGTCTCTCCGGCAGTATTCTGAATAAGACCCTTCATACCGGCCATCTGTGTGATCTGTGAGTAGGAACCTCGAGCTCCAGAGTTTACCATATCGTATACTGAGCCATTTTTATCTAGTGACGCAGGCATCAGTTTTTCAACATCGTTCTTTGCCTTGTGCCAGATTTCAATATTTTTTCTAAGTCGCTCTTCCTCTGTAAGGAGCCCTTCGTTGTACTGACTTACCACAGCTTCAGACTGAATTTTTGCTTTTGAGATAATACCATTTCTTTCTGCTGGAATCACTATGTCGTCAATACCCCATGTGATACCTGAGCGAGTAACGTACTTGAATCCGAAGGCTTTGATACTATCGATAATAGGTGGGACGTTTTCAATGCCGTATTTGTTAATAAGTTTATCCACAATCACAGTCATCTTCTTGCGATCGATTTCTGAATTTATATATGGATAATCCTTTGGCAAAACAGCGTTGAATAGAATTCTACCGACAGTAGTCTCGAATACCTTACCTTCAAACTGTGCGTACTTTTCACTTTCTGAACCAAGTACCCTAATCTTCGCACGAATATCCACAGCATCGAAGTTATATGCTACGAGAGCACTACCGGGACTCTCAAAGAATTTACCCTCTCCTTTTTGTTTCTCCATGTCTTTGGTCACCCAGAAACAACCGAGCACAATGTCCAACATTTTATTTGAAACCACAGGTTCCCCACTACCTGGCTTTAGAATGTTTTTATCTGATGCCATAATTTCCTTTGCCTCTAGCTGAGCTGCGTCTGAGAGGGGTACATGAACAGCCATCTGATCTCCGTCGAAGTCCGCGTTGAAAGCGTTACAGACGAGTGGGTGCACCTGAATAGCATCACCCTCGATGAGGATTGGTTTGAATGCCTGTATACCAAGTCGGTGCAAAGTCGGTGCACGATTCAAAAGCACATAGCGGTCTTTGATTACATCTTCGAGAATCGCCCACACTTCTGGAATACCGTCGTCAATGAGTCGGCCAGCTCCACGGATGTTAAAGGCAAGCTCTTTCTGGAGCAACTGTGATATAACAAATGGCTTAAAAAGTTCGAGTGCCATGTGTTTTGGAAGCCCACACTGATTGAGGTTGAGCTCTGGGCCAACAACAATAACGGATCGTCCTGAATAGTCTACTCGTTTACCGAGAAGATTTTGACGAAAAAGACCTCGTTTACCCTTAAGATTGTCAGAAAGTGATTTGAGTGATCTCTTTTGTGCCTGACTGACAGACGAGAAGACATTATTACCATGACGTATTGAGTTGTCGATAAGAGAATCCACCGCCTCTTGCAAGATTCGCTTTTCATTTCGCAAAATTACATCAGGAGCACTGATTTCTTTGAGCTTTAGAAGACGATTATTTCGATTGATTACACGGCGATAAAGATCGTTAATATCTGATGTTGCATATCGTCCACCATCAAGCGGTACCATTGGTCTTAGTGCTGGTGGGATAACTGGAATACGAGTCAGAAACATCCACTCAGGCCGAATTTTTGATTCAAGCATAGAAGACACGAGGCTAAGTCGCTTGTGTATCTTCTCTCGATCTACTGAACTGGCATCTTCGAGCTCAGCAGTAAGATTTTCAAAAAGTTTCTGAAGATCTATATTTTTGAGAATATCAAAAATTGCTTCTGCGCCAATAGCCGCCTCAAACAAAGTGCCGTACTTTACAGAAAATTTGTGATACAGCAATTCATCAAGTACCACTCCAGGCGTAAGACTTTCTATTTCTTTTTTTGCGTTGATCAAAAGTTCCTTCAGAGCCTCTTTGGTCTTCTCGTCCTGTGCAGCTTTTACCTTTGATTTGAATTCGGAATCCAGCTCTCGTAGAAACTGCTCTTTTGCCGGTTCTGAAACAGATGTAACGATATATCCCGCAAAGTAAATTACTTTTTCAAGATCGGCTGTCGTCATACCGAGAATAGTACCGATACGAGATGGCATGCTTCGGAGAAACCAGATATGTGACACTGGTGTCGCTAGCTCAATATGTCCCATTCGCTCTCGTCTTACAATAGACCGAGTAATTTCCACCCCACACTTCTCACAAACAATCCCCTTGTATCTGATACCTCGATATTTTCCACAATAACACTCCCAGTCCTTATCTGGTCCAAAGATTTTTTCATCAAAAAGACCACTTTTCTCAGATCGCTGAGTTCTGTAATTAATAGTTTCTGGCTTAGTAATCTCACCAAATGACCAGTCGAGGATACGATCTGGTGATGCAAGTCTTAGGCTCACTACATCAAAATCATGCACATCTGTTGTTTTATTTTTTATCATTGTATTTGTGTGATTATGTAATGATTAATAATTTGCATCCTGATCATTGTCTGGTTTCTCCTTCTTGAGCTCAACATCAAGAGCAAGACCACGTAGACTATTCAAGAGTACGTTAAATGATGCTGGGATGTTTGGAAGGCTGAGCTTATTGCCCTTTACGATCGCATCAAATGCAGCTGAACGACCGACAATATCGTCTGATTTTATAGTCAACATTTCACGAAGTGTATGTGCTGCACCATGACCCAGGAGGGCCCACACTTCCATTTCTCCAAATCGCTGTCCTCCACCCTGTGCCTTTCCTCCAAGTGGCTGTTGGGTAATGAGTGAATACGGACCAATAGATCGCATGTGGATCTTGTCTTCCACCATGTGGTGAAGCTTCATGATGTACATGTATCCGACAGCAATATCCTGATCAAATTTAACACCAGTTCGGCCATCATAAAGAGTCATTTTGCCGTTTTCGTTGAAACCCGCCTTCTTCAGTTCAGCCTTGATCTCAGTATCTGTTGCACCTACAAACGGTGGCACAATAGCCTGATAATTTAGGGCATTTGCAGCAAGACCGAGGTGGAGCTCGAGGATTTGCCCAAGGTTCATACGAGAAGGTACACCGAGTGGAGTAAGGATCACGTCCACAGGGGTTCCATCTGCCATATATGGCATATCTTCCTCAGGAAGGATTCTAGAAATAACACCCTTGTTTCCGTGTCGTCCAGCTAGCTTATCTCCTACTGATACGTTTCGGAGCTGTGCTACTTCAATATAAATCTTCTTTATAATACCTGATTCGAGCTTGTCTCCCTTTTCTCGAGAAAAGATTTTAACACTGATCACACGACCTCGCTTACCGTTTTCAATTCGCTTTGAAGTATCTTTTACGTCCCGAGCTTTTTCACCGAAAATAGATCGCAAAAGTCGCTCTTCTGGAGTGAGCTGTGTTTCGCCCTTTGGAGTAATTTTACCGACGAGAATATCACCTGGTCGTACTTCCGCACCAACTCGGATCACACCGTCTTCTGCGAGGTTTTTGAGTTTGGTCTCCCCTACATTTGGAATATCACAAGTAGTGACTTCTGGGCCGAGCTTTGTATCTCGTACATTCACCACAAACTCTTCTATATGAATACTGGTAAACTTACTGTCTTTCACAAGTCTCTCTGAAAGAATGATCGCGTCTTCGTAGTTTGATCCAGACCAGGTCATGAAAGCCACAAGCATGTTCTGACCGAGAGCAATTTCTCCGTTATCACTTGATGAGGTGTCCGCGAGAATATCGCCCTTCTTTACTTTTTGTCCAAGGTCGACAATAGGTCGCTGGTGGAAAGCAGTAAAGCCGTTGGTTCGAGAAAAATGCACGAGAGTGTAATGTTTCTCCTTACCTTTTGCATTCTTTACTTTGATTTGTTTTGAGTCTACATAAGTAACAGTGACGTCCTCTTCAGCTACGATCACTCGTCCTGAGTCGAGCACAGCCTTTCTTTCAATACCGGTTGCTACGAGTGGCGCTTCTGGCACGATACATGGTGTCGCCTGCTTTTGCATGTTACTACCCATGAGTGCTCGGTTTGCATCATCGTGGTTTAGGAATGGAATCATACCAGTCGCGATAGAAAAGGCCTGGTTTGTAGCCACGTCGATGTAGTCCACTTCATTTGACTTAACCAAAACTGGGTTACCATTTACACGCACCTCTACTTCGTCCTGAGTGATTTTACCTGACTTGTCGTATGGAGTAGCGGCAGAAGCTATTTTGAAGTTTTCCTCTTCGAGTGCGTTAAAATATTTGATTTCTTTGGTAACCTTACCCTCCTTTACTTTTGCATATGGAGTTTCGATCATACCGAACTCATTGATTCGTGCATAAACAGAAAGGCGCAAAATGAGACCGATGTTTGGACCTTCGGGAGTATGAATAGGACAAACGCGACCATAGTGTGAAGTATGCACGTCTCGCACTTCAAAGCCCGCTCGCTCTCGTGTAAGTCCACCTGGTCCAAGTGCTGAAAGTGTTCGTAGGTGCTCAACCTCCTGTAGCACGTTTTCCTGTGCCATAAACTGTGAGAGCTGGTTGGTAGTGAAAAACTCTTTGAGTCGAGCTTGGAGTGGTCGAGGAGAAATAAATTGCACAGGCAAAGAAGTGTCTGGATCGATGGTCGACATTCGATCAGTAATATTTCTCTTCATCTGAGACATACCGACACGGATCTTCTGTTGTAGAAGTTCTCCCACATATCGCACTCGTCGTGAGCCGAGGTGGTCAATATCGTCTTCTACCGCGTCAGGAGTACTATTCAAAGTAATAATGTGAGCCACGATAGTTGCCACGTCCTCAGCTGATATGGTTTTTCTCTCCGTAGACTTTTCATCAACAGGCTTTGAAAAGCGTTTATTAAATCTAAGTCTTCCAACTTTTGAAAGGTCGTATCTTTCAGGGCTAAAAATACCCTGCACAAATTCTCGCGCGTTATCTGCGGTTGCCAAATCTCCATCTCGAAGCTTTTTGTGGATTTCAATATACGCATCATCAGTAGTCTTTGCGTGATCCTTTGCAAGAGTCGTCTCGATATATGGCTTTGCTAAATCATTTCCCTTGAAAAGAGCTAGAATATCGGCATTGCTCGAAGCACCGAGGGCTCGCATGAGCGAAGTCACCGCAAATTTTCTCTTGCGGTCGATACGTACATAGATAACACCATCTGGATCGCTTTCGATTTCAATCCATACACCTCGAGCTGGGATGATTTTCGCTCCAAAATAGTTTTTACCTTTTGATTCAGATACCGTAAAGAAAATACCGAATGATCTTGCGAGCTGTGGCACGATAACTCGCTCGATACCATTTATAATAAAGGTACCGTGTGAAGTCATGAGTGGAAAATCCGCCAAAAACATTTCCTGCTCCTTTACAGAGTTGAAAAGTTTGTTCTTGAGCTTGATTTTGATCTTTAGTGATCCCTCGTATGAAAGTTTATTGGCTTTTGCGTAGTGTTCGTCACATTTTGCCTGACCAAGTTCAAAACCCGTGAAAGAGAGCTCAAATTTCTTCTTTGAGTAATCCTCGATTGGAGAAAATTCAGTGAACACATCACTGAGGCCTTTTTCAATGAGCCACTTGAAAGAGTCTGTCTGTGCCTCTACGAAGTTTGGCATCTCCGTGAGCGCCTCCTTGAATCGTCCGAAATACTTTTTCTCTCTTTTCATGGGTGTGTTCTAAATTATTAAAATAATAACTACCGGGCACAAAATAAGCACAAAAACAAAAAACCTGCCACATGTTGTGGCAATTTCTAATAAAAACTATTTGCTATTATATATGTGTATGCAAGATTCTTAGGCTTAATTACTTCCTAAAATACGATTTGTGTGCCATAACTCAATCCTGCAATCGTGGGGGAAAGTATATACCCATGCCTTTTTCTTGTCAAGACCTTAGTTATCCACAGGATAGATAACTAAAACACAACTATTTAAAATAGACCACTCCGATATTCTTACTTTCCCATCGGTATCTCCAATGTAAATATCGAACCTTTATTTACCCCTTTTGAATACGCAGAAATCTTTCCATTATGTCTATCAACAATTGTACTCGAAACGTATAGGCTAACACCCATTCCTTCTGTATCCATTTCTTTTGCATCTTTTCCTCTAAAAAAACTTTTAAAAAGGTGCCTACGGTCACTTTTTTTCAAACCAACTCCACTATCAGTAATTTTTAAGACAATAACATCTTTATTGCGATAAATAGAAATACCCACCGTTCCACCGACTGGTGTATACCTTATTGCATTATCAATAAGTGTATTTACAACAAAAGTTATTTTTACTTTATCAATAATTATTAGTGGCAAATCACTCTCATTACTAATTGAGAACAAAATTTTCTTTTGTCGTATTAATTCTGAGTGTTTTATAAGGACAGAGTCAATTATTTCCCTAATAGCCACGGCTTCGTATGCATATTCACTCATTTTTTCATCTGATTTTGAAAACCCAACCAAAATATTAACTATTTCTATCAACTTACTATCCGCTATCTCTATTTGCTTTAATAAGTCTTCTTTTTGTTGAAAGGTGATATCCTTTTGAAGTGTTTCGATCGCCCATTTTATACCAGTGAGCGGTGTTCGAAATTTGTGAGTAACGATAGTAATAAACTCACTCCTGATCCGATTTTCCTCAACCCTCTGCAGGTAAAAAATTAAGGCCACAAAAAAAGCGAGGAGTGCTGATATATATGTTGTTGTTTTTAATGACCATGCTGAAATATTCAAACCGAAAAAACTCTTATCTATCGTCAACATCACCATCAAAACAAGGATGCTGATAATTAGAAGAAAATTCAATCTAAATTGATTTTTGTCCATACTTTATATTATATCACAACGAAATATCTGGCGTATTTACCTGTTGATTGATACGTGTATAGATAACGGTCTTGGCAAAATTTACCTCCCCCATCCTAATCTGGGATTTCACATCTTCTGATACCGGTGACAGATCGGCGAGAGAATCTAGGATAGCTGTAGTGTTAGCGGGTGAAGCCACCTTTACTTCCGATTTGATAATCGATATCGGAATAAGTCTATATACACTTTTTTTCTTTGTATACGTAAGCTCGAGGGTCAATCCATGGGTAGTGTCGTATGAAAAATCCTGATCAAATACAAAATTACCGAGAGAGTAGAAAATCGGCTTATCTTTGTATATTTCAATCGGCTCGATGACGTGTGGATGTGCACCTACCACCACATCAGCACCAGCATCGATAAATGCACGGGCAAGCTCTTTCTGATTTGCGTTGGCTTTTTTATTATATTCAGATCCCCAATGTGGAAATACGATGACTAAATCGGCTTCGGCCTTCATTTTACTTATTTCCACTAGCACAAGGTCGAGATTTTGATAAATAAACTCATGGAAACCGACAAAGCCGATCTTTACTCCATTGACCTCGACTATTTTTGATAATTCTACAGTATTAAATGGATCTCCAAAATATCCAATGCCACTTTCAGACAAATATTGGCGGGTCTGGACCAGTCCCTCCTCTCCAAAATTAGTGGTGTGATTATTCGCTAGAGAGAAAAGAGTGAAGCCGAGATTTTTTAACATAGGAATCACTGTTGGGTCAAAAGTAAATGTCAGTGGTGCATCTTTTATACCCACAGTCTTTGATTTAAAATCTGTAAAAGACCCTTCGAGATTACCGACCACAATGTCGTGTCCCGAAAGTAGGTCTTTTATCTGAGCAAAAGGATACTCCTGACCATATTCGCCCATTCTATACCTCACACCACGGTCAAGCATCATGTCCCCAAAAAGGAAAAGTTTTACTGACTGAGTTTTGTATATAACTGGCAAGTCTATAGCCAACAGAGCATCCGAAATATTTTCTTCGCCAAAAACCTCAATTCTCGCGTTCAATATAAAAATAAACTCCACAAAAAAAATTGCTAGGAGCAACCACGCCCAGACAATCGGTTTTACCGAACTTTTAGCAAGAACGGTCCTTTCTAGGATTTGTTCCTCATTTGATTTCTCCATTCGTCAATTTTTTTATGATCTCCAGAAAGCAATACAGGTGGCACACTATACTTTTTCTTTTTATAGACAATAGTTTCAGGGCGAGTATATACATCTGGGCTCGAAGCCCGGGCCTCTTCCCTCGAAGCAAAATCCCCAAGCACCCCTTCTACTTGCCGTGCCATACAGTCTATCACAAGCATCGCGGGGAGCTCCCCTCCGGTCAAGACAAAGGGCCCCACAGAAACTTCCTCCACTTTAAAAACTTTTTTCACCCGCGCATCGATTCCCTCGTAGCGACCACAAACAAGGATGATATCTGAGCAATTTTTTGTGGCCACTTTTGCATATTCAGTATCAAACTGTTTACCCGATGGAGAAAAATAGACGATCTTTACTTTTCTTTTTTTACCTTTTGCTTTTTCGATAGCTTTTATAACTGGCAGGGCTTCTATCACCATACCGGGGCCACCGCCATACGGCTTATCATCTACTCTCCTTTCAGAATATGTTTGTGGGCGGTTTTTAGGCTGTATCACAAATTCCCGTGGGTTGTAAAAATTAACCGTAATTTTTTTGTCTTTTATCGCCCGTTTCAAAATAGACTCGCTGAGATAAGAGCTAAATGATTCTGGGAATAAGGTGATGATATGGAAATTCATGATCTATAGTATTGACTCAACAAAAAAAATAAACCCCCGGCCTATTACTCATTCGGCCGGGGGTTTTTCGATTCTACTTCGGTGTTACACCCTTTTTTTGAGAGTAACTGCATCGTGTGTCGCACGACCGAGTGACCGAAGCTGCTGCCTCAACATTCGCTACTCAGACACCTACCCGTCAGGTGGGGGAAGCGATGGGTACAAGCATCTATAGCCTATTATAGCAGAATTTAATACAAAGTCAAGAAAAAACACCTTGCGAGGTGTTTTTTCTGCTTAATTTAGAGTAGCGGCAACCTAAATCTTCAAATCACTCAAAGCCTCGTCAATCGTCTTGTCTGTTCGCTCTCGTGGAAGAGCTCCTGCAGGCTCATTGATCTTTAGGTTTACTCGAGCGTTATTTTTCATACCCACCACACGAAGAAGTGTTCGGATCGCCTTTGCAGTATTACCAGTACGGCCTATCACCTTACCCATATCTACAGGATTAACCTCCATAGTCATGAGTACTCCCATCTCATCTACAGAACGTACAATCTTTACATCATTTGGATTATCTACCAGCGACTTCACCACATAGTCTAAAAACTTTACATCGTTTTCCATCTTTTTGTATTTAAATTAACTAACCTTATCAGTCTTATAAATCTTTTGAATAGCTTGCCTTTTGCTGGAATACTCGACCACTAGCTTCCCGCGAGTTTAATTGTATCATGTCAAACGACACCTAGATATTAGGTGCTGTGTATAACCCAAAAGCTCGAAATTAAGCCTTTGGAGCCTCTGCGGGAGCTGGAGTAGCCACAGGAGTATCTGCTGTTTTTGCAGCCTCAGCCTTTACAATCGCTTTCTTGAGCGGGAGCACATTCTTCTTTTTACCATCGAGCACTTTCTTTCCTACCAGGAAATTGTGTACCGTATCAGAAATCTGAGCACCCTTTGAAATCCAGTATTTTACCTTTTCAATATCAAACTGTTTAATATCATTTTCTCGTCGGCTATCAAATGAGCCTAGCACCTCGAGAGATTTACCACTCTTTGGTCCGTTCTTTGAGTCAGTCAAAACTAGCCGAAATGTTGGTTCGTGCTTTCTTCCTACTCGCTGTAATCTTATTTTTAGCATGAAGACTATACTATCAGAAGAGCGCCTTTAGGTCAAATACTACGCAATGATACCAAAAAAGATTACGAGTATTTCCTTGGTAGGAAATCTCTCAAGTCTCGACTACCCGTCTCCGAAGTCTCTTTTTTGGTATCATTGCTCCGTGACACTAGAAATTTTTTGCTAAAATTTCTAGTGTTTTTATTGTATTTCTCTCAATTCCATGCTACACTACGCAACATATTTATGAAAACTCAACAAGT
>CALRBR010000007.1 GCA_943354385.1 Candidatus Tayloriibacteriota bacterium
TCTACCACTTCACTATAATCGAGCATTGCCATGGGGTTTCTTTTGTATGTTTAATAATGAAGTCTCATTCTATATGAGGAAATGGAAAAAGTCCACAAAACACCCCCGCGGCGTACTCGCCGCGGGGTATTTTCCTTTTAAAAGGGTGCCAAAAGGTATAAAATCCATAAAAAAACAAAACGGCTCTGTAGGGGCACGCTAAACGGCTAAACGCTCACGTTTAGCCGTTTAATCTGAGTCCATTTATGGATATCTTTATTCCTCACTCGCTCCTGGAATCGGTAAACCACCATCCTTGAGCTTTTCTCTGATCTTGGTCAAAATCTCCTCCGCCACCTCTTTATTCTCCTTCAAAAACTGTCGTGTCGCATCATAGCCTCGGCCGAGCTTTACCTCGCCGTAGCTGTAGCTGTTACCGGTCTTTTTGACAAGCTCCATTTTTTCACCAAGGGCGATGATTTCACCCTCACGAGAGATACCCTCGTTGTACATGAGATCAAACTCTGTCTGTTTGAATGGGGCAGCGACCTTATTCTTTACCACCTTTACACGAATACGACCTCCCATAATCTCTTCACCTTTTTTAATCTGCGCAATACGTCTAATATCTAGGCGGACCGAAGTATAAAATTTGAGAGCCTTTCCACCCGGGGTGGTTTCTGGATTGCCAAACATCACGCCGATCTGCATACGGATTTGATTTATGAAAATAACGAGCGTCTTACTTTTTGCAACGATAGCCGTGAGCTTTCTGAGTGCCTGTGACATGAGGCGGGCCTGCTTACCGACATGATGAGCTCCCATGTCGCCCTCTATTTCGTCTTTTGGTGTTAGCGCTGCCACTGAGTCGATCACGATGACATCCATTTTACCTGAACGGACGAGACTTTCGACAATCTCGAGTGCTTGCTCGCCGTTATCTGGCTGAGAGATGAGGAGTTGATTGATGTTGACCCCGAGTCTTCCGGCATAGTCTGGGTCCATGGCATGTTCGGCATCGATAAAGGCACAGATACCGCCAGCTTTTTGAGCTTCAGCGACGATGTGGAGAGAGAGGGTAGTCTTACCGGATGATTCCGGTCCAAAGATTTCAGCGATTCTTCCGCGAGGCATACCACCGACGCCTAGTGCAGCGTCGAGGCCGATAGAGCCGGTAGGGATGGCATTTACGTCTACTTTTGGCTTTGCTCCAAGCATCATGATAGAGTCGTCACCAAATTTACTTCTGATCGCGTCAAGTGTGTCATCGATATTAGCGCTGGTTACTTTTGGTTCCTTCGGTTCTTTCTTTTTCTGCATATGTTTGTTTGTCTGTTAATTAGTAATAGTATTTCCTTTTCGTACCAGCTCCAGCCGTTTGACTACTTCTCGGCCAAATCGATCCTTTGCTCGTAAGGTAAGTATAGTATAGCCGGGGGCAAGGAGCAATTGTTCCTTAAAGCGACCTTCCTGGTCAATAAAGATCGGCAAGTCGTTCAGGCTGATGGACTTTATATTTTTAGTATTACCATGGATTACAATAAGAGGCTCATCTACGAGGGAACCGTTTTCGGGAGATATTATATTTATCTGTGGACCCATGAGTAACTCTCTGGAGGCGAAAAAACTATAGGTGATTATTACAATAACCGCTAGGCCAATGGTGATCCATTTGATAATAAATTTTGTCGCTCGGCGTTCCATGAGGGATTTTTTGAGTATTATTCTCCCTTTTCTAAAGGGAGCACTTCATTACTATGAAGGAGGGATTTTCTCGACATTTAAAATCCTCCACCCAGATTACTGGGCACCTCCTTTGAAAAAGGAGGAATAGACGTGAACCTATTTCGAAAGAATATCCTCTGCTGTTCCTGATTCTCCGTCTGTGGGAGATGTGGGGGCAACATCACTACTTCCACCACCCAACACTTCTCGAGGCTTGGCACCATCGCCAGGACCGATCACTCCACGTTCCTCAAGCATGTCTATGAGGCGTGCTGCGCGAGAGTAGCCGACACGGAGCTTGCGCTGAATGTACGATGTTGAGGCTTTGCCTGCTTCGAGGACGGCTTGTTTTGCGTCTTCGTACATGTCGTCATCATCTTCAAGACTTTCGTCACCAAAGCTACTGTCAAAGAGGACGTTTTTATCATTTTCTGCGGTGGCTAGGTTGATTTCGTGAGGTATTGCGTCTTGATATGTATCAGCGAGGTATTTTACGACGCGCTTTAGCTCGACTTCTGAAATATATGAAGATTGAATGCGTTGAGGTTTTGACATTTCTCCACCGAGATAGAGCATGTCTCCGGCACCGAGGAGCTTTTCGGCACCTCCAGTATCGAGGATGGTACGTGAGTCGATTTGAGAAGATACCTGTAGGGCGACTCTAGAAGGGACATTGGCTTTGATAAGACCTGTGATGACGTTGACGGACGGCCTTTGTGTAGAAAGTATAAGATGAATACCGATCGCTCGGGACATTTGGGCAAGGCGAACGATAGCCGACTCGAGCTCTCGTGGGTAGGTCTGCATAATATCTGCGAGCTCATCGATCACCACTACTATATATGGCATGGTTTCAGGGACCTCACCAGGAGCTGGAGGGGTCTCTGGAGGATTTTCCTTTAGTTTTTTGAGGGCTGGAGTGAGGACGTTTTTGTGGTACGACTCAACATCTCGAACAGAATGTGACTCAAGTATATCGTAGCGTCGATCCATCTCTTTTGCCGCCCATTTGAGGGCAAGAATAGCCTTTTTAGCGTCGGTGATGACTGATGTGAGGAGGTGGGGAATTTTGTTGTAGAGGGTAAGTTCGACGCGTTTTGGGTCGATCATAATGAACTTGAGATTGTCTGGAGAATTTCTAAAAAGGAGGGAAGTGATGACGGAGTGAATGGTCACAGATTTACCAGAGCCTGTAGCACCAGCAATGAGGAGGTGGGGCATTTTGGCAAGGTTGGCAAAATGTGATTTACCAGAAATACCTTTACCAAGAGAGATGAGTAAAGGCTTTTCTGATTGTTGGTATTCTTCGGCTGAAAGAAGTGTGCCGAGGCCGACGGTAGTTTTAGTACTATTTGGTATTTCGATACCGACGAGAGATTTACCGGGGATGGGTGCTTCGATACGTATAGGGTGGGCTGCGAGTGCGAGAGCTAGGTCGTTATTTAATCCAACTATTTTTGAAAGCTTGACTCCCTCGGCTGGTTTGAGTGCGTAGCGGGTGACTGATGGTCCGATAGAGATCTCATCCATCTCTACATCTATACCAAAGTTCATTAGTGTGCGTTTTATGATGTTTGCATTGGCTTTGATATCACCGACCTCAGGCTTACCTTTATCTCGCTCGAGTAGGGAGAGAGGTGGTGGAGTAAACTCGGTGTTGGCGTATGAAAGTCTTGAGCCGATAGAAAAATCACTCTCTTCTTTTCCTAGAGACATTAGCTCTTTTGATCGAGTTGGTCTTTTGTCGAGAATTTTTGAAGGCACAGATGGCTCCTCTTTTGGAAGTATGATTTTTTCATCCGTCACTGGTTCAAATTCTTTTTCTTCACCCTCTTCATCTTTTGATCGAGATTTTTTGTCGTCTTTTTTAGAGAACCACTTTTTCCAGAAGAAAAGATACTCAAGTTTGAGTTGAGTGTCGAGAGTAATAAGTATAGAGATGGCGAGTAACGCTACTAGGAAGATCGCACTTGCTGGTTTTTCAAAAAGGCTGATAAGCGGGGATGAAATGTAATGTCCAACGGAGCCACCTTTTCCAGCAATAGCTAGGTCGATAAGTCCGAGACCCGAAATGAAAAAAAGAATTGCTCCAAAGGCACGAAGCAAGTCAAATTTTCTTTCTAAACTTTTGAAAAAAGAAATACCGAGCATGGTAAAGAGAATGGGGAAAAGGTAATAGCCGAGACCAAAGAGTTTCGAAAGTGTTCTGTAGGCATAGTTACCGACGAATCCGGCTTTTTCAAAAGCCGCAAGCATGCAGAGAATTGCGATCACAAAAAAGACGATAGCAAAGATTCCTTGCAATGTTTCGTTCTTTAAGCTTTTAAAAATATTAATACTACTCCCCTCAGATTTGTTTTTTTTCGTGCCCATAATTTTATTGTAAATGTTTATATAGTATAGCGCAGAGAGGTAGATTTACGAAGTATTTTGTTAGAAGTATGATTTAGGATTTACGATTCACGAATGGAGGCATCCATTCTCCCTTTCCTAAAGGCTGTCCACAAGTGCACATCATCTACCGATGTGCCCGTCCACAGATGTCGATCACGAACGATTGACTCAGCAGGCTACAAGCCGAGGGATTTTTATTCCTCCTTTTTAAAGGAGGTGCCGGAACGGCGGAGGATTTTTTGTCCCACATATATTGTGGCTGATAATTTTTAAATTTTACCATCGTTCTAAAGGGCTTGCTATTTAGCTATGTCCGATATATCATGGACATAAAGTAATTCTCGTGCAGGTTCTATTATAAAAGACAGACACAACAGTGTCGGGGTAATCAATCGGTGGAAAAGCCCAGACTCTGCATAATGTCCTTTAGCTATCTATTTTTATATAAATGAATAAGGGCAACAATAAACTAGGAATAGCTGGGGACAAAGATATAAAAGACATATCGACCTTTAAGGATGATAAGTATTGTCTTTTTGTATACAAAAAGACAATAAAGCTTTCGGCTGGTGTGTACCTGGTGACCAATCTTCTGTCGGACGAAGAGCCACTAAAATGGGAGCTAAGGCGGTACGTTCAGAAACTTTTGTCCACCACAATCAATGTTGGCAGTTCATCTGAATTTTCTAGATGCGAAGTGAACAAGACCTTATCTACATATTGTCTCACTATTATTTCTATTCTTGAGGTAGCTTTGTATGCGGGTTTAATAAGCCAGATGAACTACACTATTTTAAAAGATGAATTTACTGCGTTCGTCATTTCATTGGACGAACAAATCCATAAGGGTCCAGAGCTTCACGAGACACTTGATCGACATTTCTTTGAATTACCAAAAGAGTATCATGCTCCAGAAAATAATACTGGTCAAGAGAGACAAACTCGAAAAGGGAGTAACTTAAGGGGCGTATATAAAGGACATACAATAGGACAGAGTAAGGATATGTCCTTTAACAGCATCATAATTGGTCAAAAATCAATTTCCAAATACCCCCAAGGTCATAAAGGACAGAGCGGTATTTCTGGGCAAAAGATTGAACAAAAATCAATCAGAAAGGATAATATTATATCTATATTAAAAAATAATCCTGAGCCTCTAACCATAAAAGACATTTCGACCAACATAAAAGATTGTAGTGAGAAAACAATTCAGCGCGAGTTACTCGGAATGGTCGTTTCTGGTGTTCTAAAGAAAGAGGGGGAAAGGAGATGGAGTAGGTACTCTTTGATCTTTGGACAGGTTTAGCCCGTCTTTTAGATGCATTTATTTTGACGGTCTTGGGTAGTAAAAAGTGTTGTTCCATACCCCGATTTTTAGCAAAAAATCGGGGTCCCGAAACCACCTATTTTTGAGTCATTTTCTGACCTCTATTTTGACCTAAAAATCGCTCCGTTTTCGACCAGATTCTAAGTTAAAAATGGCGAAATAATAACAATTTATTACTACAAATTTTATAAATAAAACCCAAGACAATTGTTCTGAAAACACCTTCAAACTAAATAAGTTGAACCAGGGTAAGGCCATTTTCTTGACTTTTGCTACATTAAGGTATATCATTGTTCAGTGGCTAATTTTAGCCCTAAAAACAGTGTTTTAGCCCTAAAAAGGCTACGCGCCGTTGTTTAGGCTATAGTTATCCACATGCGCAGTTTTGCAGTACTACCGTTAAGGATATATAATATCCTGAGGTCAGCAAAATAGCTTTGGGCTTAACGCCGACCTGACTCCCGAAAAGAACCAGAACATTGAAAATTTTATAGTTAACGTTTTAGAGTTTTCCGAAACTCCTTTTTCTGTGCATGTCCGGACGGCATTTTTCAGACACAATTTATCAGCTACTTTCAGAGGCTTGAGTCGATACTATAAGTCCTGGAGGGTAGTATAGAAGAAGTAGTATAGTTTCTGTTCCCATTATTAGATTATTAGTAACCACGGAAGAGAGACTGTTTACATTATTAGAAATAAAAAAATTATGAATTCAATATCAACAAAGAAATTTGTTGCAGGATTCGCAGGATTCGCAATTGCACTCAGCTTGGTTCTTGGAGCAGCCGCTCCAGCTCAAGCTGCAACAGTTGCTGAACTCCAGGTGATGATTGCACAACTACAAGCACAGCTTTCAGGTGCTTCAACACCAGCAGCTACAGCTTCTTACACATTCGCCCGAAACCTTACAGTAGGTTCAGCTGGCGCAGATGTTAAGAACCTCCAGATCGTGCTCAACTCAAACGCAGCTACACGAGTAGCGGTTTCAGGAGCAGGTTCTCCAGGAAAGGAGACCTCAACATTTGGTCCTGCAACAAAAGCTGCAGTTATCAAATTCCAGGTTCTCAAAAGCGTTACTCCAGCAGTTGGATATGTAGGTCCACAGACTCGAGCTAAGCTTGCTCTCGTTTCAGCAGGTCCAGCAGTAGTGGTTACTCCAGTAGTAACAACCCCTGGAACAACTCCAGTAATTGTTGTTCCAACAGGTTCAGGACTACGAGTTAGTCTTGCAGCTGACTCTGCAAACACAGCATTGGTAGCAGGTCAGGCTATTGGTGAGCTCGGTAAGTTTACTTTCGTAAACCCAACAGCTGCTCCAATCACAATCACCAACCTCGCATTTATGCGAACAGGTGCTTCATCTGACTCTACTCTTTCAAACATTTACCTCTATCAGGGTGCAAATCGTTTGACTGATGCAGCAGGATTGAGCAACAGTAACTTCAACTTCAACAGTAGTGCAGGTATCGTAACAATCCCAGCAGGTTCATCAGTTTCTCTATCAGTACGTGCTGATATTGCAGCTGGTACTTCAGGACAGTTGGTAGGTGTACAGCTAAAGTCAGTTGGTTCAAACGGATCAGTTGACTCTGGTGTAGTATTCCCAATCAGCAGTTACTCACAGACCATCTCATCAGCATCTATTGGAACAGCATCATTCACATACACTGGTCCAACAAGCGCGAGTGAGAACCCAACAAATGATGTTAGAGTATACGAATCATCTGTTGTTATTTCAACACACGCAGCTAGACTTGAGTCTATCTCATTTGAGAACCGAGGTTCTGCAAATGATACTGACTTCCGAAATTTCCGCCTTTTCGTAGACGGAGTACAGGTAGGTAACACTGTTGAAAGTCTTGTAAAAGATCGAGCAACATTTGACCTTTCTGCAAACCCGCTTCGACTCGAAACAGGTACCAGAATCATCAAGGTACTTGCTGACATTATTGGTGGATCTGGTGAGACATACGACATCCAGGTTCGACGAACAGCAGACGTACGAGTTGTTGACGTTGAACTCGGACAGCCTATCCTAGCAACAGACGCTGGCGGTAGCTTCCCAGTTTCAGCGGCAGCAGCAAACACAGTTTCAGCTGCAAGTCTTTCAGTCAACCGAGCTCCAAACTCACCTTCAACCAACATTTCAGTAGGTGCAACAAATGTTAAGCTCGCTTCATTCGAATTCCGAGCTTCTGGTGAGAATGTAAAGATCGAGACTATCACAGTTGACGCTGACTCATCACTTCAGACAACTGGTGGTTTTGACAACGGTAAAGTATTCCTAAACGGAGTACAGGTAGGTTCTACTCTTGATATCAGTGCTTCGGGCACAGATTTCGATTTCGGCTCATCTTTCATCCTTACACAAGGACAGGTAGCTGTTGTTGATGTTTATGCTGATGCAAAGACTTCAACCAGTACAAACTACGCAGACGGCAGTACACTTGACGTAGGTGTTTCAGTAGCAGCTGCCGATACTGAGGGTGTTGATTCAGGAGACTCTGTATCAGCTATCTCAGAAGTCGAAGGCTTTACTCGAACTGTTAGTGCCGCGTCAGTAACACTTACAAAGTACTCTGGTTACGGTAACCAGACTATGATTGGTGGTACTAACAATGCAAAGCTTGGTGCGTTTACACTTTCAGCAGGTTCTACCGAAGGTGTTAACATCAACACATTGACAGTTACTCTTTCTGCAGACGAATCAGCATCTATCACTGACCTTGTACTCAAGGATAGTGTTACTGGTACTGTACTCGCTACGGCAAAGCCAACCCCTTCAACAAGTAACTCATACTCTGTAAACTTTGTTGTTCCTATGAGTTCAACAAAGACAATTGACCTATTTGGTAATATCAAATCAGGTGCAAACTCAGGTGCATGGATTGCCACAGTTGACGGATCAGGTACAGGTGCTACTACCGCTACCTCAGTAACATTGTCTAGTGCAAACCTCCAGACCATCACAGTTGGATCAGGTACACTCACTGTTGCTGTAAATACTGGTAGTACTCCAGACACAAAGACAGTGGTTGCAGGTTCTACTCAGCAGAAAGTTGGTTCATTCAGATTTACTGCTCAGAACTCTCCTTTCACTGTTCAGGAAGTTATGGTGAAGGTTCCTGCAAACGCAGCTACATCAGTTTCAAACGTCGTACTTAAGTACAAGGATGCTTCTGGTGCAGAACAGACTGCTTCTCAGGCACTCACACTTTCTTCAGGTGCTCAGACTCATGCAACAGCTACATACACAGGTCTCTCAGCCTTTGTTCCACAGAACACTGACCGAGATATCGATGTATACGTAGATGTTTCTACTATCGAATCTGGTGCAAGTACAGGTGCCGCTGTTTCAGTTACTCTTGACGCTAACGAAGGCTTCAAGGCTATCGACTCAGCTGGTACTTCAGATACCTCACTCAATGCTTCTGATCTAGGATCAGCAGATACAAGTGGAAAAGGTACTCTATATGTACGAAAGTCAGTTCCTACACTTGAGGCAGTTGCTCTTGACTCAACCACACTTTTGGCTGGATCAAACGTAGCTATTGGCCGAGTAAAGGTTACTGCAAACGCAGCTGGTGATATGGGTTGGAAGAAGATTTCATTCACTGTCAACAAGACAGCAGCTATCACTCTTGGTGCAACCACCACGATGAAGCTTTACAACCTTGCTTCAAACACCGAAATCCTCGGTACATTTGGAACAACAACTTCTGCAACTACAGCTGGTGTTGACTCACTTTCAGGTGCTACAAGTGGTAACCTAACATTCGTTGCTACAAGTGAAGAGCAGATCGCTATGGGTTCATCTATCACTTACGAACTTCGAACAACTGTTGGAGGCCTCGCATCTGGTAGTAACTCTGTGAGTGTAAGTATTGCTAATCCATCGACATCAATCTCAACTGACACAGCGTCAACAGTTGGTATCACGGTAGCATCTACTCCATCATTCACATGGACAGATCGATCAGCTTCAGCAGTATCAGGTGGAAGTGTACACAGCGAGTCTACGTCAGATTGGACGAACGACTACCTTGTGAAGACTCTTCCACTCACAGTAGGAAGCAAGTCAAACAACTTCTAACTCTAACGAGTAACGAAGACAGGTTTACGGAGCATCGCTTCGCATACCTCTAGTCGAGAATTTTGCTCGACATGGGCGACCGAAAGGTTTAGCTCAGCAAAAAAACCACCCACCCTGGTGGTTTTTTTGCGTCTCTGTGTTACACTTTTTGTATATGAAAAACTTCAATGATCGTCTAGGGCAGGTATTTAAGTGGTTACTGTTTCTACCTGCATTTATACCGCTACTCTACGTAGACGGCATGCTTTATCCATACCTCGCTCCAAAGACCTTTATTTTTCGAGCGGTGGGGATTTTGGCTGTAGCACTATTCGTATACCTATTTGCCTCCGGTCAGCCATTTTATTTTAAAAGACTTAAACAAAAGCTCACATGGCTTCCTGCAGGGCTACTTGCGGTAGCGTATGCCACATCTCTTGCTGGTGTGAACTTTTACCACAGCTTCTGGTCTACTTTTGATCGAGGGGACGGACTTTTGACACTGACTATTGTTGTGGCTTTTTTCTACCTCGTTTTACTTTATGCTGGGAAAGATTTTGTGAATAAGTTTTTAAAAGTTACCGCTTTGACAGGAAGTCTTGTGGCGCTTCAAGCACTCCTTCAGTGGGTGGAAATCGTTTCGGGTATTAATATTCCTGGTATCGACATAACTCGTGGTCGCCTCGGTGGAACTCTTGGTAATGCAGCTTTTCTTGCCTCGTATCTCGGAATGACCGCCTTTGCCACCCTCGCTGTCGCAAGGACTGTCCTTGCGAGTAGGGTATGGAAAAACCTTGCATACATATCGGCTATATTACAATTTATTATTATCTTTTTGACCGCTACTCGAGGGAGTATTATTTCTCTCATTACTATTGGATTTATTTTTCTAGCACATCAATCATGGAAGGGTGGTGGACGAGTAAAAAATCTATCCAGAACAGCTCTTGCTGGTGTGATTATGCTAGGCATGATATTTATTGTATTTCGAGCCCAGCTTTCACAAAGCTCTTTTGAGCCTGTCCGTCGCCTCGCTTCTATTTCTTTACAGGACGAAACCGTTTCGAGCCGACTTTTTCTGGCCAAGCACCTGGGCGGAGCGGTATTTGATCATCCCCTCACAGGCTATGGTGGCGAGCACGTTGTTACTGTTTTTAATAGGGAATATGACCCGAGTGCTATCCTCGAGCATTGGTTCGATCGGTCACACAATGCTTTTATAGATTATTTTTTACAGTACGGACTCGTCGGTGGACTGCTCTATATTTTGATCATACTTTCAGGACTGATGTACGCACGACGAATGTATAAAAGAGGGGAGAGTGTAGGTGTTTATATAGGTTTAATCATACTCATCTATGCATTACAAAATCTTTTTGTATTTGATACTGCGGTGACCCTTTGGCTTTTGTTTGTGTTAATTGCTTTGACTATCGCGACAGATGATAACACCCCCTCCGCTTCGCTGCCGACAAGTGCCATAAAAAATTCTTTGGCAGGGGCGGTGGCGCTAGCCATTTTGTACTTGGTCATTCCTGTTTCGATGCAACCAATGCGAGCCAATCTCTTGCTAGCTGATGGCTATATCTATCATGTTGCCGATGTAAAAAGAGCCAATATTTCAATGGAAAAGGGTCTTGCTCTCAACACGTATGCCGACCTCGAATATGGCTATCAGGCGTATAGCATGTATACAGACAGGCAAGTAAATATTCTTAAAGGAGATGAGCGATTACAGGCGTATAACTTTACAGCTAGTCTTCTCGAGAAAAACTTTGCAAAATATGCATATGACGCTCGTACATTAGTTTACTTTGCTCATGTACTCGAGCTCGCTCCACCGGAGGTTACTCCAGATGAAAATTTAATAAACAAAGTGCTCGACCGAGCTATAGAGCTCTCACCACATCGAATCCAACCATGGTATTTAAAGGCTAATATTTTTCTACGGAAAGGGGATCTGTCGACGAAATCTTCCGAGAAAGTAATGTGGTATGGAAAGGGGATTGAGGTCATAGAGCGCTACGCTACCCAAGAGCCTCATCTTTCAGAGCCGAGATATATTCTGGCGAATCTATATTTTTCTATAGGTAATAAAGAGAGTGCCGCCGGCTGGGCAAGCGAGGGTTTGAAACTGTATAAGAAAAACGAGGATACTGCTAGGCGAGCCATGAAATACTACCTGGGAGTGGAGGATTGGGCCAATATGGCGCGTTTTTTGGAGGATATTGTATCTGCCAAGCCAGATGACTATGATACGACTTACGACCTCGCCAAGGCTAGCTTCCTCGCAGGCAACAAAACTCGCGCCCTAGAGCTCGTAGAGCACCTGAGACGCGTCAAACCCGGCCTAGTGGAGACTGACCCGGCTTTTGTAGAGGCGATAGGGAAATAGTCGGGTGAACTTTGTTTGAATAACGTAAATACACAAATAACTCACGAACGTGAGTTATTTGTGTATATGGGTCTAGTGAGAGCGGGTAAAGGCATATGTGTATTGACAATGTCATTACATAGTATATACTTACATATATGACTACATTACAAATCCGCATAGACGAAAAGACAAAAAGAAAAGCAAAAGAGACCCTTGAAAGTCTCGGCCTCGACATGTCTTCTGGCGTGAAGCTTTTTTTGGAACAGGTGATCACCACCCAATCAATCCCATTTTCCCCGGTGACACCTGTTGGATATAAGCTCCGTCGAGGAGAGGAATATTTGAAGGAGCTTGTTGAAATAAAGAGAAATGGTAAGAAGTTTTCTTCTGTTGAAGAAATGTTCGAGGATATTTTAAAATAAGGTGAGAATGCTTTCTTATTCGAGAAGGTTTAAAAAGTCTCTTAAAAAACGGGTACGATCGGGAAATTTCAATCTTAATGAAATTCAACTTTTAATTCATAAGTTACGGTTGGGGGAACGGTTAGAGGAAAAATACCAAAATCATAAGTTGTCAGGCATATTCGAGGGGTATAATGAGTGTCATGTTAAGGCAGATTTACTTTTGATTTACCATGTTGATATAAAAGATGGTGTAATAACAATTTTTGATATCGGTAGCCACTCAGAATTGTTTGGCTAGAGTGAAAGTTATACACAGATGATTGCGATATTGTCGTGGTATGATTTCTTGTACAGCTTCTTTTAAACATCTTTCTGAAAATACTCTCCTTTTATAGTGCTTTTGCCTTTTTATTTTTAACAACAGCTCTGTTTTTTGGAACAAGTGCAAATCCTGCGCTTGCCTCGGTTGTAAATATCACCCAGGTTGGCTTTACCACGCCGGCACGAAGCGTGGCTTTAGGAGTGGTTTCTGAGAGTTTGGTATTACAGACCCAGAATGCTGGAGGTACGTCGGAACAGCTCGATGAGACCTCGGACCTTACCCTCAGTTCTTCTTCTGCGACGGGGGAATTCTCATCTAGCGCCACGACTTGGACTCCGGATACTATATTGACGATGAGTAAAAATTCGTCAAATCGCACGTTTTATTACAAAGACTCGGTAGACGGAACGTACACCATTACTGCGACAGTTTTGACGCGTACTACTTTGAAAACTTGGACAACTACACAGACTATCATTGTGGGTACAGGAGGGTCCGGGGGTGGTGCGGGTGGTGATACGGCACTTTCCGTGACAGCTACGAGCACCACAGCAACGTCTACGACATCAAGCTCCTTGAGCGCCAGTACTTCAGCACATTCCGGAGGTACTTCTGTAACCAAAGATCCTGAGCCAAAAGAGTTTGAGATATTTGGGGGTAGAGATAGGCTTGTTGTGGTGGGTGCGCCAGTCTTATTTCAGGCTAAAATTGCACTCATCAAAAATGTTTCAAATCCCACCAGATACCTATGGTCTTTTGGGGACGGATCAGCACATGATGGTATAAAAACTGAGCATACGTACTTGTTTCCAGGTGAGTACGTCGTGGTATTGAACGCCGAAGCTTTTGAAGGTAATGCTGTGTGGCGAGGGGTAGTAAAAGTGGTTGCACCAGAGCTTGTGATCAATGCCTCGAGTACGGAATACATTGAGATAGCCAATCGCTCGGCTTTTGAGATAAATCTAAATAATTGGAGTATTAGAAATGGTCAGGAATCATTTACTTTTCCTATTGATACTATTATTCCCGCGCGCAAAAAAGTTGCTTTTCCGTATCAAATTACTAAGGTCACTTCGGGACCAAATGTCTCGGCAAATCTTCATAATCCGTCGGGGAAATTGGTCGCACATTGGCAGGCTCCTGTAGTTGCTCAGGCGACCAAAACATCTTCTGTTGTATTGGCAATAAATCTCGGTATGACCACGGCTGGCGGACTTAATTCTCTCGATACGGCAGATGCCACTTATCAAAAAGCGATAGCGCTCAGTAGTGAATGGGACAGGGAACACGGGGCGGTCGCGGATAAAGTTTTAATGCCGGGGGTACTTTTGACTCGGAGTGTAGCCCAGCCAGCAAAAATCGTAGTGCAGTCTCCATCAAATGCTTCGAGTGCTGGAAAGTCAAAAAATGAGCAAGCTTCAGACTCAAATCAAACTGCCTCCGTCATTACTATCTTGCCAGAAGAGGCGACCTCTACATCACGCGGTTTTATTGATACACTTATATCGTGGCCAGGTCGAAGCCTGCGGTTTATGAGAGATTTAATTTTCTAGGGTGAGGGGGTGTTATTCTACCTTTTTGTTTAAGATCCTCCGCCTTACAGTCAACTACTTTAGTAAAGGAGGAATAAATACATAAAGTCTGTATGGTACAATAATCACATGAGCACACTCAAATTATTCGATAAAAAGTTTTTTAAAACAACGATTGGGTTTGGAGTCATTCTTGCGATTGCTGGTGTGATTTTGAGTGTGGCGGGATACTATTACGAGAGCAATCTCAAGATAGATAAATTGAACACACAGGCCAATGTTGTAAATACTGCCAAATAATATTTAGTATATGAAAAAAGTTATTTTAAACGGCTTAGCCGGTATTTTTATTTTGTTTTTATTGTGTTGGCTGGAGAGTAGTTTAGTTTGGTCCGACTGACCTAAACTACTCTAGGGGGATAACCTAAGTGTTGGGATTAGCAATTCACGTTGGAGATTTGACTTTATTTTACCATTTGCTATGATGGTACGCACTGGCTCATTGAGCTTGTTTTCTTTCATAATGACTCGATCACTTAAAAAGGGCCCATACGTAGACGAGAAACTGCTCAAAAAAATAGCAGGTAAAAGACCGATTGAAACCGGGGTTATAAAGACTTGGGCGCGTCGAAGTCAGATTTCTCCAGAAATGGTTGGTTTTGCGTTTGGTGTCCACAACGGCAAACAGCATCTCGAAGTGCTCGTCACCGAAGAAATGGTGGGTCATCGACTTGGTGAATTTTCACACACAAAGAAGTTCTTTCGACACGGAGGTAAAATGCAGAAAGAGCTCGAACTCAAGAAAAAGGAGGCTGAAATTACCGCAGCTAAATCTGCAAAGGCGGAAACTCCCGCTAAAAAATAATATACTACTATGGTCATCGCACTACTCAACAATTATCGCCAGTCTCCTAGAAAAGTCCGCCTCGTGGCGACCCTGCTTTCAGGTAAGTCGGTAACCGAGGCACTCGTTATGCTTCAGTTTGTGAGCAAGCGTGCATCTGGTCCTATTGCGACACTTATCAACTCCGCAGTAGCAAATGCAAAGAACAATTTCTCTCTAGACAAAGAAAACCTTTTTATAAAAGAACTCCGAGTGGACTCAGGTCCAGTTTTAAAACGACGAATGCCACGAGCTCGAGGTAGAGCGTTTCCTATTCACAAGCGAACTAGTCATGTTAGACTTGTGCTTGCTGAGAAAGTCGGGGGTACTAATAAAAAGTCTGCAAAAGCGCTCAAAGCTCCTGCAAAGGATGTAAAATCTGCCCCAGTAAAAGCAGTAAAGGCCCCAAAAGCTGAAGCTAAAAAATAACCATTATGTCACACTCTGTACATCCATACGCACATAGACTAGGTATTATCAGGGATTGGAAATCTCGATGGTTTGGCGTGAAGACCCAATACAAAAATTTCCTTCTGTGTGATATCACTACGCGAGAATTCCTCGAAAAGAAGCTCCGTGGTTACTATGTAGCAGGTATTGATATTGAACGAAGTCAGAAAACTCTCAGAATTATAATCAAAACTTCTCGACCAGGTATGATTATCGGCCGGGCAGGGGACGGTGTAGTAAAGCTCCGCGACGCAGTGGTAAAACACCTCGCTAAAAAGGGCATTCCTCAGACTCAGGAAATCAAAATGGATATTGAGGAAGTACGAAGTCCTGAATCAAGTGCAGCTATTGTGTCGTACATGATCGCAGAAGGACTGGAGAAGCGTCTCCCATTCCGACGTGTTATGAAGCAAACTGTAGAAAAAGTAATGGCCAACCGTGACGTACAGGGTGTGAAAATCCGCCTCGGCGGTCGCCTCGGTGGTGCTGATATGGCTCGAGTAGAGGACCTCAAAAAGGGTCGTATTCCACTCCAGACATTCCGCGCAAATATCGATTTTCATCGAGAAAAGGCACACATGACCTACGGTGATATTGGTATCAAGGTCTGGATTTACAAAGGCAATATATTTGCTAATGCAAAGACTAAATAAATACTACAATGTTATTCCCTAAAAAAGTAAAATTTAGAAAGTGGCATACCGGCCGAGAGAATCCAAAGAAGGTGACTCCTGAAACTCGAGGTATTACCCTTGCTTTTGGATCATACGGTCTCAAAGCACTTGGATATGCTCGAATGACCTCAAACCAAATCGAGGCTGCTCGAAAGGTGATGGCACGATATGCGACTAAGTCAGGAAAAGTATGGGTGCGAATTTTCCCGGATCGACCATTTACCGTAAAGCCTGCGGAAGTAAAGATGGGTAAGGGAAAAGGAGATCCAGTAGGATTTGTTTTTCCTGTCTATGCCGGCCGAATGCTTTTTGAGATTGACGGCGTAGATGAGACGGTCGCAAAAGAGGCTCTCCGAAAGGCGGGGACGAAGCTTCCGGTTAAGACTCGCATTGTCAGTCGCGCCATCCTAGGATAGTAGATAACTTGCAATAATATCAAAAATATGTCAGAATTTAAGAAAATGAACGACGCAGATCTCGTGAAGACTCTCAAAGAAAAGAGGGAGGCTCTTCGAGTCTTTCGTTTCGGTGTTGCAGGAAGCAAGACTCGAAATGTAAAAGAGGCGAGTGCCATTAAGCGAGATATTGCCCGAGTGATGACTGAAATGACAAGTAAGAAGACTAAATAATAAACATGAATACCACAACAACACAGAAGAATACTGAAACAGCAGGAAAGAAGAAAGTTCTTTCTGGTGTTGTGGTGTCTGACAAAATGAAGGACACTATTGTGGTGCTCGTTGAAAGATATGTCAAACACCCAAAGTATCAGAAGTTTTTGAATCTTAGAAAGAAATACAAGGCTCATGATGCCGGCAATACCAAGAAGGTAGGGGACAAGGTAGACATCGAGGAGACCCGACCGATTTCAAAAGATAAGCATTTTCGAGTGCTCTAATTTTTATATAATTTTATGATTCAACCAAGATCAATCGTACGCATCACAGACAACTCCGGCGCCAAAGTTGGCCGTATTTTCAAAGTGCTTGGCAGTGCCGGTAAGCGCTGGGCATGTATCGGTGAGACGGTAGTGCTTTCTGTACAGCGAGCAGAACCTCGAAAGGCAATCAAGAAGAAAGATGTTCTCCAGGCAGTAGTGGTACGACAGACAAAGCCGTACAGACGATCTGATGGATCTTACATTCGTTTTGACGAAAACGCAGTGGTGATTATCGAAAAGGGCAAGAAAGACCCCGTAGCTGGACGTGTCTTCGGCCCGATTCCTCGAGAATTGACAGAGAAAGGTTATCAGAAAATCGCTTCACTCGCTCCAGAAATAGTATAAATACCATGAAGATACATAAAAATGACAATGTAATAGTGATTGCCGGCAAGGATAAGGGCAAGATAGGAAAGGTAGTAAAGGCCATCCCAAAAGAAGGCAAGATTGTTGTCGAGGGTGTTGGTATGGTAAAAAAACACCAGCGTCCGACAAAAAGCGGTCAAAAGGGGCAAGTGATTGAAAAAGCGATGCCCATTCATGTATCAAATGTTCGGCTTGCTGATGTGAAGAAAACAAAGAAGGTTGCAAAGATGGTCAAAAAAGCATAATCTATCGCTACTATCATGACTACGAATTTTAAAACACTAAAGGAAAAAGAACTCGGAGCTTTTGAGGCACTCAAAGGAACTTTTGCATATACAAATAAGATGCAGGCACCGCGATTGGTGAAAGTCTGTATCTCAAGTGGTATCGGCTCAATCAAAGATAAGAAGAAGCAGGAGCTCGTGGGCGATCGACTTGCAAAGATTACTGGCCAGAAGGCTGCGAAGAAGGGTTCAAAGAAATCTATCGCTGCTTTCAAGATCCGTGAAGGAGATCCAGTAGGATATCAGATTACTCTACGAGGCAAGCGAATGCATGACTTCCTTGAGAAGCTTGTAAACGTTGCTTTGCCACGAACTCGTGACTTTCGAGGTATTTCTCCAAAGGCGGTAGATGAGATGGGTAACTACACAGTCGGTATGCGAGAGCACACTATTTTCCCAGAGACTTCAGACGAAGACCTAAAGGATGTGTTTGGCCTTTCAGCGACTATCGTGACCACCTCAAACAATAAAAAAGAGACGATTGCTTTTCTCGAGCTTCTCGGCTTCCCATTCAAGAAAGAAGTGGCGGTAAAGTAGGTGGTATAATTAAGAAATATTTTCTCGGTACAGCTTTTTTAGGCCTATCGGTTAGGGATAGGCATCTGTCGACGAGGTACGGATAAAAATTTGGTAATTTTTTCCTGAAATCTCGGCTACCCGCCTGCGAGCCCCTAGAAAAAGATCCACCTTCAACGCCTTTCGTAATTCGGGGTATAAAAACATGGTTAAAGGCTCAACGGTGTACCGTTGAGCCTTTAACCTAAACGACGGCTCTGCTCGAGGTTATTTAGATGTTTTTGCTGATTTTCATCTGTTTGAGAAAAAGGTTTTTGTTAGGCACCAAATGTAGCAGAAAAATCCCCCTAAGGTCTCTGCGGACAACATAATTTTGTTTTGGTAAACTGTGAGACGAGGCGCACTTAAGGTATACTAACACCACTATGGAAATACTTGAGAAACTGTTTGGCACAGAAGCGCGGGTGAAAATACTTCGTCTTTTTCTGTTTAATACAGAACAGGCTTTTGGTGCAGAAGACATTGCTTCTCGTGCAAAAGTTACCCCAAAAGAGTTTAAGGAACATATCGCTGTGTTTGAGAAGATCGGTTTGGTAAAGAGAAAACAGGTCACTCAGGAGGTTTCAAAGAAAAAGGGAAAGAAAATCAGTATTAAAAAGCTTCGTGTTACGGGGTGGTATCTGGATGCTAGCTTTCCGTATCTTCTAGCCCTTAAAAATCTTCTGATTACGGTCAGCATGAAGACTCACGAGGATATTGCGAAACATTTTGGGCCAGTAGGTAAAATCAGGGCAGTCATCGTGTCAGGTATCTTTATTCAGGATTGGGAGAGTCGAGTAGACCTGCTCATAGTGGCAGATAATCTTAAACCAGCATCTCTCGAAAAGTCAATAAAGTCTCTTGAGGCAGAAATAGGTAAGGAGATCCGCTATGCTGCCTTCGAGACACCTGATTTTCAGTACAGGCTAGGTGTCTATGACAAATTGATCCGAGACATACTCGATTTTCCTCATGTCAAGGTTGTGGATAAGATAGGTATTGTGCACTAGGTATATTTTCAGCTCATGCTATAATCTAGGTAGTGGTCGAATCAGTGTCTATTTTTCATTATTACTATGAACCTTTTGCGCTCCAATGGATCACAAAAGGCTCTATAACAGATAATTATTTAATATTTAATATGAACCAAAATCAATTAGTTGAGTTGATGGCGCCCGCATCAGGTATTTGGGCAGGAGTCGCAAACTTTGTACCAAAGTTTGCGTTTGCGCTAGTTATTTTTATCGTTGGCTGTATCGTCGCGGCATTTGTTAAGAGATTAATTGTACACCTCATTCGAGCAGTCAAGATTGACTCGCTGCTTGCTAGTGCAGGGGTAGAAGGTGTGCTCAAGCGAGCAGACCTTAATCTAGACTCAGGTAAATTCCTCGGTACACTCGTACAGTGGTTTGTTGTTATCGTCTTTTTGGTAGCTTCACTCAATGTACTCGGTCTTGCACAGGTTAACGAATTTTTCCTCGCGGTAGTAGTAAACTATCTTCCTCGAGTGATCGTCGCGGTACTTATGCTTATCGTTGGTGTACTTGTAGCTGATTTTATGGGCAAGGTGGTGGTGGGTGGTGCAAAGGCAACCAATGTGATGCAGGCAAACCTACTAGGTACCCTTACTCGGTGGTCTATTTGGATATTTACTCTTCTCGTGGCACTTCAGCAGGTAGGGATTGCAGGACAGCTGATCCAGACCATCTTCCTCGGCTTGGTAGTAGCACTTTCTCTCGCTGTGGGTCTCGCTTTCGGTCTTGGTGGACAAGAGGCTGCAGCAAAAGCAATCGACCGACTTCGCCAGGAGATTGCATCTCGAAAATAGTTTTTCTTTTTAGAAGAATCTGGGTTTTTAAAACAAAAAATCTTGCCGTTTTAACGGCAAGATTTTTTGTTTTGGAAGCATACTTTAAACACAACTAGTGTCTAGTAAGTTCTTTGTAGTCCGGGATACCACTCACAGAATTCAAGAAAGCCATTTTCGATCATGACTACATCACAGTGCCTAATGGGTACAATACCAAACCAGCCAAGAACAAGGTAGATAATCCCCAGTAGACAAAAGATTAAAATAATCCAAAATATTTTTTTCACAGATTAAGTATATCATGATCCTGTTCCGGTGAGGACAAAGCGGTCTTGTACGAACGGTATTATTTATTGTATCCTAAACACCGGAAATTTTTTACTAAAAAATTTCCGGTGTCGCGGAGCAATATCATCAAAAAAGAGACTTCGCAGGCGGGTAGCCGAGACGGAGAAAAATCCCACCAGGGATTTATTCGTGCTCTTTTTTGGTATCTAGTTGCGAAGTGTTTGACAATAAAAACCCCTTAGTATATACTGTGCGTTACCTGAATATGTTGAAGAATCACTTAATTAAGCGCTAGGAATAACGGATATTTTTCTGTTGTTTTTAGAACCGCTTAAAAAAGCGGATTTTTTGTCCGAAACGACCGTCACTTTGAAAAATAAATCCTATCGTCGTATCAACTTGCGGTGTACTCATTTTGGGTATACGCGTGGGTCTTTTCGGTACGATAGATAGCTGTACTGCGGAAACGCAGTACAAAACCTGTATCAGGTTTTCAATCAGGATCTGATACAGCGAATTGGTAAGTTTGTGGTGAGCAATCACCGCAGACGATTGTAAGTAAATAATTGTGGTTTTTAAATTTCCTAATAGGAAATTAAGAGCATATGGTGGATGCCTTGACTTGAAGAGGCGATGAAGGACGCGGTCTGGCTGCGATAAGCTTCGGGGAGGTGCCTAGCAACCTTTGATCCGAAGATTTCCGAATGGGGAAACCCCTCGTGCTTGTCACGAGACTCTGTAGCAATACAGAGAGCATACCCAGGGAAGTAAAACATTTCATTACCTGGAGGAACAGAAAACAATGTCCGCAAGGACAATATTTCCTAAGTAGCGGCGAGCGAAAAGGAAAGAGCCCAAACCTACTTTCGCAAGAAAGTGGGGGTTGTAAGGTGAGAGCGTTCTATTTATAGAAGTAGAGTCAAAAAATAGTGTATTAGTTTAGATATCTGAAAAGATATACCCTAGAGGGTTATAGTCCCGTGAACGAAAATATACTATCTCTATTGCTTTCATTCTTGAGTACTTCGAGACACGAATGGCTCGGGGGAATCTGCCGGAACTAACCGGTAAGGCTAAATACTCTTCAAGATCGATAGTGAACTAGTACCGTGAGGGAAAGGTGAAAAGTAGCCCGTCAAGGGCGGTGAAATAGACCTGAAACCATATGCTTACAAGGAGTAGAAGCGGTGTCTCGCTTGTGCGAGGAAAAACTGAAAGATGTATTGTGTTGAATTATTCCTCCTTTTTAAAGGAGGTGGCTGGTACCCCAGACAGAGGATTTGAAATCCCTCGGCCTGGAGCCTGCTGAGTCGATCGTTTGTGATCGACACCTGTAGACGGCCTTTAGAAAAGGGAGAATTTAATACAGCAGATATCTTTAGATTTTTATTCGTAAAAGTGAGACACCGTGACTGCGTGCCTATTGAAGAATGAGCCAACGAGTTAATGTATGCTGCGAGCTAAGTCCTTTACCGGATGGAGCTGCAGGGAAACCGAGTGTTAATAGCGCGTCTGTAGTATACATTAGACCCGAAGCCAGGTGAGCTTGTCATGCGCAGGGTGAACTCTCGAGAAATCGAGAGGGAGGCCCGAACCGGTGAGCCGTTCAATACTCTCGGATGACGTGTGATAAGGAGTGATAAGCTAATCGAACCTGGTAATAGCTGGTTCTCTCCGAAATAGCTTTTGGGCTAGCGTCGGAATTACCTTTGAGGGGTAGAGCACTGGAAGGTCTTGACAGGTCGAAAGATCCCGAGACCTATCAAACTCCGAATACTCAAAGTAAATTTTCTGGCAGTTAGACTGTGGGGGCTAAGCTCCATTGGTCAAAAGGGAAACAGCCCGGATCTCCATTTAAGGTCCCTAAATCTATGTTAAGTACGCTTAAGGTGGTAAGTTTTCTCAAACAATGAGGATGTTGGCTTAGAAGCAGCCATCATTTAAAGAAAGCGTAACAGCTCACTCATCGAGAGAATTTGCGCCGCAGATAATCGGGGTTAAACATAGTACCGAAACTGAGGATTGCATATGTCTTCGGACGTATGCACTGGTAGGAGAGTATTCGCAACTGCACTGAAGGTAAAGGGGTGACCCATACTGGAGCGTTGCGAAGTAAGAATGTTGGCACAAGTAACCACAATGCAGGTGAGATACCTGCACGCCGAAAGATCAAGGTTTCCTTGGCTATGTAAATCAGCCAAGGGTTAGTCGGGCCTAAGGGAATGGCGAAAGCCGTACTCGATGGACACATGGTTAATATTCCATGACGTATTGTGCGTGCGACGGGATGACGAAGGGTAGTATGTGTAGCGCATTATTGGATTTGCGTTTGTGTCGTAAGGGTGATTTCCAGGAAAATCCGGAAGTCTGTGTTTAATCACGCTCCAAGCGATATGAAGATGCTCGGGTTCGCTCGGGTAAATTATACAAAGCACGCTTTCAAGAAAAATCTCTAAGCATAACGCACAGTACACCGTACCGCAAACCGACACAGGTGATCAGCTCGAGTAGAGTAAGGCGAACGAGTGATTTTTCTCCAAGGAACTCGGCAAAAAAGCAGCCGTAACTTCGGAATATGGCTTGCCCGTAGCAATACGGGCCGCAGCGAAAGTATCCCTGGCAACTGTTTATCAAAAACACAGCTCCCTGCGAACTCGTAAGAGGATGTATAGGGGGTGACACTTGACCAATGCCAGAAGGTCAAACGACGGTGGTACTATGGTCGCAAGATTGTAGTGCTGGATGTTGTAAGCCCTGGTGAATGTCGGCCGTAACTATAACGGTCCTAAGGTTGTGTCTCTTGCGAAAGCGGAGACACAAGGACTGGGACTGTTATAGGAAAAGATAAATAGTTTGACAGTGAAGTCAATTACAAAAAATGAAGCTACCTATACTGTAGTAATACAGTGTTAGTCCAGATATGGTTAAAAAGAGCACCAACGCCATACACCCTAAGACATTTTAAATGTTTGGGTGAAGATAGAGTCCTTCTTTGAGGAATAGAAGAGCGAAATTCCTTGTCAGGTAAGTTCTGACGTGCACGAATAGTGTAATGACTGGGGAACTGTCTCGGAGAATAGCTCGGTGAAAATACAGTACCGGTGAAGATGCCGGTTACCTGCAGTTAGACGAAAAGACCCTAGAAGCTTTACTGCAGCTTGATATTGAGCATATGTTTTTGATGCGTAGCGTAGATGGGAGGATTTGAAGTGTATCTCTCGGGGTGCATGGATCCGCAAGTGAAATACCATTCTTTAAAAATATATGTTCTAACCTGTACGGCAAAAACGCACAGGGACATTATCTGGTGGGCAGTTTTAGTGGGGCGCTATCCTCCTAAAGAGTAACGGAGGAGTTTATTAAGGTCAGCTAGCCGTGAATGGAAACCATGGCGATAGTGTAATGGCATAAGCTGGCTTAACTGTGAGACGTACTTGTCAAGCAGATGCGAAAGCAGAACATAGTGAACCGACCATTCGCATTAGACGCGGTGGAAGATTATCGGATAAAAGCTACTCTAGGGATAACAGGCTGGTTGTGCCTAAGAGTTCATATCGACGGCACAGTTCGGCACCTCGATGTCGGCTCAACTTATCCTGGGGGTGGAGAAGCTCCCAAGGGTATGGCTGTTCGCCATTTAAAAAGTTACGCGAGCTGGGTTCAGACCGTTTAGTGGTTAAATTTTGACCATTGAACAGTCTGAATCCCATCGAAATTTTCGTTTATATTAAAAATAGTTAGGAAGTAGATCAATCAAACACGGCGGTCCCACATAGCAATATGTGAAGATCAAGTTGACTAGTATCGGTGGAGGCCTAAACATACCCAGTGTTGGCTAATACCGAGGGAACATAGTAGTTAGTAGTGGATAGTTTATAGTTGATAGATGGGGAGGGTAAAATCTCCTTTTCTAAAAACTAAGGACTAAAAACTAAAGACTGTTCGTGACCCGTAGAGACTGAACGTCAACACTCCCAAATTTTCTAGCGAAAATTTGGGAACAAGCTCCAGTCCATTGCAGAGAGTAATCTCTGGTAACAAGCGTGAGACAGGTTGGTCTCCTATCTTCTGCAGGCGTTGATTCTTGAGGAGATTTGCTTCTAGTACGAGAGGACCGAAGTGAACGAACCTCTGGTGTATCTGCTGTCCTGCCAAGGGCACCGCAGAGTAGCTATGTTCGGAATGGATAACCGCTGAAAGCATCTAAGCGGGAAGCCAACTCCAAGATTAGGAATCGTTTGAGACACGTGAGAGATGATCACGTTGATAGGCTTTAGATGTACGCACCGTAAGGTGCTTAGTCGTGAAGTACTAATTAGTCGATTCCTATTAGGAAATTTAAAAATCACAGCAGGTAGGGCTTGTGCTCTATCTGGTGCGAAAGCAATTATTTGTTTACACAACCAATTCGAAATAAGTATGATTGATGTTTGAAAACTACTACGTGGAATTTGGTGAGTCGGGTTGTAGCTTTGATGGTGGAGCGCTAGGAGGTTTTCCAGCCCATACCTGTGTTTACTCCTAGAGGTCATGGGTTCGAGCCCCGTCGATCCGACTCACTTTTTTTTCGTGGTCTCGTAGCTCAGCCTGGCAGAGCGCTAGGGAGGTAGTCCTGCGGTCGTTATAGATTGCGGAAAATTAGGGACACCTATAGGTCGCTGGTTCAAATCCAGCCGAGATCACCATTCCATTTGTTCTTTGGTTTTTTTGGACAGCGCCATAGCTCAGATGGTAGAGCACTAAGGGCAGTAATCGCGGGTCGCCATACTGCGGTGAATACCTTAGAGGTCGTTGGTTCAAGTCCAACTGGCGCTAATCCACCGATTTCACGAAAAAAGAAATCGGTCTATGTAGTAGTTTTTAAACAAAAAAATCGAGTTGGGAAAAGTTTGCACTACGCACAGCTTCGCCTAGTGTCCTCCTCGCCTCCGCTCGACGAGAAAAAAAAGATTGAATCCTATGTTCTGGTGGTTCGTCGCTATGGAAACACCCGTTCTCATTCCGAACACGGCAGTGAAACGTAGTTGAGGCGATGATAGTCCCTCGGGGCGAAAGTAGCTAGCCGCCAGTACAGAGTATTTAATCCAGGATTCGCGTGAATGGCGCGGGTCTTCGTCACTGCACTCGTTTGCTTCTGCGGAGTACTATTCGTACATCTTAGTCGCAAGCCTCATTTGTTTCTCGACCGGCATCCATCCACGCAAATCCTGGTGCCATTTTGTTTATTGCAACGAGCGAGGAGCGCGTGGACGAGTACTCTCGTACACAGCGTCCGAGTCGAAATTGCAAAAAGAGGTTTAATGCCTCTTATTACACACAGAAAACTGTGTGATTTTGTTGTATACGGTGTTTTTACAGAACGGCTCTACAGAGGCTCGCTAAACGGCTAAACGTGGCGTTTAGCCTTTGAAACCATAACCCCCGAAAATCTACTGATTTTCGGTGGGTGCGTATCCGCACACTTTTTCCGGGTACCTTCGACGAAATTTGTAATTTGCTGTATGATACTCTCATGGCTTCTTGGGCAACAAAAAGAAAACTCACGTATTTTAGTATTGCAGCGCTCGGTGTTATTATTTTTCTCGGCCTACCAACTTTTTTCGTAGTGTATGAGCCACCTTCATGTATTGATAGCAAACAAAATCAGGGGGAGCTGGGAACTGACTGCGGTGGTCCATGTTCACGCCTCTGTAATTCTCAATTTTTCCAGCCTATCGTCCTCTGGGCGCGTTCAGCGTCAGTAGTAAAAGGTGTGTACAATGTTGTCGCGTATGTTGAGAACAACAACCTTGACGGGGCGGCCAAACAAGTACCGTATAGATTCAAACTTTACGACGCAGGCGGTGTACTTATTCGTGAAAGGACAGGTCGGGTCGATATTCCTCCTCATAAAAGTGTCGCGGTGTTTGAAGATGGGGTAGTGACCTCTGAGCGTGTACCTAATAGAGTGACATTTGAATTTATAGCTCCTCCACAGTGGTATCGCACCGCGAGTGTGGATCGGGGTATTGTGATAAGTGATAAAATACTTGAAAACGAATCGTCTGCGCCGAGGCTTCGTGCGGTAGTTGAAAATAAGTTAGCACTTTCCATCGGAAAGACAACTTTTGTAGCGATTTTGTACGATGTGGACGATAACGCTATTTCCTTTTCAAAAACTGAGCTAGATGGTCTCGCAAGTGGTGCTGTGTCAGATATCGTATTCACCTGGCCTCAGCCATTTTCGAAAAAGGCGTACCGGATCGATATTATTCCGACGGTTAAATTGAAGTAAGTTTTTAGAGGTGAAACCCTTAAGAAATGTAGAATGAGTGCGCATCTATTCTCCATTTGTAAAGGCCGTCTAAAGGTGTCGATCACAAACGATCGACTCGGCAGTCTCCAAGCCGAGGGATTTGAAACTTAAATCCCTCCACGCCAGAGTACTGTCGGTGCTCCCTTTAGAAAAGGGAGAATTGGGTACAGATTAATTCCTCCTTTTTTAAAGGAGGCCGTCCACAGGTGTCGATCACAAACGATCGACTCGGCGAGTACTCGAGACGGAGGATTTTTATTCGTGAATTGGGAATCCTAAACCTACCCAAAAATGAAAGAACTATTACTAAAACTTGTTCCTGAAAATACAGCCTCGGGAGATGTGAGAAAGTGGTCGATTGACTGGCTACTCTTGGCCGCGATTGTTCCGATTTGTGGAGCAGGGCTTTTTACTATGAACTCATTTCTAGGTGAAAGTGCTTTCTTTGCTCGACAGGTGGTATGGATTTCTGTGGGGGTAGCCCTATTTTTTATACTTAGTTTTATTGATTTCCGTTTCCTGAAAAGAACACGGGTGATCGTTGCTTTATTTGCTTTCGCTTGCACACTTCTCTTGTCACTTTTTGTAGCGGGAAAGATGGTAAAAGGGTCACAAAGCTGGTTTGATTTTGGTCTTTTTTCTTTTCAGCCGTCAGATCCGATAAAAATTGTGGTGATCCTCATTTTAGCCAAATATTTTTCTCGTCGACACATCGAAATAGCCAATGTACGACACATTCTTGTTTCTGGCTTCTATGCATTCGTGATTTTTGCTATGATCCTTCTCGAGCCAGATTTTGGCTCAGCGGTGACCATCTTTTTACTCTGGCTAGGTATGGTTCTCGTATCAGGTATTTCCAAAAGACATTTGCTTCTCGTGGGACTTGTTGGGCTTATCGCTTTCGGTGGTTTGTGGAGTTATGGTTTCAAGGACTATCAAAAGCAACGAGTAAAGAACTTTCTGAGTCCGCTCAATGATGTGCGTGGCACAGGCTACAATGCTTACCAGTCGACTATTGCGGTTGGCTCAGGCCAGGTGTGGGGCAAAGGGGTGGGGTACGGAACGCAGTCTCGGCTGAAGTTCTTGCCAGAGTACCAGACCGACTTTATCTTTGCCGCTTTTGCTGAGGAATGGGGATTTGTCGGCGTACTGCTTCTTTTTGGGCTTTACGCGGTGGTTATTTGGCGAATTTTGGCCAATGCACTTTATGGTGCGACTAACTTCGAGATACTCTTTGGTATCGGTCTGGCCATTTATTTTATGGCGCACTTTTGTATCAATGTGGGCATGAATATCGGCCTCCTGCCAGTCACCGGCCTCGTGATGCCTTTTATGAGCTATGGTGGATCACATATTTTGACCGAGTTTTCTGCGCTAGGAATCCTCATGGGAATGCGTCGCTATAGTCGTGCTGCGCATAAAGACCTGATGAAGAATGAGTTTTTGGGAGTGTAAATAAAATTTAAAATTGAAGGTGTAAAGTTAAAAAAGGTGATGGATAAATTACAACACACTTTTCAATAAAGAATGGTGGCTGGCCCCATTACTCTGGGAAGTAAAAAATGACGCTAGTCCGACTATCGTCATTTGAATATTTTAATAAGTGATACAGTATATTGTGGGGGAAAGTGGAGTACCGTTTGAGGAAAGAACAGGCAAATTTACAGAAGTCTCCATTGTATTAACCGGCGCATAGAGGAGGTAGCTAATTGGAGATGTTCCACATCTAAAATTAGCTAAAAACGGAACGTTTGAAGGTAAATAAAGGAACATGCTGACGTCCAAGCTAGGGTCGCTCATAAAGGACTTTAGTTCACCTATACTAGGTGGGTATGAGGCATTAGCATTTGATGCTCTAAAAAGCTCCGCGGCGGTTCTTAACTGAATCATGGTTTGTACCTTTTTACTGTCTCTTGCTTTGGCGCGGGCTCTTGAAAGACCAGTGAGAGCTACACTTGATAGCAGACTAATAATACTTATAACCACAAGTAGCTCTATGAGTGTAAAACCAGATTTTTTATTACTTAATCTCATTGTTGTTGTTGTGTTGGGCTTTGAGAAACCTTTAAAATTTCTTCCAGGGTAGGTCCCTGAAATTTTTTCGCAGGGACTAAAAACCCACCCCAAAGGTAAAATGACAAGATAAATGCAACAATAGCAACCCCAATCAGAACATAGTTCGCTTGGCTCTCGTTTTTTGCAACACCAATTTTTAAAAGCCAGGTGACGAGCTTTGGTGGACGATTATTTTCCGAACTCCGCCTTTGGGAGATTTGATTTGATTCGTCATTAAATTCTACAGACATAGAGACATTATATCATTTTGTATAAACGGCGCAAGTGTTTTTGAGCATCTTTTCCACAGGGAAGTTTTGGGTGACGGAAGCTTGTAGGGCAGTGCCGAGGGACTGGCGGAGGTGGGCGTTGTCTAGGAGGAAGGAGAGGGAGTCCGCGATGACGA
>CALRBR010000008.1 GCA_943354385.1 Candidatus Tayloriibacteriota bacterium
ATTATATCATTTTGTATAAACGGCGCAAGTGTTTTTGAGCATCTTTTCCACAGGGAAGTTTTGGGTGACGGAAGCTTGTAGGGCAGTGCCGAGGGACTGGCGGAGGTGGGCGTTGTCTAGGAGGAAGGAGAGGGAGTCCGCGATGACGAGGGCATCGCGGGATTTTGTGAGTATTCCGGTCTTTTTGTCTTCAATAATCTCAGAGATACCTCCGATGTCGGAGGCGACGACAGGTAGACCGGCGAGGCCTGCCTCGAGGAGGACATAGGGCAGGCCTTCTTTGATAGAAGTGAGGGCGAATACATCAAAAGCCTTGAGATATCTTGAGGCGTCTGGAATTTGGCCGAGAAAGAATACCTTTTCAGTCTGACTCGCGGTCGCATTTTTAGCAAGGACCGTCCTTGCTAGGTTTTCAAGTCTTTGTCTCTCCTCTCCCTCACCGATAATGACGAGTGGGACATTCTTAGCAAGAACGGTTCTTGCTAGGTTCCCAAAAGCTTCGAGCAGATATTCATATCCTTTGTTTTTGTGCAGCTCACCTATGGCTCCGATCCAGAGAGAGTTTTTATATGTCGTAAGAGCGGGATTTTTGGTAATCAAAAAATCCCGCGCGGTAGCCTTTTCTATAAAATCTATTGCTCCGATGCCATTATGTATTGCGATGAGCTTGTTTTTTGTCCACGGCATTTCCGCCATCTCAGCCCGCTCTTTTTCGGCAACTGTGATGACATGATGACAGAGCAAAACAGTGATCCAATGTAAAGTTTTAATAATCGCTCGAGAAAATGGGGAGCGACTCTCGTGCCACGCCCAACCGTGTGCGGTAAAGATGATTTTTTTTACCCCCACGAGCCGTCCGGCCAGTGCGCCGAGTCCTCCAATCTTTGAACTATTGAGGTGGATAATGTCTGGACGCTCCTTTCGTAAAAGGCTCAAAATATGGCTAAAAACCAAGATATCCTGGAATACATTGACATTACGTATCAGATTTGGTATAATAAGAATTAGTATGCCTTCTGCCTGGAGTCTTTCGGTAAGTACTCCATTTCCACCACAAGCGACCCGCACATCAAACGATTCTTTTGGAAGTCTGGTAGCCAGATCATACACATACCGCTGTGCTCCACCAAAATTCGACTTGGTGATCAGGTAGAGGATTTTCTGTTTTCCTGGTCGTTCCATAATAGTCTTAGAATAGCACTCGAAAGGGCTATTGGAAAGTCCCCATTTTCTTTTATTTTGCTTTGGTATATCATATCTATCAATGAATATTTCGAATAAAAAAGAGCCGATTTTACTTGCAATAGGAGACTTTTTATTCCTAGCTGGTAGTCTCTGGCTGATGTTGTTTGTCAGATATGGAAGTGATTTTGAACCAGGAAGGCTCAGCTCACACTTTGAAGCTTTTTGGGTAATCTTTGCATTGTCGATTTTGGTTTTCTTTATTGCTGGCCTCTATGAAAAGCATGCGACGGTGCTGAAACATGACTTACCAAATATTATTTTCAATTCAGTGCTCGCAAACACCGGTATTTCGGTATTATTTTTCTATTTCATTCCTCAGTTTGCAGAAGTAAGTATTACACCAAAGATCAATCTCTTTATTTATGCACTTATCTCTTTTGGTGTATTACTTCTTTGGCGTTTAATGCTGTTTCCTCTATTTGGCGTTCGAAAGAAAGAAAATGCACTGATCGTCGGTAGTGGAGCGGAAATGGGAGAACTGATGGAGGAGGTAAATCGGAATCCTCGATATAATGTTTCTTTTGTATCTTCCATTGATCTACAGAATATCCACCCAGATGATTTCTCCATAGAGCTTTCTCGTCAGATTTCAAGCAATGCTATTACGCTTGTGGCTATTGACGCGGATAATCAAAAATCTTTACCGATTTTGCCGTATTTGTACAATCTCATTTTTTCTCAGGTGCGTTTTATTGATATGCACAAAATGTATGAAGATGTGTTTGATCGTGTGCCGGTTTCGCTCGTGCGTCATGGCTGGTTTTTGCAACACGTTTCGACTAGTCCGCGAGTGCTCTATGATGTGCTCAAGAGAACGATGGATATTGTGTTATCGCTTTTTCTTGCCCTTATTTCTCTGATTTTGTATCCATTTGTTTATGTTGCGATAAAGCTCGATGATGGAGGTTCGTTATTTATTGTGCAAAATAGAATTGGTAAAAATAATCGAGTGATACAGACTATTAAATTCCGAACCATGTCGATAGATGATGGGGGGAATAATGGTGCTGGCGTACAGAATACTTTTACTAAAGTAGGACCTTTTTTGAGAAAAACTCGTATTGATGAGTTGCCTCAGCTTTGGAATGTACTTCTCGGAGACATGTCGCTGATTGGTCCACGGCCAGAGCTTCCCGCGTACGTTTCTGTCTATGAAAACGAGATTCCGTATTATAATGTGCGTCATTTGATCAAGCCTGGTTTGTCTGGGTGGGCACAGCTCTATCAAAAAGACCCACCAAAAGGTCTTGCCAATCGCGATTTGACTCGAACAAAGCTTTCGTATGATTTGTACTATATTAAACATCGTTCACTGTTGCTTGATTTGAAGATTGCCCTACAGACGATCAAGACGTTGTTATCGAGGAGTGGGGTTTAGGCGCCGATTTATAAGGAGTAAACGACTATATAAATCGTGCGGACCGAAGTACTCTCTTCGGTCAAGGCCGAAAGTCAACAAAATCCTCCGCGGCGAGTACGCCGCGGAGGATTTGTTTTCGTTTTTTCTTGTCAGTGATATACTGACTACTATGAAACAAAAAGTGATTGTTACTGGTGGCGCGGGTTTTATTGGCTCAAACTTAGCGACACGATTGGTAACTCTCGGTTATGACGTGCATATTATCGACAATCTCTCGGGCGGTGAAAAAGAACGAGTGCCAGCCGGCGCCCACTTACATATTGCCGACATTCGAAAGATAAATGAAATAGAACCTCTTTTTGCTTCTGCTGCGGTTATTTTCCATCTGGCCGCTTTGCCTCGAGTACAATACTCGATTGAACACCCCGAAGAGACTCATGAAGTAAATGTAACTGGTACACTCAATGTTTTGATGGCTTCAGCTAAACATAAAGTTGGAAAAGTCATCTACTCCGCATCCAGCTCGGCTTACGGAGATCAGGATATTCTTCCTATCGTAGAGTCAATGCCAGCTAGACCAAAAAGTCCGTATGGTGCTCAAAAGTATATTGGAGAAGTCTATTGTAAGGTGTGGGCTGAAGTTTTTAAATTAAAAACCGTTAGCCTGCGCTATTTCAATGTGTATGGTCCTGGTCAGAGTCATGAAGGAGACTATGCATTGGTGATCGCTAAATTTTTAAAACAAAAAAAAGATGGTGGCCCGATGACCATTACCGGAGATGGTAAACAGACCAGAGATTTTACTCATGTGCGTGATGTTGTAAATGCTAATATCTTGGCGTTTACTAGTGACAAAGTGGGCGCAGGAGAGGTGATCAATATCGGTTCGGGAGATAATTATTCAGTCAATAAAGTGGCAGAGCTCATCGGCGGAGAGGTGATACATATCCCAGCTCGACTTGAGCCAAAGGATACTCGTGCGGATAATAGTTTGGCCAGGAAACTCCTCGGTTGGAAGCCAACAGTCACTTTGGCAGAGGGTATAAAGGAATTGCTTTAGGAAAATTTAAAACTATACAGTAAAGAAAGTTGGTTTAACTGTTTAATCGTTGCGGGTAATTTAATTTTTAACTTTACATTTTTAATTTTTAAAACCCTTGCCCTTTTCCCAAAAATCCCTATAATAGGACGATTAACCAATAAAATATATGTGGAAAACACGGATTGTCGCATTCATACTCATTCTTGCAGGCCTCGGGATTGGATATTTTAATTACACATCTCAGTTTAATACTGAGTCAAAAATGGCGCGTTTCCCGTTTAAGCTCGGTCTTGACCTAAACGGCGGTACGCACCTTGTTTACAAAGCAGATGTTTCAAAGATCGACAAAAAAGATATTTCAGTTTCAATGGACGCTCTCAGAAATGTGATCGAAGCTCGAGTCAACCTTTTTGGGGTTTCTGAGCCTATTGTACAGGTAGAGGAGGGGGGGGTACTTGGAAATGTGGCGACAGAGCAAAAACTCATCGTCGAACTTCCTGGTGTGACTGATGTGGCGACAGCAGTAGCGCTCATCGGAAAAACACCGCTTCTTGATTTTAAAATCCTCAGAGATTCTGACCGAGCTGAGGCTGCAAAGAGGGAAGAGGCTATGAGATTTGCGATTGATGGCGTGCAAATAAATGGTGCGACCACCACCATGGCTACGATCCGAAAACTAAAGCCAGCGAGCGACCTTTTTATACCTACACAGCTTACAGGACGACTTCTTCAGCGTGCACAGCTAGAGTTCAACGGCACCACTGGTGAGCCGGTAGTATCTCTCGTTTTCAATACTGAGGGTAAAGAACTTTTTGCAAAAATCACAAAAGAAAATGTGGGCAATATTCTCGCTATCTTTCTTGATGGCCGGCCGATCTCCCTTCCTGTAGTTCGACAGGAAATTTCTGATGGCAAGGCGCAGATTTCTGGAGGATTTACTACCAAAGAGGCCCAGACTCTCGTTCGTGACCTAAACTATGGTGCTTTGCCTGTACCTATCGAGCTTCTTTCCACTCAGACAGTCGGAGCATCACTCGGACAGGACGCTTTGGCTGGTGGTGTAAAGGCAGGTGCGCTAGCATTTTTGGTGGTCTCAATCTTTTTGATAATTTGGTATCGACTACCGGGTGCGCTTGCGGTGCTTTCGCTCGCGATGTATTCGGTCATCATGCTTGCTATCTTTAAATTCATTCCAGTGACCCTCACCGCGGCAGGTATTGCCGGCTTTATTCTCTCGATCGGTATGGCAGTAGATGCGAACATCCTTATTTTTGAAAGAATGAAAGAAGAAATCGCTCGAGGTAGCGATGTCTACGCTGCAATCCGAGAAGGTTTTGCTCGTGCATGGTTCTCTATCCGAGACGGCAATCTTTCGAGTATCATTACTGCATTGGTGCTCTATTATCTAAGCAACACTTCTGTAGTCAAAGGATTCGCCCTTATTTTTGGAATCGGCGTGCTCGTCAGTATGTTTACCGCGATTACGGTGTCCCGAACATTCTTGCTTGCGGTAGCGACCAAGGGTAACGGTAAGGTAATGCGTTTCCTTTTGAATAATGGTTTCCGCCGAGCAAAAGTTGCAAAAGTATAATTATTTAATTTAATACAAAAACATGTTTGTTGTTAATCACCGAAAAATATTCTACGCCATCTCAGCCATACTAGTGATCGGGTCGCTTTTTGCGGTTGCTGTATACGGTCTCAATTTCGGTATTGATTTTAAGGGTGGATCTATACTCGAAGTAGAATACCCAGCTGGCAGACCAACTCAGGTCGCACTCGAAGAAGCGCTTGCACCGCTTGAGCTCAAGGCTTCTGTGCGCTCAACAGGGGAGACGGGCTATATCATTCGTATGAAGAGTTTGAGTGAGCCAGAACGAGTCTCTTTGACTCAGGCTGTATCTTTTAACGGCACACAGAAGATAGAGGAAAAAAGATTTGATTCTATTGGTCCACTTTTGGGTAATGAATCGGCAAAGAAATCATTTGCATCTATCGCTATTGTGATCATCGCGATCGTACTTTTTATCGCCTTTGCTTTTAGAAAAGTTTCTGAGCCGGTGTCTTCGTGGAAATATGGAATTATTGCCATTGTCGCTTTGGTACACGATGTGATTGTGCCGACTGGTGTGTTTGCAGTACTCGGACATTTTAAAGGGTACGAAATCGACAGTCTTTTTGTGACCGCACTCCTCGTGGTGCTTGGCTTCTCAGTCCACGACACTATTGTGGTGTTTGACCGAGTGCGAGAAAACTTGAAAATCAATCGAACATATGGCAAAAAGCAAACATTTGAGCAGATTGTCGGAAACAGCATTTCTCAGACTTTCACTCGCTCGATAAACACATCTTTGACCGTATTTCTTTCTCTCATCGTACTTTACTTTGTCGGAGGTCCTGCGACACAGCACTTTACTCTCGCACTCATCATAGGTATCGTGGCGGGTACATACTCATCTATCTTTCTCGGTTCACCACTTCTCGTTACCATGGAAAAATGGCAGAGTAGGGGGAAGTAGTGGTTTGTAAGAGCCTTTCGCAAGGACTGTCCTTGCGAGTCCAGAGCGAAGATGATTGATTTTAAGTTTTGAAGTGTTTTGGGGGTCATGAAGTTTTAATTATTGATTTACACAGAAAAATGTGTTGTTTATAAGAGAGATGGAAACTTTTCTCGCACCATTTGAACAAGTGACGTCACTATACAATGTAACATTAGAACCAGCCATCCCCACCACAGGAGATCCGTCAGGAGATCGTGGATTATTTACGCAACCCCAAGTTTCAAATTGTGCTGTCCCCCCTCGAGGAGTAGGCAACTGAGTAGCAGCGCCACAAACATTACCAATAGCACTTGAATTTATAGTCACATTTCCTGTTCCACTCGCTGGCGAAACAGTCACCCCTGTACCAGCAATGATTTTTGAGACACCTGAAGCAGTCGTGGTTGTTCCACCAGTACTACACCCAACCACCCTACTGATCACAAAACCGCCGCCGCCGCCATTCCCTCCAGAAGTATTTCCGGTATTACCATTAGATATACCACCATCACCACCCTTACCCACATTAGATGTTGTATTAGGAGCCAATGGACCTGGAGCAGAAGCTTGATAATAACCCGCTGCCGGTCCGTCATTTCCAGTAAGTGTTTCTGAGCCTGTACCCACAACCCCTCCTGTGCCTCCGTATGGAGCTGGCCCACCAGGACCACCACCCCCGCCTTTTGCAACAACCCTCATTGAACCATTAAGAGTAAATATAGTATCGGAACCATTACCACCAGCAGCACCTCCTTGATGCCAACCACCACCAACGGCCCCACCTGCACCACCTGCACCAACAGTTACAGAATATGAAGTTCCTGGAGACACTGTAAATACTGAGGAGCTATAACCTCCCGAACCTCCTCCGCCGCCAGAATTTGTGTTATCCACCATACCTCCTCCTCCACCACCCCCTCCACCCCATGCCTCAACTTTTACAGAAGTAACTCCGGAAGGAGCTGTCCAAGAAGTGCCGTTTGTAATAGTAGATATAACTGTATAGGTCGGGGTACACGAAGGTACTACCCACCCCACCCTTCCCGTATTCTCACCAATAGCAGTAAGCACAGACCCAGCAGGTATACCAGTAACAGTCCCATCAGACTTTGTCACTGTCAGATCTGGAGTAATCAATCTCATTAGAGTAAGTATGCCTGACTTTATTTGAGGATATGATGCAACACCTACATCATTACCTCCCACATTTAAGGGAGCAGAAACATTGCCTCCTGGTGGAGGAAGTGTGGGCGCAGTCCATGCTGCAGATACATAGCTAGTACCTAGTACTATGGCTAGAGCGAAGAGGATTGATTTTATGTTTTGAAGGGTTTTTGATTTCATTTTTTTATTGTTTGTTTTGTGGTTTGTTTTGTGATTTTAATCTTTGTTGTAAATCTGCTAGGGCTTTATCTCTTTCAGCTTGCGATATTGGAGGAGAAGTCAATAATCTTTGTTGTAATTCTACTAGAGCCTCAGCCTTCTCTTTCTGTAGAGGATCTACAAGCTTTGTAGGTATATTACGGTTCTGAAAAAAAGCTAGAGCCCCAACAACAACGAGAAGCACAAAAACAACCAAAAGAGTGACTCGAGCCCTTCTGTGTGGATGATCGGAGAATATTTTTTCAAAAGCGCTTGGAATTTGAATTGACATTGCTACAATTATGCCACTATATTATAAAGTTAAATACAATCAACTGTGGATAACCCCACCCACTTAATATATTACTGACCGATTTTCCACACACCTTTTACCAAAGAATGGTGGCTGTCCCTATTATTCCGGCATGTGCCTTCGGAGGATACATGGAAAATGAACCTCCGACTAGAGAGACAATCATAAATAAGGAAAGGATTTTTCTTTTCATGTATTTTGAGCGTTAAAGATTAATGTACTGTAAAGTATACCGCATTGAGGGGTTGATTGACACCATCCTTGGGTGGGATAACTGAGGGGACTAATTCACAATAACTGCTCCTGTAAAAAATTGGTACGCATATGTTACGAAACATATGTATGCTATACTTATTTTATAAATGAAGATTTCTCAAAGAGAATAATCAGGTCTATAATTATAGCGGTTTCGTGTATTGTTGGTGGATATGTGGGTATTTTGTTTTTGATAGATTCAAACGGTTTCCTTCCGATGATAATACTAGGGTCTTTGTTAGTTATCCTGGGTCTGGTAGGGATGGTCGCCGTGGTTGTAAAAAACGTACTGTATTTGTACAAAGAAAATGTGTCACACTACGATAACAATACAAGAAATTGGACAGCGGTACTAATCCTTATCTCCTTTACCATTGTTTTCTTAATTTTCAGATATACAGGCATGTTGGATTAAAATAGTGTTATGATATTTACAACAATAACGAAGATAACCATATGATGAAATTATTTGAAGGCAGATTAAATCGAAGAAGCTGTATTACGGGTCTAATTATTTTTTGGATCCTTGAATTCGTAGCAACTATTCCAACTTACATAATCACGTATTCACAACACTTTAATGAATTTGGAGATTTGTCAAAACTTGAGGCAACAAAACTTTTAGCATCACAATTCAGTATATTTTCTACCGGTGGAATAATCTTTTATATACTAACAATAGCGGTTTTATTTCTATCTCTTGGCGTGTGCGCTAGAAGATTGCATGATCTGGGTAAGCCAGGAACACTAGCTATTTTAGTAATACTGGATTTTCTTGTAACAAGGGGTTTTGCTGAATGGGTTTTATTTAGTGGATTCAAGGCGAGTATCTCTACTATTTGGGTTATCCAAATACCCAACATTTTTTCAGCTATAGTTGGGATTTTTGTACTTTATCTAATGATACAGAAAGGGGAAGATATGCCTAATAAGTATGGGGAAGTACCACCTGATAAGAGTGGCTTAAAGAATATCCTTTTGGCAAAATAGGGTTCTGGTTTCGATAAAAATGTCTCAAATCCCCCGATTTTTAACAAAAAATCGGGGGATTTGTCGCGTAGCAATGAAGCCAAAAAAGAGACTTCGGAAGCGGTAGCTGAGACTTGAGAGATTTCCTACCAAGGAAATACTCGTGCTCTTTTTTGGCTTCATTGAGAAGCCCTTGACTATTAAAACCATTCATATATACTACTCCTACCCTAATCGAAATAGGGGTGTACTTTGAAACTGTGCCAAAATAAGTTATGCATTAAGAAACGTAGTTAAACGTCATAGTTTAATACGTGCAAGTCCCCATAAGACATTTGTACAAGCAGATGTTTTGCGGGTGAGTCTATGTTTAGGTAACACACATTTATAACAATAATTTCAAGAGCGAAATCAAACTCAATACAAAGCGCAAGCTACGTAGTGATAAAATGAAAATCAAAGTACAGAATATTTTTCTTTATTTTGTTCCGTTCATTTAATTAAGAGTTTGATTCTAGCTCAGGATGAACGCTGGCGGCGTGGGTAAGGCATGCAAGTCAAACGGCCCGCAAGGGCAGTGGCGAACGAGGTAGTACAAAGTAGGTAACGACCCTGGAAGTCAGGAATAACTAGTCGAAAGATTAGCTAATACTTGATGGTCTCGCGAGAGTAAAGATTTATCGCTTCCAGATCGGCCTGCTCGATATCAGCTAGTTGGTAGGGTAATGGCCTACCAAGGCAATGACGTCTAGGGGAGCTGAGAGGCTGACCCCCACCGATGGTACTGAGATACGGACCATACACCTACGGGTGGCCGCAGTCGAGAATCTTCCGCAATGGACGCAAGTCTGACGGAGCGACGCCGCGTGATCGATGAAGTTCTTCGGAACGTAAAGATCTTTTATGAGGGAGAAAGTTTATTGATAGTACCTCAAGAATAAGGGGTTGCTAAACTCGTGCCAGCAGCAGCGGTAATACGAGTGCCCCGAGCGTTATCCGGAATTATTGGGCGTAAAGGGTGTGTAGGTGGTTTTGTTAGTCTCTTGTTAAACCTCCCGGCTCAACCGGGAAGATGCAAGGGAAACGGCAAAACTAGAGGATGCGAGGGGTCTGTGGAACTCATGGTGTAGCGGTGAAATGCGTTGATATCATGGGGAACACCAAAAGCGAAGGCAGCAGACTGGAGCACTCCTGACACTGAAACACGAAAGCGTGGGTAGCGAATGGGATTAGATACCCCAGTAGTCCACGCCCTAAACGATCTTCTCTGGTTTTTCGGAGTATCGACCCTCTGAGAGACGAAGCTAACGCGTTAAGAGAAGCGCCTGGGTAGTACGACCGCAAGGTTAAAACTCAAAGAAATAGACGGGGACTTGCACAAGCGGTGGATCATGTGGTTTAATTCGACGATAAACGAAGAACCTTACCAAGATTTGAAACCTAGTTGAAGACAGGAGGAAACTTTTGTCGCCGCAAGGCAATTAGGCAGGTGATGCATGGCCGTCGTCAGTTCGTGGTTTGAATTGTTCCCTTAAGTGGGGTAACGAACGCAACCCTCGTTGCCTGTTATATATGTCAGGCGAGACTGCCCTCGATTTTGCTCGTGAAAGTAGTTGATAGTTGATAGTGAATAGTTGATAGCAGATGCGAATGCATTTTCTGTAGACTATAGACTAATAACTAAAAACTGTTTTCGTGAATAGAATCGAGGGAGGAAGGCGAGGATGACGCCAGGTCAGCATGTCCCTCTGATATCTTGGGCTACACACGTGATACAATGCCCGGTACAACAGGTTGCAATACCGCAAGGTGGAGCCAATCCTTATAAGCCGGGCCCAGTTCGGATTGAAGTCTGCAACTCGACTTCATGAAGCCGGAATCGCTAGTAATCGCAGGTCAGCTATACTGCGGTGAATACGTTCTCAAGTCTTGTACTCACCGCCCGTCAACTCAAGGGAGTTGGGAATACCCGAAATCTCTGCCTAGCAGGGCCTAAGGTAAGCTCAATGACAGGGAGTAAGTCGTAACAAGGCACGGGTAGCGGAAGCTGCTCGTGGATTATTTCAAATTGAACACGGTATACAGTTTCTTCGGAATCTGTAATACCTTAAACGGTCTTTTATCACTATTTTAGTGATAGGGTAATGGTTCTGCAACCAAAAATGCGAACCCTCAGCCATGAGAGATGAATGGCGCAGGTCGGTATCCTCTATAGAGATACTGACCGGTGAACGGAACAAAATAAAGAATGATATTTACAAAAAACCGCCCAATACTGGGCGGTTTTTTGCTGTCTATTTTCCCGCGACTGGACTCTTTCTCGGCATATCTTTCTGGGAGCACGAATATTTTTCTGGTGAAAAATTTCTCAAGTCTCAGCTACCCGCTTCCGAAGTCTCCCAGAAAGACGGGCCTTCGACGAGTTTGGGAAAGCGAGTATTCCACGGCCGAGTACGGCCGTGGAAACCCTATCTGCTTGACTTTTACACCTACCTATGCTATACTTAGGTTTGGTAGGGTAATAGCAGTTCTTCGCTGACAGTGGCCATTTCGGCACACGGGCATAACACATTAGGGGAGTATCTCCCCGGAAAGGTAATATGGCAAACAGAAACCGTCGGTTGAGTCGCTGGGAAATTTGGATCCGGAATAACCCCGGAAAGGAGATGATGTTAGGCACTCTCGCCACCACCCTGGCGCTCGTGGCCATTTTCCTTGTTTTCAAGTGGGATGGTGACCGCACCTACACGGTGCACAAAAGTTCCCGGACCCAGGAGATCATGAAGATCCTGGATCCCAAGGGGAAGGAAGTCGACCTCAGCGACGCCGAGGTCAAGAAGATCACCTACGAGGTGATCTGGGTCAAGTGAGACCCCAAAGATTCACCCAGAGCGTGTGCAAGGTTCAACCCCTTGCCACGCTCTAAATTTTTGTATTTATGATTTCTTTGTTTTAGATTTTTCATTTCGCTCAGTATTTTACTACTAAGCGTTGCAACTCAATGTTGAACTCGGGTATTTTTTGTTTGTGTTTTTGAACTTTTTTTGGTATAGTCTTTCTGTTGTTTTATTGGGGAATTTGTCTCCCAATTCCTCCTTTCATAAAGGAGGTGCCAGTAGGGCGGAGGATTTTGAATTCTAAATCCTCCTTCACAATAGTGAAGTGCTCCCTTTAAAAAAGAGAGAATAAATCCCTAGACTAACGTCTGCTGTGTCGATCGTTTGTGATTGACACCTGTAGACGGGCACATCGGTAGATGATGTGCACTTGTAGACGGCCTTTAGAAAAGGGAGAATGAAAGTACATATAATCGTTGGTCATCAAATTAGTAGTATTTTAATTTGCGCGCATAGCTCAGTTGGTAGAGCACATCACTGATACTGATGGGGTCCTAGGTTCGAATCCTAGTGCGCGCACCGTAACGAAGTGGAGGTGCGAGCAAGCGACCAAACTGCTTTGGTCGCGTCTGGGAGTCGAAAGGCGGAGTCATATTTTTCTAGTAAGAAAAATCGACGAGTCGGGGTCGAGAAATTTTACGAGTGGCGACGAGCAAAATATTCGTGACCGCCTCCTAGTGCGCGCACAAAAAAGAGAAGAGCGAGTTTTTGTGCGCGCACGAGCTTGTCTGGGAGACAAGTGAGAAGGATTCGAAGCCTCGCTGAGCACTTTTTCGAGCTTTTAATAAAGCGAAGAAAAAGTCCAGTGACGGTGACCGTCCCGGTACGGGAAGAAATTCCTAGGGCGCGCACGGTGGCCTGTATCCAAAAAAACCTTACTATATATCGAAAGGTTTTTTTACTGTACTGACCAATTCTTGAATAAGTCCACATACATACCACTCTTTTAAAAAAAGAGCCATCATGCTATACTCATCACTCGAGCTTTTCCGTGAGGGGAGGGCTCCTTTTTAATCAAAATTTAATCATAACCATGCTCACAAATACCAAAAAAACTAAGATTGTCTGTACTATTGGCCCAGTCACCGAAAGTGAACCAAAGCTCATCGAGCTTCTCAAAGCTGGTATGAATGTGATGCGTCTCAACTTTAGTCACGGTGATTTTGCTGAGCATGGAGGCCGAGTAGTCAATCTCCGCAGTGCTATGGAAAAGACAGGTATTCCTGCGGCGATCATGCAAGACCTTGGGGGCCCAAAAATACGCATCGGTACTTTTTCTACCGATTCCGTGATACTCAAAGAAGGTGCGACTTTTACTCTTACCACTGAGGCTATTATCGGTGATGAAAAGCGAGTATCGGTCAACTATCCACTTTTACCAAAAGAAGTTTCAAAAGGACACACTATCTTTTTGCACGATGGTAAAAAGCGGCTCGAGGTACTCGAAGTAAAGGGTAAGGAGATCATTTGTAAAATCATTGTCGGAGGTGAGATTAAGGGAAAGCGAGGAGTGAATCTTCCTGATTCTGATCTCTCAATCAGTGCTTTGACCGAAAAAGACCGAACAGATCTCGAGTTTGGTATCAAGAATAAAGTTGATTTTATTGCGCTTTCTTTTGTGCGCCGACCGAGCGATATTACCGAGCTCCGAGAGATTCTAGAAAAAGCAAAATGTAAAGCGGGGATTATCGCCAAAATCGAAACTCCTCAGGCTGTTTCTTGCATCGATGAGATCATCGAGCTAGTCGATGGTATCATGGTGGCTCGGGGTGATCTCGCGATTGAAATTCCTGCCGAAGAAGTACCACTTGTACAGAAAATGATTATCAAGAAATGTAATGCGGCCGGCAAGCCGGTGATTACTGCGACACAGATGCTCGAGTCGATGATCAAGTCTCCTGTGCCGACTCGTGCGGAGGTCTCTGATGTGGCAAATGCGATTCTCGACGGTACAGATGCAATCATGCTTTCTGAAGAGACGACTCTCGGCGATTTTCCATTGCAGGCGGTCGAAGTAATGACTCGTGTAGCCAAGCATGTCGAAAGCGATTTCCTCCACAAGCAACTCTTAAACCACGATCGTTCAACAGACATGGTTTTGCCAGTCGGTCAGTCGGTGACAGCTTCTGCAGTAAAGACCGCTGATCGTGTGGGCGCCAAATTCCTCATCTCTCTCACGGAGTCGGGCTATAGTGCTCGCATGCTTTCTCGATACAAGCCAACTCAGCCGATTTTGGTATTTACGCCCAACAAAGATACCTACAACAGATCGATTCTTTCTTTTGGTACCTACCCAGTATTACTTGAGCGATTTAGAGATTTGGGTCCGGTGCTCAAAGTCATTCGAGCTTTTTGTTTGAAAAATAAGTTAGCGAAAAAAGGGGATATGGTGGTGATTGCCTCAGGTATGCCTTTTGGAAAAGTGATCGGTACGAATATGCTTTTGGTGGAGACGATCTAGAGTAAATTTAAAGTTTAAAGTTAAAGATGTAAGGAAAAATCCCCCGCTGCGAGTACGCCGCGGGGGATTTTTCCTATCACCAAAACATGCTACTATTATCTCTCAAACACATCATTTTTATATATGAACTACAAAGATTATTTTAAAGGAAAAAAGATTACCGTGATGGGACTTGGTCTTCTTGGTCGCGGTGTGAACGACATCAAATTTCTCGCTGAATGCGGTGCGGATCTTATCGTCACTGATCTGAAAAGTAAAAAAGATTTGGCAGAAAGCCTGGCTCAACTTTCCGAGTATCCTCAGATTACCTACGTGCTCGGCGAGCATCGGCTCGAAGATTTTCGAGGCAGAGATTTAATACTCAAAGCTTCTGGAGTCCCGCTCGATTCTCCCTACATCGCCGAAGCTCGAGCAAACGGAATACCGGTAGAAATGGATGAGTCGCTTTTTTTTAAGCTTGCTCCACCGAACATTACTCTTATTGGCGTTACAGGCACTCGCGGTAAAACGACTACCACAGCTCTTATCTACGAGATATTGAAGAAAGCCCACGGAGGAGGTACGGTGCACTTGGCAGGCAACATAAGAGGTCTAGCGACCCTTCCGATCCTCGCGACCATACAGCCAAAGGATATTGTGGTTTTGGAGCTTTCATCATGGCAGTTGCAGGGTTTTGGTGAAGCAAAAATCAGCCCCCATATTGCTGTGTTCACCAACCTTATGTCCGATCATTTAAACTATTATAAAAATAGTATGGACGCCTATTTTTTAGATAAGGCGCAGATTTTTGCACATCAGGGTTCACATAATTTTTTGGTGATGGGGGAGGAGGTGGCGGGGTTGATCGAAGAGAAATTTGGTAAAAGAGCCCGTGCAAAAAAGATTATTGCCGGTGCAGGAAGCGTGCCCCGAGACTGGGACCTGAAACTCAGAGGTGTGCATAATAGAGAAAACATTGCTCTGGCTAGTGCGGTCGGGGATGCTCTAAAAGTACCGATGGAAACTATTCGTGAAGCGGTAGAAAATTTTTCTGGTGTAGAAGGTCGGATGCAATATGCGAGGACGGTGAGAGGGGTAGAGATATATAATGACACCACTGCCACGACACCAGATGCGACACTGGTTGCACTCAGGGCACTCTCTCAAAATAAAAATATAGTGCTCATTATGGGTGGGGCAGACAAGACTCTCGACATGAGTCCGCTTCTCAAAAATATTTCTCAATACTGTAGTACGGTGGTGCTTTTAGCTGGTACAGGCAGTCTTAAAATTCAAAAAGATATTATGCAAATTAAAAACATTACACATTGCCACGCCAGCTCACTTTCCGAGGCGGTCACACAAGCTATGAATAATACTCGAATAGGTGATATTGTGCTCTTTAGTCCAGCCTTTGCATCCTTTGGAATGTTTAAAAATGAGTTTGATAGAGGTGAACAATTTATGGCTTTGGTGAGCGGTTTGGAGTAGTTCAAGAATCACAAAATTCTTTCTCAACGTATCTTTCTTTAGGGCTATCGGTTAGGGATAGGCATCTGTAGACGAAGCACTCACATTTTTCTGGTGAAAAATCTCTCAAGTCTCGGCTCCCGTCCTGCGCCGTCTACAGGAACACATCATCTACCGATGTGAAAGTCTCCCAGAAAGACACGTTTTCGACGAATTTTGGGATTCTTGGCACTTTGTTTCGGTTGGGGATAACTCGCTTGACATTATACCTAGGTCTGGTATAATAGAAAGTAGAAGGACGGACACGAATAAAGTGTCGTGTTCGGGATCTTCAAAGTAAAAGTAAATGATAGTGTCGGTAAATTGTGTTATGAAAACACCAGAAGTAATCGCTGAACATGCACGTCCAGCGATCACACGCAAAGAAAAACGGGCAGCGGCGCTCAAGGAGCTTATCACTGCGATCCGCAACCTCTACAACCTCGGGGCTCGCAAGCTCGCAGAGTTTTGTCGGTTGTTTGGATATCGCGCAAATAAGCGTGAGCACGCGGCTCGGATGGTGGTGAACTTCTACATGCGTAACGCGCACCCTGCGCGTGATCGTGATTGGGTTCCCTCGGAGCTCATCGAAGCAATGGCGGTCATCGGATTCGACGCTTTTAACCGGGCCAAGGTGGCCGGCGAAGCGATTAAGGCACAGGGTGTCATCAGTGGTGTTGAGGAAGCGGTCAAGCAAATTTTACCTCAACATCGTCAGCGTGAACCACGTGATCAGGGTCCGCACATCAGCTGGGTTCACGTGTTTTCCCAGGATGCCCACCACAGGCACCCTTACTCGGGTTACACGACCAGTCTCGGTTGCTAGTCGTCAAGAAACTAGCTCGAAGCTCTCTATCTGCTTCCCAAAGCAGAGAAAGGAGCCTTTTTAATTAAGGTTTGCAGATTAAATCTTTTCCCGCGCCGTACTCGGCGCGGGCCAAAAGAAACTGAATCTGTGGATATTCTCTCGGTGCTCTTGTGGTATACTTTTAGAATATACGTTTGTTTGAAAAACTGTTTTTATTTCTGTAGAAGTTTACTAGTTATTGAACCCTCTTTAAAATATGGAAGACGAAAATAAAATTACCTACTTTGGTCAGACGGATGCCCGCAACAAAAAGGTACCGTTTGGCATCAAACGCAAAGACCGTACCAAACACATGTATGTGATCGGTAAGACTGGTATGGGTAAGTCGACCCTGCTTGAAAATCTTGCGGTGCAGGATATTCAAAATGGCGAAGGGCTGGCTTTTATCGACCCTCACGGCAAGACCGCTGAGCTCCTCCTAGAATACATTCCCGAACATCGCATCAAAGACGTTTTGTACTTTGCTCCTTTTGATATGGAGTACCCGATTTCTTTTAATGTGATGGAGGATGTTGGTGCAGACAAAAGACATCTCGTAGTAAATGGTCTGATGAGTACGTTCGAAAAGATTTGGGTGGATGCTTGGTCTGCTCGTATGGCATATATTTTGAACAACACTCTCTTGGCGCTTCTTGAATATCCGGGAGCTACTTTACTCGGTGTAAACAGAATGCTCGCCGATAAAGATTTTCGAAAAAAGGTAGTGGACAATGTCACTGATCCATCAGTAAAATCTTTTTGGATTGATGAGTTCGGCAAGTACACCGAGCGTTTTGCTGCGGAGGCTACTCCTGCGATTCAAAATAAAGTTGGACAGTTTACTTCCAATCCCCTCGTGCGAAATCTAATCGGCCAGCCAAAGTCGTCTTTCAATATCCGAAAGATTATGGACGAGAAAAAGATTTTGATTGTAAACTTGTCCAAAGGACGAGTGGGTGAGGGAAATGCTAACCTCATCGGTAGCATGCTCATTACTAAAATATATCTCGCAGCTATGTCTCGTGCGGATCTCACCGAACGAGAGCTAAAAAAATATCCCAATTTTTATCTTTATGTGGATGAGTTTCAGTCTTTTGCCAATAAATCTTTTGCTGACATTCTTTCTGAGGCACGAAAGTATAAACTCAATCTCACTATTGCTCATCAATATATTGAGCAGATGGAAGAGGAGGTGCGTGACGCGGTGTTTGGTAACGTGGGTACTATGGCAGCCTTTCGAGTGGGGGCATATGATGCGGAGGTGCTTGAGAAAGAATTTGCCCCGCAATTTACTGCTGAGGATCTCGTCAATCTCGGTGTGTATCAGGTGTATCTCAAGCTCATGATAGATGGCGTCGGCTCACAGCCTTTTTCAGCGACCACTTTGGCACCGATTAGACTTCCAAGCATTTCATACAAAAAAGAAATTATTGATGCATCACGAAAAGCTTTTGCTCAGCCGAGATCGATAGTAGAGGAAGAAATAATGCGATGGCATGAGCAGGATCGTGTGGGAGGTAAAGCCCCAGCGCCGGTAGCACGGACAGGAGAAAGTCGTCAGTCGGCTCCACAGCAAGCAATCTCTCAGGCAAAAATCGAGACTGCTCTCATGGGTGGGACGGCTCGAAATGATACACGACCAAATATACGACAGCCGGAAGCTCCTACACCGAGTGATCAAAATATTGAAAAGCCACCTGTTGTGGTGACATCTCGGCCACAGATCTCTGGCGAACCATCTCGAGACATGCTTAAAAATGCTCTCAAGCAGATTGTGCTGGGTGTTTCAGCAAGTAAGTCTGGTGACGGTTTGAAACCAAAAATAGTGACGCCTCCTCAGGTGATTATAGCGCCAAAGTTAGCAGTTTCTTTAAATGCTCCTAGTCACGACCGAGAAATGGAATTGCGTAAAGCGGTCTCACTCGACTATTTAAAAAAGAGTCCAGAACAGCGTGTACCAAAAAATCAACCCGGAGGAAAGCCAGTCAATCAGAAAAATCTCGATGATTTGCGGTCAGCACTCGCAGCGGTGATGGGTACGTCTTTGCCGGCAAAGAAAGCGGATGGGGTAAACACACCGGCAAGTCAGCCTGTGGGGACGAGTTCTTCTACCCCCACGAGTCCCGTTACACAAGTTCAGCCACAGCTAGCTCCAATTTCTCCAAAAATTTCCGAAACGCCTGCTCGCAAAAATATCTCCACTGAAAAAGAAAAACCTAAGGAGGTGCCTGAGGATGTTTTACGTAAGGTTTTAAAACTAGACGAAAAGTAGTAGTATATATTTGTATTTAGATTTATTCTCCCTTTGTAAAGGGACCGTCCACAGGTGTCGATCACATACGATTGACTCACCGACAGTACTCTGGCGTGGAGGGATTTGAAATCTAAATCCCTCGGCTCGGAGCCTGCTCCCTTTAGAAAAGGGAGAAGAATAAATAATCCGTTTTCGTTATTAACCCATATGTTTCAATCACCAAAAAAAATCCTTATTTTCTCCACCGCCTATTTACCTATGGTAGGTGGGGCAGAGATTGCGGTAAAAGAAATTACCGATCGAATATCTGATATGGAATTTGATCTTATTTGTGCTCGTATTGATCCGTCACTGGCCACATTTGAGCGTGTTGGTAATGTAAATGTGTATCGTATTGGGTATGGGAATAAATTTGATAAATTCATCTTGCCGATTTTGGGGACTCTCAAAGCTCGCGAATTAATTCAGAAAGGTATATACGACCGTCTGTGGTCTGTGATGGCTGGGCAGGCGAGTGTGGCCTGTGCGTTTACTAAAAAACTTTTTCCTCAGATTCCCCTCGTGCTCACTCTGCAAGAAGGGGATGAGGAGGAACATTTGATGCGGTATGTTGGGGGCAATGCTTTTTTATACTGGCTACTGATTCGGCCATGGCATTTGCTTGTATTTAAATATGCGGATCAAGTGACCGTGATTAGTGAGTATTTGCGGAAGCGTGCTGAGACAAATGGAATACGAGTGCCGATTACTCTCGTGCCGAATGGAGTGGACGTGGAGAAATTTTCAATGGTCAATTCCCAATTTTCTAACGAAGACAGGAATGCATTGCGATCGAGCCTGCATTTTTCTGAGACGGACACTGTGCTCGTGACCACCTCTCGCTTGGTAGAGAAAAATGCAGTGGATGACATCATCAAATCCCTCGTGTTACTCACTGAGTCAGTAAAGTTGCTCGTGATCGGTGCCGGACCACTTGAATCATCTCTCAAGGCAGTGGTTGAAGGGTATGCATTACAGAATAGAGTTTTTTTTCAAGGTTTTGTTTCGCAAACAGAAATTCCAAAATATTTGAAGGCGAGTGACATTTTTGTACGGCCATCTTTGTCGGAGGGTTTTGGTAATTCATTTATTGAAGCGATGGCATCGGGTATTCCAGTGATCGCCACTCCAGTAGGGGGTATAGTCGATTTTGTTGCTGATCAATCCACAGGTCTTTTTTGTCTGACAAAAGACCCAAAAAGCATTGCAGATAAAGTGACCATACTCATGACTGATCAAAAACAGAGGGGACATTTAGTGGAGACTGCAAAAGCCATGGTGGTGGCAAAATACGACTGGTCTTGTATAGCTCTTTTGATGCGTGGAGTGTTTGAGAAGTAGGTCGTTTTTGTGCTTAAAATCATTTAGGTGTTGTTTATTGATTTAAACGGCTAAACACGTGTTTAGCCTTTGAGTATGGCTCTATAGAGCCATTTGGGTTTCTAGGCAGTTTGGGGAAATTTAGGGTTAAAATGATTCAAAAAAATCTTATAAATTTGGCTTTCCAAGAGGTTTAAAAAATGGTATAAAGAACAAGTGAAAATTTTACTAGCAACAGGGATATATCCACCACAGATCGGTGGTCCGGCACAGTATGCCAAAAATCTAGCCGAGACGCTTCGTGCACAGGGGCACGAGGTTTTGGTGCGTACCTACGAGCTGGAGCGAAAATTGCCGATGGGTGTTCGACATATATTGTTTTTCTTTCGAAGTTTGTGGGCGATGCCGGGGACGGATTTGGTGATTGCACTCGATACATTTAGTGTGGCGTTGCCTGCGGTGTGCGCAGCGAGATTGTGTGGCAAAAAAATGATGATTCGTACCGGAGGAGATTTTATCTGGGAGTTTTATGTTGAGCGCACGGGGGATTTGGTCTTGTTTAAGGATTTCTATGCGACGCGGATCGATAAATTAAATTCTAAGGAGCGAATGGTCTTTAAACTGACGAAATGGACATTAAAATCGGTAGATGCCATTATTTTTAGTACAGAGTGGCAGAGAGATATTTTTACACCGGCATATGGACTGGATGCACGGAAGAATTTTATTGTGGAGAATTTTTATGGTGAACGTTTGTCGTCATTTCCTGCGGTTACTAAAAGTTTTGTGTCAGCTACACGTCCACTCAAGTGGAAGAATCATCCTCGGCTACTAGAAGCATTCAAAAAGGTAAGCACCAAGGGACTTTTGGTGCAGCATGATTTTCAGTCGGTACCACACGAGAAATTTATAGAGAAAATGCAACACGCCTACGCAGTGGTACTGGTGTCGCTCGGAGATATTAGTCCAAACATGATTCTCGATGCGATACGATGTGGTAAGCCATTTGTCATGACTCGAGAGACGGGGTTTACAGATAAACTCAAGGATATTGCGCTACTCGTTGATCCGGAAAGTGTGGACGATATTGCGGAGAAAATCGAGATGCTCTGTGATCCAAAAATATATGCAGACTATCAGTCCCTAGTACAGAATTTTAACTTTACGCATAGCTGGGATGAGATTGCGAAGGAGTTTTTGGTGGTTAATACAAAAATCCAATGAAGAATCTTTTAATGATCAGCACTGATCGAAAAATATTTGAACATGGAAGTGCTGTGCGAGCGCGGATGGTGGAGTATGGTCGAGATTTGGGTGAATTACATATTATTATTTTTGCAAAAAAGGAAGCGGGATTTACCGAGCAGAAAATAAGTGAGAATGTGTTTGTGTACCCAACTCAGTCGAGAACAAAATTGGGATATATTTTTGATGCAATCAAAATTGGTCGTGAGATTTTGTCTAAAAACCATCAACTATCAACTAATAACTATTCTATTTCCTGCCAGGATCCATTTGAAACTGGTCTTGTGGGGACTCGTTTATCACAAAAGTTTTCTTTACCACTTGAATTACAGATACATACTGACATCGGCAGTCCGTATTTTACATATTCATTTTTGAATAAAGTACGAATGGTTTTGGCTCGATACACTCTTCCAAAAGCATCGCATGTTAGGGTGGTCTCTGTGCGAATACAAAAGTATCTTGTCGAGTATTTGAAGATTGATACTGCAAAGATTGAGATCCGTCCAATACAGGTAGATGTGGAGAGATTAAAAAATACTCCTGTTGTTGTAGATTTACACAAGAAGTATCCGCAATTTAAGAAAATTGTGCTGATGGCCTCGCGATTAGAGAAAGAGAAAAATATTGCTTTTGCGGTACGGGTATGGAAAAAAGTCTTGGAAACAGTGCCTAGCGCAGGGCTAGTGATTGTGGGGTCGGGTAGGGAAGAAAGTGCACTCAAATATTTGGTCAAAAAGATTGGCTTGGAGAAAACAGTTATTTTTGAGCCGTGGACAGACAGTCTCGCTTCGTACTATCGAACGGCTGATGTGTTTCTACTCACCTCACTTTTTGAAGGCTACGGCATGACTTTGGTTGAAGCAAATACTCTGGGCTGTGCTATTGTGTCGAGTGATGTGGGAATCGCTCATGAGCTTTCAAGCACCACTGTGTGTCCGGTAAATGATGAAGATTGTTTTGTAAAGGCACTTGTTGCACAATTAACCAAATGAAAAAAATACTGATTATTACGCAAAAGGTGGATATGAATGATAGTAGTTTTGGTTTTTTTTATGATTGGCTCAGGGAGTTTTCAAAACTTGCACAAGTAACAGTACTCGCTCTCGAGGTGGGCGAGTATGTATTGCCGGGAGTTACTGTTTTTTCTTTAGGTAAGGATCGAGGAAATAATAAGTTAGTGTGGTTATTTAATCTATATCGTTATACCTGGAAATGGCGTCATTCGTACGATACTGTTTTTGCACACATGAGTCCGTTGTTTGTGATTTTGCCATATCCGCTTTTTTTCTTACTCACAAAAAGGGTGGTGCTTTGGTACGTACATCGGAATGTTGATTTGAAATTGCGTATTGCCGAAAAGCTTGTTTCAAAAGTGTTCACTGCTACTAAAGAAAGTTTCGGTATCGAAAGCAAAAAGGTAGTGTACATGGGGCAGGCGGTTGATGTCGATAAGTTTTATTCAGAAAACATGGAGCATTTAAATGATAAAAAAGAGTTTCGTTTAATAACCGTGGGAAGAATTACCCCGATTAAAAATCTCGATACTATGATCGAGGCTGTGGCACTCGTCTCAAAACAAATACCGATTGTTGTGGACATAGTTGGTGCACCGGTGACAAAGGGAGATATCGAATATGGTGAAAAATTAAAAAAGATGATTGTTGAGAATAATCTTGAAAACAGAGTGCGATTTGTCGGTCCGATAGCCAACAAGGATCTCCCCAAACTCTTTACTGCTGCCAATGCAAGTATAAATCTTTGTCCGACGGGGGGCTTGGATAAAACGGTACTTGAGTCGATGGCCTCAGGAATACCCGTTTTGGTCTCGAATACCGCGTTTAAGGGGCATTTGGGGCACTATGCGCAAGAATTAATGTTTCCTGAGAGGGATGCTGTGGCACTGGCAAGATTACTTAAGGATTTGTATGCAAGAAAAGATCTTCCAGAAATCGGTCGATATTTGCAAAAACAAGTCCGAGAAAAGTCATCCCTCTCTAGACTGATTAAAAATATTGTCGAAAATATATGAAAACAGTTTGTTTTTTTGGCATTTATGACCCAAATTACGCCCGCAACCGAGTTCTTATTTCTGGCTTTAAATCAAATGAGTATCAAATTGTTGAGTGTCGAGTTGATCCGAGACTTTTTCCGGGGATGAAAAAGTACATACAACTTTTTCGGGCGTACCAAAAAATCCGATTAGAAAAACTCGATCATGTGGTTGTTGGGTTTCCAGGACACACAGTTGTTTGGTTGGCATATCTTTTTTTTGGTCGTCGGGTTATTTTTGATGCTTTTTTATCTTTGTATGATTCAAATGTGTTTGACCGGAAAATATATTCTACTCGTAGTGTTGGCGCATACAAAGATTGGTTTTTAGATTGGTATAGTTGCACCCTTGCTTCGAAAGTTCTTTTAGATACACATCAGCACGTACATTATTTTAATAAAAAGTTCGGTATCCCCGAAAAAAAGTGTCTCGTGGTACCTATTAGCGCAGATGATTCTATTTTTTATCCACAAGTCAAAAAGAAGTTGAGTGACAGATTCACTATTCATTTTCACGGCATGTTTATTCCACTACAAGGTATATCTTATATAATCGATGCTGCCAAAATCTTGAGGAACGAAAAAATAATTTTTAATATTATTGGCAAAGGTCAGGAGTTTGATGTGATACAAAAACAGGTACGTGATGAACAGCTTGAAAAGACAGTGTTGCTCTTAGGTAAGAAAGAATTCGAAAAATTGCCAGAATATATGTCTAAAGCTGATGTATGCCTCGGTATTTTTGGGGATACGGAAAAGACAAAGCGAGTTATTCCAAATAAGCTTTACGAGTCGGTAGCGATGGGGCGACCTGTGATTTCTTCAGATACCCCGGCTCTGCGAGAAATTTTTACTGATAATGAGACGATACTTTTTTGCACAGTTGCTGATGGTGCTAGTTTGGCAAACAAAATCCTCTGGCTCAGAGAGAATCAAAAAAAAGCTGAAGATATTGCCAAAAAAGGCTACGTTCTTTTCAAAGACAAGCTATCTCCGCATGCAGTAGTACGAGATCTCCTGACCACTTTACTCAAGGTAGAATAGAAGGTAGACTATTCTAGTACTGGAGAACAGACAGACATTGCTTAAGAGCCACGATACAAAAAAGATGAAAAAAACTACCAAAAAGGCACAAAAAATAAGAAGTCTAGTTACAGGCGGAGCAGGATTTATTGGTTCACATATTGTTGATGAATTACTCGCACTGGGGCACGAAGTGGTAGTACTCGATGATCTTTCAGGTGGTTTCAAAGAAAATGTTCCCAAAGGAGCGATCTTTGTGAAAGGAAGTATTACAGATCACTCACTCATAAATAAACTCTTTAAAAAATATACATTTGAAAATGTGTATCACTTGGCTGCGTATGCAGCAGAAGGGCTAAGTCATTTTATCAAGCGATTTAACTACGAAAACAATTTGATTGGAAGTATTAATTTGATCAATGCTTCAGTTAATACAGGAGTTAAAAAGTTTGTATTCACTTCTTCTATTGCAGTGTATGGACACAACCAGGTACCGATGAAAGAAGATCTTGTGCCTCAACCCGAGGACCCATACGGCATTTCAAAATACGCAGTTGAGTTACAGCTTGTCGCTACCAAAAAGATGTTTGGTATGGATTATATTATATTCAGACCACACAATGTCTACGGTGAACGCCAGAATATCGGTGATAAATATCGCAATGTGATCGGAATTTTCATTAATAAAATTATGCAGGAAGAGGAGCTCCCTATTTTTGGTGATGGAGAGCAAAAAAGAGCATTTACCCATATCGCTGATGTGGCGGGGATTATTGCTCAGTCGATCCACAACCCACAAGCACTCAATCAAGTATTCAATATCGGTGCCGATATTCCGTATACGGTAAACCAGTTGGCAGAGATTGTTGCCGGTGTTTGCGGTGTTTCTTTGAAAAAGACTCATCATCCAGCTCGAAATGAAGTCCATATTGCCTACTCAGATCACTCAAAGGTGGCGTCTGTTTTCAACCACAAGCCCAAAGTAGATTTGAAAGAGGGGGTCACTCGTATGGTCGGCTGGGCAAAAAAAGCTGGTGCGAAAAAAAGTAAAAAGTTTAAGAATATTGAAATACTAAAGAATTTGCCACCAAGCTGGCTTAACTAATATGTTTTATTTTGCAGGTACACGAAAACCAAATTTTTCAGACATAAAAAAAATCGACTACAACGACTACTGGATTAATCGTGGCTTTGTGATAAATGCAAAATTAAAAGAACGAGAAGAGATTATTCTTAATTATATTCCCAAAGGATCTAGTGTGCTCGATGTTGGTTGTGGAAATTCTCTTTTGCCAATAAGACTAAAAGAAAAAGGAGTGACGGTAGAGGTGGCTGATATTTCGGAGATTGTGTTAAAGGGATATGGTGCCCATGGCATACAAAGCGTGCGAGTGGATCTCGAAAAGCCATCAGATATTATTCTTACGAAAGAATACGATTATATTGTTCTGAGTGAAGTCCTCGAGCATCTTACCAATCCTGAAGAGGTAGTGGCCGTGCTCAAAAAAAGTGCCAAGAATCTCATTATTACTATTCCGAACAGCGCTTTCTATAGATTTCGACTGCACCTGATGTTTTTTGGTCGGTTTTTTACTCAATGGGTATATCATCCTTCGGAACATGTGCGGTACTGGTCTCACGCAGACTTTCTGGACTGGATTTCTTCTCGTGGACTCACTTTGATTAATTCTGAAGCATCAAACGGTCTCAAACTTTTTGGTCTACCGTTATTTCGTATCTGGCCCAATTTATTCGGTCACCAGATTTGTTATTTTGTAAAAACCAATGAACTATAAGATTGCGATTATTGGCCCGACCGAAGCAAGTGATGTCTTGGCAGACACTATTTTTGACGGGCTACTGACACTACAAAAGACATTTCCTGAACTTTCATTTTATATACCAAAGGAGCATAACTATACAAGCCCACTTCAGCTCAGTGGACATGAGCTGTCTACTGAGGATTTTGTGGAGTACGCTCAAACTGCTGACCTGATCTTTTTAATGTTTAGCAAGCGCTTTACTAATTTTGCACTTGCCGAAATGATTGGCCGATGGGACAAGACTATTTACATAGATGGTTCTGAGCTCGGTAAAAATCGTAGGTATGACAGTGTAATTCAAAAAATGGTTCTCGATGGAACGTTTGAGGGGAACGGTAGAATTAATGCAGAAATGGTTGAGAAAAGTGCGCTTTATTTTAGGCGAGAAAAACCATATATAGAAAATATTATTCCACTACCTTTCGGCGTAGAATCCCGTTATCTACAGGAGTATTTTAAAGATATTAAAAAAGATATTGATTTTTTTTGTGTGTTTGGCCAGGACGAGTATCCACCAATGAGAAAATATGCGAGGGATTTGGTAAAAGATTTTTGCGCCAAGAATAATTTTACCTGTCATACCGAAGTGACCGAAGGTTTTAGTTTTGATGCGGGGAAAAAGGCCGGACGGAGTGAATTCTACCGACTACTTGCTCGTTCAAAAGTTGGTATATCGATAGGTGGAGGTGGCTATGATACCGGACGATTTTGGGAAATTCTCGGGAATAACTGTATCTTACTTACAGAGACTATAGATATTTATACTCCAGACAGTGACGCTCTTAGATATGAAAGAATCCATCAGTTTACAAATATCTATGATTTAGACTCTCAGTTAAATAAGATAGGAACTTTTTTGAGAAATGGGTACAATCACTGTAAAATGGACAGCGAATATAGCGCGATCATGAAAAAACACTCTTCTGTTGCTCGGGTCATGGAAATACTGGAAAGTGCCAGGAATAAAAAACTTATTGCATAACATGAAACGATTTATCAAAAATGTACTCAATGAATTTCTCTGGCGTACAACATCCGCACGAGTGACTCAGGCAGAAAAAGCTCGAATTTCTAAATTACGGAAAGAAATTTCAAGTTTGCCACCGCTTTCTACATCTGCCAAGAATTCAGATGCGGAGAATAAATGGATTGCCAATCGCCAAGAACTTCGTGAAGATATTATGAATCGAGATATTCGCAACTTCTTGCGATGGAATGTTATCCAGATGACAATGTTCCATAGAGCCAAAGAAGTTGAGCTTGAGTATATAAAACTCTCTTCATTGTGGCCTCGATATCAAAAAGCTTTTGTTGACAATGCCGTTGGCAACCCGCATCCATATCCAAGTATGTTGGAGTCAAGTGGAAACCTCATTCATTGCGGGTATCATATCGCTCGATTCTTGGAACATGTCGAGTATTCTTTTGAACAGACTAAAGGTATGATCTTTGAGTTTGGGGGAGGTTATGGGAGTATGACTCGTTTCATTAAAAAAATAGGTTTTAAAGGTGTTTACGTTGTTTTTGATTTACCGGAATTTATTTTTTTGCAAGAATACTATTTGCGAAGCCTTGGATATGATATTGAGACTAAGCCAAGTAATCGTCCCGGAGTTATCGTTTTATTATCTAATCTTAATGATTTAAAAAAACAGATCGGCGACACTGTACCCGACCTCTTTATCGCCACATGGTCTTTGAGCGAGTCGCCTTTTACGCTTCGCCAAGAGATTCTTACTATCATTCCCGATAGTAGATATTGGATTATTGCGTATCAGAAGATTTTTGAAGATGTTAATAATGAAGCGCACTTTGAAGAGTTCATGCTCGAACGTCCTCAAACGCTGTGGTACAATGAACCCATTAATCATTTAAAGAATAGTAGCTATGTCTTTGGAAGAAGAAAATAACAGCAAGCCTAAGAACGATGAGTGTTTCATCCTTGTGCCATCATGCGACGCGTATAGTGATGCGTGGGACCCATTTTTTGCTTTCTTTTTTAAATACTGGCCAGACTGTCCGTTTAAGGTCTATTTGGTGACGGAGACTAAAGTTTTTCCTGATCCGCGCGTGACTACTATCACTTTGAAGAAGGATTTTGGTTGGGCGAATAATGTCGATATGGCTTTGAAGCAGATTTCGGGCAAGTATTTTGTATATTTTCTTGAAGATGTTTTCCTTATGAAAAAAGTCGACACCGCAAGAATACTGCGACTCTTTGAGATGCTTAAGCGCGACAATGTTGCATGCTTGCGACTTTATCCATCACCGGAACCTGATATGCCATACACTAAAGATGTCGGCGAAGGTGAGAGGTTGGGTGTTATTGCGCAGAACGCACCATACCGTGTCTCTACTATGACAGCGATATGGAAGAAAGAGTCTTTTTTAAATTTGATGAAGGTAGGTGAGAATGCCTGGCAGATGGAGTGGGAGGGGACGAAGCGTTCATCTCTCGACAGCGAGCTTTTTTTGTCAGTTTATGAAAAAAATCCCGCTATTAGCTATTTTTCTA
>CALRBR010000009.1 GCA_943354385.1 Candidatus Tayloriibacteriota bacterium
GCACCCTTTTAAAAGGAAAATACCCCGCGGCGAGTACGCCGCGGGGGTGTTTTGTGGACTTTTTCCATTTCCTCATATAGAATGAGACTTCATTATTAAACATACAAAAGAAACCCCATGGCAATGCTCGATTATAGTGAAGTGGTAGAAAAGAAATACATCGTTTTTGAAGGTGCTCCCTACGAAGTCATCTCGTCTCATGTCTTCCGTAAACAACAGCGCAAGCCGGTCAACGCAACTAAAATCAAAAACCTCCTCACCGGCAAGCTCACTGAGCACTCTTTCCACGTATCTGAGAAAATCGAAGAGGCCGAAATAGATACTCGACAAGTAAAGTTTCTCTACAAAAATCGTGGCGAGTTTTGGTTTTGTGAGGAGAAAGACTCGAGCAAACGCTTTTCGGTCACCGAAGACGTGGCTGGCCCGAGGTCAAAGTTTATCAAAGCCAACACCGTCATCGACCTCATGACCTTTGATGAAAAAATTATCGGCTTCAAGTTCCCTATCTCAGTCGAGCTCAAAGTGACCGAGGCAGTCGATGCAGTCAAAGGTAACACTATCTCTGGTGGCAACAAGCGCGTCACTCTCGAGACTGGTGCCGAAATCAACGTCCCGATGTTTGTGAATCAGGGAGATGTGATTAAAATTAATACGGAAACCGAAGAATATAGTGAACGCGTCAGTAAATAGCTAAATAGACGCTAGATTTTAGTAATTAGATGTTAGACAAAAAAACCGCCTTTTGGCGGTTTTTTAAACCAAGGTAATTGAATTTTAGCCTTGATATTTTTCTTTGAGTTTCTCAAGTTTATACAGAAAGGAATTTGGATCTTTGCGCTCCGCCTCAAGTCTTGTGGAGACAAGATTATCTCTCTCCACAGATCCTTCACCATCCCCCATAAACTCGAGTTCCTCATGGAGCTGAACCAACTCCGACAATCTATTTTTTCTAGCCATATCATCGGGCAACGCATTAAGACAAGCTACTAATTTGTCGATATCTTCCTCTCGCATAGCATCAGATTCCTGACTTTCAGGCATTTCTGATAATCTCTTAGCGAGAAATTCGTGTTCTCCTAATTCTCTAATCATAGTAGATGCATTATTTATTAATAATGCTAAGTATACCCCCCTGCTACAGTTTGTCAAAGAATACGAAAAAACAAAAAAGCGCCTCAGAGCGCTTTTTTGTTTTTTCTAACATCTAACTACTGACATCTAATGTCTATTATCTTGCAATAAATGGAATTAATCCCATAAACCGTGCTCGTTTAATCGCCTCAGAAAGCTGTCGCTGACTCTTTGCACTCACTCCAGTCTTCTTGCGGGCGAGCATTCGAGCGTGAGGATTCAAGAACTTCTTTAAAATGTCCGTGTCCTTGTAGTCGATATGTTTGATGTTGTTTTTAGAAAAATAGCACTGTTTCATAAAAGTATTGTTGATTTAATTAAAATGGAATGTCGTCTGGATTTATCTCTTCTTCGGGATATGCTATAGCGTCTATCGGTGGAGCTTTTTGTTCGTCTGCTGTCGGTGCTCCCTTTGCACTACTGCCTGCCTGTGGGGCAAAACCTCCGCCTGTGCCTCCTGTTCCGCCCTTTGGACCAAACTGCACTCGATCAGCGACAATCTCAGTACGGTATTTCTTTACCCCTGATGCATCATCCCAGCTTCGTGTCTGCATTCTACCTTCTACCATCGCTGTTTGACCTTTTTTCAAATACTGTCCTGCGGTCTCTGCCTGTCGTCCGAATACTACGATATTGTGATAGTCCGCACTTTCCTGCTTGACTCCCGCCTTATCTTTCCAAACCCGATTGGTCGCTACTGAGAAAGTAGTTACCTTGATACCCGATGGGAGTGACTTGACCTCTGGGTCTCTCGTTAGATTTCCGATAACAATAGCGCGGTTTAGATACATAATTTAATAAATTAGGCTTTTACTAATTCGTCGATGGTTTTGTCGAGCTCTGCCTCAGTCACCACCGCTTTTTCAACCTTAGCTTCTTCCTTTGGAGCGAGAGCTTCCTTTTCAGCAGCGAGTAGCTTGTCCCCCACGATAGTATTTTCTCGAACAGTTTTAATGAGTAGGAATCGGAGAACATTGTCCTGAGCATCAAGAAATGCCTTTAGTGCGTTTATGTTAGCTGGTGACATTTCAAATTTGAACCAACCAAAGTAGGCTTCGTCACACTTGTGTCGGGTAGCCCCAACTTTCTTTGCCATGGTGTAGGCAAGCTCGATTTTTGAAGGAGCTTCGCTTGCAATCATGACCCCACCATTTTTTGAAACGATGGCTGACTCAATAGCAGAGACCTCGAGAGGTAGCTTTTCCTCCGGTACAGACGGCATAATATGATAGCCGACTTCGTATATTTCTGTTTCGTTTACGGTATTCTCTTTGTTTTGCATAGGGTACAGCCTAACACAGGCTGGGGGTAAATGCAAGATATTTGGGTAGATTCGCTAAGCAAGATTCAAGGTTCTCGAATAATTCAAATCCTCCACCCAGATTACTGGGCACCTCCTTTATAAAAGGAGGAATGGGGTATAGTTTTACTCCGCTTTTGATTCGACACCTCCCTTATCCTCGTACGAATCAGCATCATCAGCAAAATCCCTAAAGCTTCCCTTGCCAAAAGTACTCTCGATCAGCCTACCAATTTTGAGTAAGTGTCCATTTACATGTGCTTCTACAAACATATCCACTATTTGCTCCCGGTCTGAAAACTGCTCATTGTTTCGTGACCACAACTCATCAACCAACATATTTAAATCATCCAGCTCTGGTTGACGATTTAAAACCAATTTAAAATCAGGATTTTTCTCCAATTCCTCTCGGAATAGATCACTCTTTCTTATCACATCTTCGTAAAATCCTTTCTCGAGTAGTCCCACAATCGCTTCATCAAATACCTCAAAATATCTTTTTTCTCCGTCCCTTGAATACACTTTTATCCCGACACGATACGGAATAATCTCTTCATCTTCTTTTTTTCACCGACACTGAGTTGTAATGCTTTGTAGGACAATAGGTGCATCAGTTCATGGAAGGCTGTAGTGGTAAATTTTATATCAGATAGGAATCGATCAACAACAACAGACCCAGACAAAGAAAAATGTGCACCATCAATAGAACCGTCAAAAGACTTTTTGGTACCACCCGCCACCAAAACATGTATATTATTTAATGGAACCTGTATCTCTTTTTTTCTTCCATACTTTTGTAATACTGCTCTGACCGAGTCTTCTGCAAATTTTAATAATTCAATATCTCTCGGTGTTTTTTCGATTTCAAATTCTTCAATTTTCTTTCCACCCAATTCTTCGATAGTATTAATAGCCGCCAGTTCTTCTTCCTGTCGTTCTGACTCAGACGAAATACCCACCAATCGGTCAAAATAAGGATTATTAAAATCAGGCTTTTCCATAAAAATAGTATAGCACGGTAAATATCCCCAAACATACCTAACCCAACACCTGCAACAAATATACATGGTCATGTATATTTGTTGCAGGTGGAGTTAAAGAAGCGCGACGCCGAAGACTCGCCTTGCGTTCTCAAGAAGCTGAATTCTGAATTTCTCAACATCCTCCCCGCGGATTTCAGCCAGCTTTTTGACCACCTCCGTCACATAGGCGGGCTCGTTTCTCTTGCCCCTATACGGCACAGGAGCCACAAAAGGCGCATCGGTCTCAGAAAGGATACTTTCTAGCGGTATAGAGCGGATTACCTCATCGTAGTTGCGAGCAAAAGTGATCACTCCGGTAAAGGAAACAGTGAAGCCGAGCTGTATAAACTCTCGGGCTGTAGCCACATCACCAGCAAAAAAGTGCACATTACCCCGAAGTTTCTCCCCCGCCTGTTTTTTGTATGGGATAAGTATGTCGAGCACTTCTCTGTATGCATCTCGACAATGGAGCATCAGGGGGTTATCCATCTCTATCGCCAGATTGATTTGTTGTATAAAAAGCTTTTTCTGCTGTGCCTTTATCTCTTCGACTTTTCCTGAGTCACCTTCCAGACGGAAAAAGTCGAGTCCGCATTCCCCTACTGCTACTACTTTTGGATTTTGGACAAGTTTTCTATAAGCTTCGGTATCAAACACTTCTGTCGTATTATCTTTTGGATGTAATCCTATGCAGGCGTAGATATTTTCATTTTTCTCAGCCAGCTCTACCGCCTGCCGAGAACTTTCATAATCCACTCCCACTACAATAGTCCCCACCCCTGCTTCCCTCATCCGCATGAGCACCACTTCCCGATCAGAATCATATTCTGAAATCTGGAGATGTGAGTGTATATCGATATATTTAATGGCCATAATATTCTACGCCTTCCTCTCAAACAACGGCTTCTCCGGGGTCTTTTTTGACACCACAAGAGACATAATACTAGCCGAAGTTTCGGGCATAAATGGTGCCAGTGCCTCCCCTACCGCATGCAATTCTTGTGCGAGGTATACAATATCCGTCTGAGCCTTTTTAATGTCCGTCTTTATCGTCTTGAAAGGCTGACTGGTCTGAATAAACGCATCGAGCTCACCTATTTTTGTAAAAATAATATCAATCGCTTTATTGATTTCAAATCGGTCGAGGTGTGCGGAATATTCTTTTATTAATTTATTCTCCCCTTTTACTATTTCATACGATATATCGTATGAAACCACCATCTTCATTACTCGAGAGACGAGGTTGCCGACGCCGTTTGCGAGATTGGCATTATACGCATCTTTGTAGGACTCGGGTGTAATTTCACTGTCTTCAAAAGTCGAAAGGTGTCGGGCAATAAAATACCTTAATGCATCTTTGCCGTATTCCGTAATCAATATTTGTGGGTCGATAACATTACCGAGTGTCTTTGACATTTTGCGCCCACCAGAGAGAATCATGCCGTGCACCAAAATGGTTTTTGGAAGTGGGATACCGGCAGACATTAGCATCGCTGGCCAAAAAGCAGCATGGAAACGCAAAATATCTTTTCCGATCACATGAAAGTCTGCCGGCCAGTACGTTTCAAACATTGCATCATCTCGTCCGTATCCAATAGCCGAAATATAGTTTACAAGCGCATCACACCAGACATACATGGTCTGAGTCGGATCATTTGGTACTGGTATCGCCCACGGATTTTTACTTGCCGGCCTGGAAAAGCTGACATCCTCGAGCCCTCGGTCGAGAAGCGCAAGGATTTCTGCTTTGCGAGAATCTGGCATCACCATAAGCTCACCTGAGGTGATTTTATCTTTTACCTTTTCGGTATATTTTGAAAGTCTGAAGAAATAATTCTCCTCCTCAAGAAGCTCGGGTACCGTGTCATGATAATGGCATTTACCTTTTATCAAATCCTTCTCGGTCACAAAAGCCTCGCAACCCACACAATAAAGACCACTATAACTTTTCTTATAAATATCTCCCGCCTCTACGAGTTTATTCCACATCAAAACCGCCCCAGGCCAATGCACCTCACGGTCTGACGTACGTATAAACTGATCGTATGAAATATCGAGTGCCCCAAAAAGAGTTTTGAAACTTCCTACAGTACCCTCCAAAAACTCTTCAGTGCTCTTACCAGCCTTTTCTGCCATCTTTACTACCTTAGTAGAATGCTCATCTGATCCAGTCAAAAAATATGTTGTATCTCCTTTGGCACGATGATATCGTGCCAAAATATCGCAAAGAGTCACTGGGTATACATTCCCCATATGCAATTCTGCATTTGGATAAAAGATCGGCGTCGTAATATAAAATGTGTTGGGTTTTTTCATAATATGCACGCTTACTGTACATAACCGTCGGTAACTTTGCAATAATAGAATATTTATCCTATTGACTATAAGTTGGCGGAAAGTAAATCGTGTTCTCGCCTCTTATCCCGCTCAACGTCATGCACATATTCCATAAAGACCGCGGCAAGAGGTACCGAGAGCAATACTCCAAGAAAGCCCGCGAGCTTGAGACCGACCACGAGAGACACTATCACCAAGATAGGCGACACACCGACGATTTTTCGCACTACCATCGGATAAATGAGGTGATTTTCAAACTGCTGAATGAGTAGATATATCAAAGCCACAATAAAACCCATTTGCGGACCTCCCTCACCTCCAATAATAAGTACAGCGGGGATAGCTGCGATGATCGGGCCAAAGATAGGAATAAGTTCACATATGGCTGCGAGCACAGCAAAAGTGAATGCGTACTTCACACCAACAAAAATTGTTAGAAAAAGCCAAACCAAAAGTCCGATAAAAAATGCTAGGAAAAATTGTCCCTGCATCCAGTAACCAATCTTGAGCTGTGAGCGCTTCCAAAGATCAAGGATATATTTTTGATTCTTAACTGGTACAATAATTTTTAAAAAATTGACTACTCCATCCTCCTGGGCAGCTAAGTAGAAAGAGATCACCATGATCAGGATGAAGTTGATCAGACCTCCAAAGAATGTTCCGGCCACTTTTACGAAGCCTTGTGAAGCCGTTGAAAGCACTTGTTGAGTACTCTCGACTAGCTCTCGGATAGAAATTTCCTGAGGTATACCTACTACTGTCTGTGACGCACTGAGGAAATTACTTTCCTTGAGTGGCCCAAGTAAATCTGAAATATTTACGCTCGGTGGAAGAGCTTTTAGATAGATCAGTACATCCGCGACGAGTGTTGGTAGGAAATAATAAAAAAGTGCTATTGCCACGAGCACAATCACCACATATACGCCAATAACTGATGGTAATCTCGAAATCCTGTATTTACTGCCCCATTTAACTACTGGCTCTATAGAAGAAGCGATCACAATAGCAGTGAGCACAACGAGCACCAGGTCCCGCACAATGTAGAGCACAGCAAAAAATAAAAGAATGAGACAAGTGCGAATAATAGTACTTGTGCTGATATTGATATTATCGAGACTACTTGGCAGATTCATACTGATAATAATACCACACAAGCCTACACCAGAAAAGTCGACTTAAAACTTTAAAACCTCTGTAAATTGCTCCGACGTCTGAAAATCCCCAATAATAGCTAAGTTGAGATTTTTACTCTGGAAGATATCCTTTGCTACATTTTGTACATCTTTTGCAGTCACTTTTTTGATACCGGCAAGAACCTGATCTGGTTTTTTCAAATCTTTGTGCATGATTTCCTGAAAGCCATAATACTCGGCGAGTGAATCGGACGATTCAAGACCGAGGTATAGACCACCAGCGAGATATTCTTTGACTTTTTTGAGCTCTGTTTTATCCACTAAGGTCTGTGTCATCTTTTTACATTCCTCGATCACCACCTTGATCACTTCGTGCACCCGAGCATTATCCACCCCGATAGAAATATCAAAAAATCCATGGTCAGTAAAAGAGGTATGGTGTGCGGAAACATAATAACAAACACCCATTTCATTTCGGAGCTTGTGAAATAGTCGAGAACTCATTCCCCCGCCCAAAATAGTCCTGAGCAATTTCACCGCAGGTAATCTTTTATCATACGCATCATACCCCCGACACGCCAGCACGAGATGTGTTTGTTCACCCTTTTTATGAAAAACCTTAATCTGGGGTGTGGTTTGTTTTTCCACGATCTTTTCCTTGCCAGATTTTTTACTCGTAGGAATATCTTTAAAAGCCTTTTCAATCGCTTTTATGGTCTTTTTACTGTCGATATTTCCACTAACAATCACCGTAGTGGCTTCAGAGACATAATGTTCCGTACGATATTTTATAAAATATTCTCGAGTGGTCGCAGAAACCGTCTCTTTGGTGCCAGCAATCCCCCGCCCCGCCGGCTGATCACCGTACAAAAGCTCCATCATCAGATCATGCACATGTTGCTGTGGCATATCTAGATACATATTGATCTCCTCGATGATCACCCCTTTTTCTTTTTTAATTTCTAATGGGTCAAGGATAGGGTTTAAATAAATATCAGAAACTACATCGAGAATTGTGTCTAAATGTTTTGGATGTGACTTGGCATAGTAGCCCGTGTATTCCTGTCCAGTAAATGCGTTGTGTTGCGCACCAATACTGTCGAGCTCCTCACTAATCTTGATCGCTAGGGGCCTTTTTTCTGTGCCCTTGAAGCACATGTGCTCGAGAAAGTGCGAGATACCGGCTTGCGCCTTTGCCTCGTATTTTGAGCCAGCTTCTACCATGACCAGAACAGTCACCGTCGGGTTGTCTTTCATGGGGACCGTGATGATACGTAGTCCGTTTTTAAGGACTTTTTTATAGTATTTCATAGTGATGAATGTAACACAGAATGGATAAAAAGAGAAAATGGATGAAATGTCAGTTTTTATAAAATGTCCAGTTAGAGACGCGCTAAACGGCTAAACGTGACGTTTAGCCGTTTAAATTCGTCAGTTGAGCCATACTCAAAATTAGGTGGCTATACAGAGCCTGTTCAAAGGCTCGACGAGCGGAAGCGAGGAAGATAGCGGGTTTAGCAAGACGCGTTACGAACCAAATAGTTAGCCTTTGAAACCAGACCTCCGAAAATCTACTGATTTTCGGAGGTCTGGTTTCTTATTTATACAAGCTTCGCCACCAGATCCTTCATCATCACTCTCTCCTGCTCACCCGTATCTCGATCTCGCACAGTCACACCAGCCTCTTTTTCTACCGTATCAAAGTCGATGGTGACGCAATATGGTGTACCGATCTCATCTTGTCTGCGGTACCTTTTGCCAATATTCCCATTATCATCAAAAGATACTTTTGCACCGAATACTTTTTTCAAATCGGCGTAGACTTCTTTCGCTTTATCAACGAGCACTGGCTTATTTTTCAAAAGTGGAAAGACTGCTACAAGTATTGGCGCCACCTTTGGGGACAGTTTCAGATACTCACGCTTCTCACCACCAAGTTCATCCTCCCTATATGCATCGGCAAGTATCGCAAGCGTGATACGATCCACACCGAAGGTCGGCTCGATACAATGCGGAATAAAACGCGACCTGGTCTCTTCATCGAAATACGAAAGGTCGACACCACTCTTTTCTGTGTGTGCTTTCAGGTCATAGTCAGTGCGGTAGGCCAAGCCAAGCAACTCTTTTTGACCAAAAGGAAAATCGAATTCAGTATCCACACTACGCTTTGAATAGTGCGCGCGGTCCGCCTCAGCAATTTCCACTTTGTGAATCTTTTCGTGAGTGAGACCTAGATCATTCAAAAAAGCGACCTGCTCCTCATAGAGGGCATCAAAGGTTTCCTTTACTTTCTTCTCATCACGCGGGTCCACAAAATACTCGATTTCCATCTGCTCGAGCTCACGAAGTCGGAAAATAAAATCTCGGGGAGCAATCTCATTTCGAAATGCCTTACCTATCTGTGCGATACCAAATGGGAGCTTTGGGTGAAAAGTGTCCAAAATATTTTTGAAATTCACAAACATACCCTGAGCAGTCTCTGGTCGTAAGTACGAAATAGATGAATCATCTTGGATCGCTCCGACATGAGTCTTAAACATCATATTGAACTGACGCACATCTCCTAGCATGTTGCCATCTGGGCTCTTGAGCTTCTTCTCCTTTATGAGCGCATCCATCTGGGCCAGAGTCATGCCTTTTGGGTCAATACCCTGTTCCTCGAGAAGATGATCCGCACGGAAGCGCTTTTTTGTCTTTAAATCCTCCACCAATGGGTCAGAGAAACCTCCAACATGCCCGCTCGCCTTCCACACATTTTGATTCATCAAAATCGCGGCGTCTACGCCAAAAATATCCATTCGGTCATCTACAAAACGCTTCCACCAGAGTTGTTTGATAGTATTGCGAAGTGAGACACCATATGGACCATAGTCCCATGTTCCTGCCAAACCGCCGTAAATCTCTGAACCCTGAAATATAAAACCTCGGCGTTTACAAAGCGAGATTATTTTTTCCATTACAAATTCCTCTTTTTTCATAAAATAGATGCGTTATTGATATGACTATTGCGCCACTAGCTCATCCCCATTTTCAAAATTGGGATCCGTGCTCAGTCGAGTATTCAGACTACTACGCACATCGCGCAAGGTCAACCCAGTAAAGTCGTCCTCTCCTGTGAGGACCGCTTCATTTACAATCGTCGGCACGTTATTTATTTGACTAGCCCCTGGCACAAAAGCTACCTGAAAAGCGATCTCTTTTGATGAAATACCTTGCGCGTTTGGGGAAATTGCCCCAATATTCCAGACCACCTCTCCGCCGACTGGGTTATAGGCGATCTTGTCAGCATCACTCACCACACCAAGCCATTTTACATAAGACGGTAAAGTCGCGCGCACTTGTGCACTAGAAATATTGTTCGAAGTATTTGTCACCGTCCACACTATAGTATACCGTGTTTCTTTTTCGGACTTTGGAGGCATCGGGCCTGTATTTATAAATGGACCGATTGAATATAGGATACGTGGAAGCAATCGGATTTTTGAAGCCACTCGAATAGTACGCAATGTTGATACAACGATCTGCTCTGGCACCTGATTTTCAGCAATACGCTTGCCCCGCACACTCACTTCGAGTGAAATGCCAGGATTTTTTAGACTTGAAGATGAGCCCTCGCTATTTGGAGTAAAGCTAAAACTCACATTTCCAGTACTGCCAGGATTCAAAAGGGAAAGCTCTGAAGTATTACTCTTGTCCCACCGGATAACCCCGTTTGCAGAATCATAAAAGCCCCGCTCCACGACCACAGATGATTTGCTGAGTGCAGTACCACTAATACGCACCGCAATCTCTGCATCAATAATATTGGTCGGAAGATTGTTTACAAAAGATACATCCGCCCGAATACTCCTCCCCGCTTCACCAGGATAGTCTCTGTTTGAAGCGTCCCCATCAAGAGCAAGGGATGACGTAATGAATGGTTTTTTGACCATCACCGCTTGCTGAGTACTCAAAAGTGGGATGCCAATCTTCTTATCATCCTTTGCACTCTGTACACCTGCGTTCAGGCGGAATACTCGCTCGTCATCATTCTGACCATCAATACTTCCTATTATAGAAATCGTTCTTTTAGCACCCGGGGCAAGATCACCTATTTTCCAAAACATACCATCGAAAGTAGCCAACGGAACAGCGCGTTTAAAATTAAACCCAAATGGGTACTCAGCCTGAAACACGATTCCTCTCAATAATTTTGAAGAGTTGGAGGTGATAGTAAACTTCATAGTAAACTCCTGTCCAGAATTCACCTCTTTAAATGAGTCGATGGCGATAGAAATCGGTGTAGAACTAATAAAAATAGAGTATATTTTTTCTTTGTAGAAAGTGGCGTTTGAACCCTGTACACGATATTCAGCGGTAATCTTTACATCCTTTTTTTCGTTTTCCTCGCCAAAAAATACTGCCGAAACATTTTTGTGCCCTTCCTTTTTAGGTTCTATTTCACCAATGAGCTCGCGGAAACGCACAAGCTCTTTAGTAGTGTCTTCTGTGTATGCGGTACCTTTTGGATACTCCACGACGAGATCCACGAGTTCAAGTTTTACATCGTTTTCATTTACCACCGCAATATCCAATGAAAGTGGCTCACCTCCCGCAATCGAAACCGGGCCTTCGACAAGAATATCTACATTGTTTGCTGAAATGAGATTGTTCCCTCCATAAAAAATAAAAATGGCTACCCCAAGGGCCAAAACAAAAAAACCAAGTGATCCAAAAAATACTTTTTTAAAAAAAGATGATCCCTGTGGAATTGTGTCTGCCGTCAATACATCTGACTTGAGACCAAGATTATCCTGGGTACCCCAGTTTAGCTGAACATTCTCAGTCCCTCTAGAGAGCCGTGCACGACGGATCACACCACGCGCCCGATCCGTTCGTGAGTACAAACTCTTTTTTAATTGTTCAATCTTGCTTTCATTCAGTCCCCCATTTGGATTCATATAGGCAGAATTATACCACAGAACATTGCCGGATATAAAGACTTCCCACTACAGATGGCTTTCTCGTAGAGATGTGTTGACTTCAGCAAGTGCATGGCTTCGATGTGGTTCAAAAGAGGTTATGAGCTCCCTGCTCCAGATGACAGGTAGGCCATATTCCTCAAAAGCTGAGTGGGGCGATCCATAGCCCAGGTTGTGCAAAATCTGAAGTACAAGCATACACTCAAAAGAAAGTGGTGAAAAGGATTTTGATGTGGATGTCTCTAGAAAATCAAATCCATCAGTAAGCAATGTAAAAAGTGCCTCGTTTTTCTCCTCGCCATTTAAAAGCCGTCTCAAGAGCGTGAGAATTTTTACATAAATTTCAAAATAATCAGGCTGAGAAAAAATGTTTGGGAAACGCGTGATGACGGTCGAGGCATTGGTGACCCGCCAGATATCTTTACCCCTCACGAGTGAAATATTGGCGTACGAAAAATCCTGGAGAGAGTACCGAAGCTTAGATTTAAGTAGGCGGACACCCTGAGCGGACGCGTACACTACCCCGAGCTCCTTGGTAAAAATGTAAAGCATTTTATTGGCCTCTTGTGCTGGGCTACTCGCAAGTACAAAACCTTCAGTGTGGTAGATATGGTGGGACATAAGGTCGAATTATGATTCAAGATTCATGAATAATACAGGATACCAAAAAAATTGACTGGGTGCGAGGGTGTGTGATTGGGAGTAATGCTTTTTGAGTGTTTTTAGGATAAAAAATAGAAAATAGGCTTGAGTAGAAGCTCGGTTTGACGGAATGGCTCAACGAGCGCAGGCGAGGAAGATAACGAGTTTACCAAAACTCGTTACAAGTACGAGCGCAGGCGAGGAAGATACAGGAGCCATATTGGTGGCGAGAGTACTGAGCGAAGCTTAGCGAATGTGACGTTTTATAGCAAGACGCGTTACAAGCACGGTATTCAACGGCTCAACATAATTGTTGAGCCGTTTACCTTTTTAGTAAGATGGTATACATCTATAGTACGCGACCGCGTACTATAGATGTATACTATGGGGGTTTTGGCTCAAGATAAATAAAAAGCTAACAGGGATCGAAATCCGAGTCAGCGTAAAGGACGACTAGTGCACAAGCATAGCGACAAGAAAGCTACTATTCATGAGGTCGTGTATACCCCATGTCACAAAATTTGTCCTCATTCCATCCTTGAAAAGCACGCGGAAGATTTGATGTGGAAACTCGATTTTACGATTACGCATGTCCCCCAGAGGAATCAAAGGAGTCTCACGAAACTCCATGGGAAGCTTCCCAAAAACCCGACGAAGATTTACTTCACCGATTACCAGAGTACCCTCTGGAAAAAAGTTATAGATCATCGAGATATCATGGGTTTCTTCAAAGGTCTCGTGGTCTACAGAGCGAAGAAAAGCCACTCTTCCCACACCAGACACATCTACGATCGCCACTTGTTCAAAGAACTCTTTCCACACTGGAGTAACAACTGCCGTTTCCGGCGATAAAAATGCTGAATTGGACATAATTTACACTGTTTTTATCTGCATTTCGCAGAATGTTGACCACTTGAAAGCCGGGCACATCATAGCACGCCGTAATACCTCTTGTCAAACTAACACATCCGCACAGTCTTTAAACCATCAAAATGAGTTCAAAGGAGATATCCTCGAGAACGAGCTTTTCCCCTACTCCAGTATCTTCTATAACGATTTCTTTGAGCTGCGCAATACGCACAATATCTTTTTTAAATTCTTTCAGAAGTTTTTTGCCCACATCATCAGTAACCACAGACAGAGTCGGCCGGTCAGCGACGGTCAATCCCTGCTTTTTTCGCAAGTCTTGTATAGCGCGAATAAGCTCTCGCACTTGCCCTTCGTACTTTAACTCTGGGGTAATCGCTGTATCGAGTACCACCTCAGTAGCTAGCGTCTGATCACATATCACTACCTTCACATTCACCTCATCGGCAATGAGCGCGAGGAATTCTTTTTTAGCTGATAGTTGATGGTTTTTAGATGATAGTTTGGAAAGAGGCTGTCGGACATTTATTTTGGCTTGCATGCGAGCTTCAAGTCCGAGAGAAACGATTTTCCTTACTTCCTGCATTTCACGTATGACTTTTGACTGAGTACTCTCGACTTTTGACTGCCTATTTGACCACGACTCAAGATGCACACTTTCTTTTGCATCCGCACTTTTCACTTTTTGGTACAAATCTTCGGCAAGAAAGGGCATAAAGGGCGCAATAGCTTTTGAAAGCTCGCACAGTACATATCGAGTGGTTGAAAGTGCCAGCTTTTTATCAGCCTCGTCGTGAGACTTAAATCTATCTCGCGAGCGTCTGATATACCAGGTCGAAAGGTCGTCAATAAAATCAGCAACTGGTCGTATAGCACGGTCGAGCTCATACTTTTCGAGTGAGTTTTCTATTTCTGATACCAGATGAGACAAGCGTGCGAGAATCCACACGTCGAGTACATTTTCTGAATCAGCACTGGCAGGCATAGCATCGGCCCCTCCCGCATATAGCGCATAGAAAGTGTAGACATTATTTAAACGGCCGATATGTTTTTTGACCACTTCATCCAATCCTTTTTCCAAGAAACAAAAATCTTCTGCACGTACCGATGGCGACGCGAGTAAATAATATCTCAATGCATCCGCACCATATTTATCTATAGTGAGCATCAGGTCTGGATAATTTTGCAGACGCTTTGACATCTTTCGGCCATCTTCAGCAAGAATCAAACCATTGACGATAACATTTTTATACGGGGCTTTATCAAAAAGCGCCACCCCGAGCACGAGCATCGAATAAAACCATCCGCGAGTCTGGTCGAGCCCCTCCGCAATAAAATCTGCTGGATACCCTTTTGCCTTTTTGAAAAAAGAGGACTTTGGGTCAAAAATATTTTTATTTTCAAATGGATAATGAGCCTGGGCGTAAGGCATCGCTCCAGACTCAAACCAACAATCAAAAACTTCGGGTACTCGCTTCATCATTCCTCCGCACGAGCAAGTAAAAGTAACTTCGTCGATATACGGTCGATGAAGATCGAGCTCATAATCTGCATTGTGAGGTAGTGAGGTAAACGAGAGTCTTCTGACTTCAGCGTTGTTCATAAATACAGTAGTTGGATGAAGTGCGACTGTTGCTTTTTGATCGAGCCCCTCTGAAAGAGCTGTCAGAAGCCATGCAGGAGTGTCGTGTGTCACTATCAAAATAGTTTTACCTTCGTATTTGTTTTCGAAATCATAGATGGCTTCACCCATTCGACATTTGACCATCACATGACTTTCACCACCCTCTGGCACACCAACAAACCACCCGTTGCCAGGGCGGTATTTTTCACGGTACTCGCCAATTGACTTACCATTGAATGCACCGAACTCTATTTCTCGAAGACGAGTGTCCTCTATTACTTTTTCTTTTGAAATACCGATTTTTTCAGCCACCAAAAGAGCAGTTTGCTTTGTACGCGCGAGAGGTGAAGTAATTATAAGATCAATTTTTACATCAGAAAAAAATTTCACTGATCGATTTGTCTCCTCACGACCAGTATCGTTGAGTCCAGGACATTCTATGTCCGAGCAAAGGAATCCATCTGCGTTCCCCGGATACTGACCGTGTCGCATCACATAATATGTATTTCTCGGCTTCAAATGCTTTTTGAGTTCATCGACTGAACCGATAAATTCTTTTTTATCACACCCTGCACAACTCCAGACAGGCAGTGGCGCACCCCAATATCTCGAGCGAGAAATCGCCCATTCACGAGCACCCGAAAGCCAATTACCAAATCTCCCCTCTCCCACAAACTCCGGCGTCCAGCCAATCTTTTTATTTTCCGCCACCAGTCGATCTTTTATTTTGGGTACATTTACAAACCACGACGAAGAGGCGTAGTTCAAAAGTGGCGTCTCGCATCTCCAACAATGAGGATATGAGTGAATTATTTTTTCTTTACCGAAAAGCCGTCCGCTGTGTGCGAGATGTTTAATGATTTCAATATCTGTCTTCTGATGAGCTTGCCCGTCAGACTTTGTCTGGGTAGGGTCATCTTTTGGCTTTACCGACTGCCCAGCAAAATCCGTCACTTCTTTTTTAAAAAGTCCGCCGGTTGTCACATGTTGTACGAAAGGCAATTTTCCTCGCTTTGATAGCTCGTAGTCGTCTTCTCCAAAAGCTGGAGCGATATGTACGATACCAGAACCATCAGTAGTCGTAACAAAATCACCCACCACGATTTTCCAGCCGTTTTCGCGATTTGCTAGCTCCACATCTTTTGCATAATAGTCAAAAATTGGCACGTATTTTTTGCCCACCAAATCTTTTCCAACAAATTCTTTTTCCATTGTATACACCTTATCCTTTGCCACCTGTGCTACTCGCTCTTTTGCCACAATATATTTTTTGCCTTCAAGGACGATCTGCGCATACACAATATCCGCGCCCACCGCTAGAGCAGTATTGCCTGGTAGAGTCCACGGTGTGGTCGTCCATGCGATGAGCGCCGTATCCGGCTGATCGACGAGCGGAAAAGTCACAAATACCGAAATATCTGTGATGTCCTTATACCCCAAATTGACTTCGAAATTAGACAAAGTCGTCTCACATCGCGGACAAAGTTGCATCGATTTGAAACCCTGATGCACGAGACCCTTTTCGTGCAAAGTTTTAAACACCCACCACACCGACTCGGTGTATGAGGCGTCCATCGTACGGTAGTCGTTCTCCATGTCCACAAAACGCCCCATGCGAGGAATAATTTTTTGCCATTCTGATGCATATCGCAACACACTGTCACGCGCCGCTGTATTAAATTTACCAATACCAAACTCTTCGATATCCTGCTTCGTTTTGAGACCGAGCTCCTTTTCGACCAGATTCTCTACTGGCAAGCCATGGCAGTCCCAGCCCCATCTGCGAGCTACTCGAAAGCCCTGCATAGTTTTGTATCGAGGAATTGCATCCTTGATCGAGGTCGGCAAAAGATGGCCAAAGTGAGGCAGGCCAGTCGCAAAAGGCGGGCCATCATAAAACACAAAGTCGCCTTTTGGTGCAGGCTTCTCGAGGATCTTCTGGAAAATGTTATTTTTCTGCCAAAAAGCCAGGATTTCCTCTTCTTTTTGAGCGACCGGACTTTTTCCTACAGCCGTCGCGGGCTTATTTTTTATCTCTTCTGCCATATAAAGTATGGTGCTTATAGTAGCATTTTTAGACTGGTTTTACAAAAAAATTTTGAAGTTGGTGAAGTTTGATACTAAGAAACTGGATGAGGCGAATCGGGGGTGAGTTTTTTAGAAAAGCCCGTTCGTGAAAATTGAAGGTGCCTAGCCCCTATTCATGTTCCCCCATTCCACCACCACAGGGCCGTCAATAGTATCAACTGCTTCTTTTTGTAAAAAATTTAATTTTTAATATTCAGCGTCATATTTTATCTTTAAGTTTTTTATCCGAATCCATATATATTTAAAATTTAAATCTTTTTTGGAAATATAAAAGAAAGAGCGATAGAACTACACAATGCAAAAATAATAACTCCGAAAGAAACAAGGGATGAAATATGAAAACCAACTAGCCCTGAGAGCATTTTCAATCCAATAAACAATAGGATAACAGCAAGGCCTTTTTGTAGGTGATGAAAACGATGTAAGATATTTTCAAGAAGAAAAAACATGGCTCTCAGTCCCATAATAGCGAAGATATTAGAAGTAAAAACTACAAACAGGTTTTGAGATATGGAGAGTACTGCTGGTATAGAGTCAACTGCAAAAATAATATCAGTGGCCTCCACCACAAGGACTATCATAAATAGGGATGTAAAATAGAATTTACCATTTTCCCAAAAAAAGAATTTCCCACCGTGATGAGTATTAGTAAAAGGAAATATTTTGTGGGCAAACTTTATAACCTTGTTTTTCTTAAAATCAATCTGCTCCTCTTTTTTCTGCCATAATAATTTTATACCCGTATAAAATAATACTGCTCCAAATACATACAGCACCCAATGAAACTGCTCTATCGTATACACTCCTGCAATAATAAATATAGCCCGGAAAACAATAGCGCCCAAAATCCCCCAAAACAAAACCTTATGATGATATTTTTCTTCTAGGTTGAAAAAGCTAAAGATAAGCATTATTACGAACAGATTATCCACTGAAAGCATCTTCTCTGTGACATATGCACTAAAAAATTCAATAGCTGTCTGCTGGTCTATAAAGAAAAATATCAAAATCCCAAAAATAATAGAAATAACCACCCAAAATACGGATTGGTATAAAGCTGGCTTAAATTCAATTTTATGGCTTTTTTTGTTAAAAAAACCTAGATCGGCTACCAAAAAACCCAATACAACCGTACCGAATACGGTACTTAAAATAGTTTGTGCTTCCATCAAGCTATCTTAGCAAATTTAACTATCTTTGTCCTCATTATATTAAAAGCGAACGCGGGCCAGCCAGATAAAGGGGCCAGGTACCTTTATCCCCACAGCAGTAGCAGAGCGAGACCACGAGTACGTTTTTCGCCCGCGCCTCAAAGTTTTTCGTCAAAAACTTTGGTCTGGGCACCGCCTCACTAAATTTTCTACTGAAAATTATGAGTTCCGGCGTTCGAATCTTGCGAGCAGGTGCTCCCCAGCACCTGCTTCTCTCCACAGTCTTTCGCTGCGTTTCAAGACGTGCGGTATCTACTAGACAAGGTTCGAATATATTTCGGGCAAAATCCGCAGGATTTTGATGACTAATAGTACGCGCGGAGCGCGTGGCGGCTTGAAACTGCATTGTACGCCCCGATTACTCTGTAATATGAACCGGTGTGCCTCGGGCATGCACAACCGCTTACACATAGCCCGCTCGCGCTAGCCCCCTCGGCTTTGTGTGCGTTCGCTTGGTGGCTTCTACAGGGTTTTGTAATAACTCTAAACACTGTGGTTTGTGCAAGGCACTAACCAATCTGTATGGGCTTGCCCCAACCGACCTGTGCGCGCACATCCCGCCCAGGAAGGGCAAAAGGAATCGTGGCATTACTCCCTTAATTACATTTTTCTAGAATCATAAGCCCAATGGAGGAGCGCTTGTCTTTGTCTTGGTCGACAAAAAATATCTCCAGTTCTACAATTATTTTTGATTTGCATAATATGTCTACGCATAGCAATCCACCTTTTTATTTGCTTATCGTCATCATCAGTTCTACGACCCATAAAATATCTGCAATACCACTCAAACCATCCTCGTGGATCTTGTGGATTGATCCAGCCTTTGGCTTGCCATACTGAAAGTGGCTGACTGGCATTTACTCCAAAAAAATTTATTTTGGGGTCATGTTTGTAAATACCATTTTTTTGAAACTTTGCTTTTGTAAACCAATCTTTGGGGAACTCTTTCGTACAATCACGAATGTACACCCCCCCAAAAACACCGATTGCGAGCATTTGTTTTGGGCTTAGTTCTGGTTTAAAGCGAGGATCAAAGTTTCTGCCGACAGGCTCGGTTAATACATAACTATATTTCTTTTGCATCTTGTTATTAACAAAAACTTTTATTGGATGTTGTATACTCATATTATTTTTTAACAAGATACCAAACGACTATTGCTATAGACCCCCACCATCCAAGATCGGACAAAATGAGACCAACTATTATTTTTCTTTGCCAAGACTCCGGCAAAAGTTCGCTCGCGCGTCCTTCTTTTTCTTTTTGCAAAAGATATGGACTTACACGAAAAGATAAAAACAGGCCGTTTAATAAAAGCACGATAGCAATTAGTGCGAGATACATCGGCACTCCAGAAAATGGCTCGTTTCTAAAGAATAGAATGCCCCCAATGACAGCTAGAAAAGTACCCGCCCAAATAAGTGGCTTTGTAACTTTATGTGTCCGTGTTGTCGCCTCGGTCCAATAACTTGATTTTCTTCCTAAAAATCCATGAATATCGATAACTGTCACCGATCCGAGTCCAACGACAAACCCCGAAATCAATAGAAATAATCCAACAAAATCTAGCATCATAGATTATCTGTTCTTTAAGATACCAAAAAGGACTATTGCTGTGATTATTACTCCGCCAATAAAAACATATGCATTCGACATAACTTCTATTTTTTCAAAAGTGTACCAAGCGAAAGGATGGAAGGAACCCAAAGACCAACAAACAAACCTTGATCGGTTTGACCGTTAAACCACAAATATACCGCTAACAAAAGCGAAATACCAGCACCTATAATAAAATAATTTTTCATATATTTTTTGTAATTAATTAATATAATGTATCGACACCTTTATTATACTATTTTTTAGGTAAAAGGGGTATAAGAACACTAACCCGTCTTTTGTAATCCGCAAAATCTGGGTGCTCTGCCATTTTCTTTTCCAACATCGGAATGCCTGAAACTTTCAATATTAAAAAGGTAATTGTAATCGGACTAATTATTGCAAGTGCACCGCTCGGCACGGAAAGCGCGACAAGCCAAATGCCCCACCACTGTGTGACTTCTCCAAAATAATTTGGATGCCGAGTATATGCCCAGAGACCACTTTGCATAAGTTTGCCTTTGTTCTCCGGATTTTTAATAAACCGTGCAAGTTGCGCATCCCCAACAGCTTCAAAATAAAAACCAACAAGCCAAACTACGATACCGACAAAATCAAGAATGCCAAGCTGGGCTCCCGCGCTTTTATTAATAAGCAACACGGGCAAGACTATGAGAAACAAAAACAGACCTTGCAAAAGATACACCTGAAAATACGTACGGATATAAAACCACTCACCCCATTCTTTGCGCCATGCGAGATAGCGATAGTCCTCCGCCTTTCCCTTGTTGCGTGTGTGTATATGCCAGGCCAGACGCAAGCCCCAAATACTCACTAAAATACCTACCAGTATTCCTCGCACACCAGAATCAACGGAAATAACATAAGACGCCCACATCATGAGCACAAAACCAAGCCCCCACGCCACATCAGCTACGTCATTTCTTTTTTTGAGCAAAGAGACCACGAACCACAGACTCATGTATGCGAACAATATTAAAATGAGAGTTAGAAAATAATTCATTAGCTGAGTTTACTTGCAATAAAGTAAGTAATAGTAGATACAGAAGCCGACAGGACTGCGCCCCAAGCTAAATCAACAACTGTTACTAAAAGTGTCCAGTCCTTGGCAACCGCCAAATTGGTCAGATCATAAGTGGCATAACAAACGAAGCCAAATAGCGCGCCAAAGACAAGCGCGTGAACCCATGAGCCTTTTTCCATGGCCGGTGTGATGACAAATACCACAAGACCAATAATAAATAAAAGATAGAATAGTATGGCTGCCGTCCAATTTACATCCGGCTTCAAGAGCGTGCCAATTTGTGCGCGATAAAAATCCTTGGCGACAAGCCCCAGCCACACCATGTCGATGGCAAAGAAAACAGGAAGTGCGATTGCGTAAAGTTTTATAAACATAAAAAATAAGATTAATTAATAATTTCTACCAATACTTCATTACGATTCATCCACGGTGGAGTCCATGGCGCATTGTATCCGGCATATGCTGTAATGCCCTGTACCATGACTCCGTCGTGGAGAAGTGCCGAAAGTAGTTTCTCTTGCATCTGCTTGATCCGGGCATCCGAGCTATACCACGAGAACTGCAGTACTGCATATTTCTTTGTAGGAATCATCACAATTTTCACTCTCGGATCATTTGGTGTCGGTAATGTTTCAAGGGTGTATGAGCGGGGCATACCAAAAGAGATGATTTGAGAATCACCATCGGTTGTCGCTACTACCGGCGCAGTCATGGCAATGTTTTCTGATGTTTTTTCGCCTCCTACTTTTTGCGCTATGACTGGAGCGGTCATTGCTATACTTTCTTTTTTTGTATTTCCGCCAAAGATATACCCAGCCACAATTCTAAAACCGTTACCCATAGATTCTCCATAAGAACCCTTTACAGTAGTCTGCGCTACGATATGTGCCGGATATTCTCGTATTTCATATCCATCTTTTATCTCAATGACAGTATAGTCAGCTTGCTCAACACGCGAACCAAAAAATCCTGAGATAGACCAAAGCACCACAATAACAAACAAAGCGATAAGTATATTGATCATAGTTTTATGAATTGACATATGTTATTTTTAATAATAAACAATTATTGCATAATTTTATCATAAATCTTATAATATAACTATATCAAGTGAGGAAGGTCGAATTGATAATTTAAAAGATTAAATAAATATATGAAAAACATAGTAGAAACAGCTGTCGCAGCAGGATCATTTAAAACACTGGTCACTGCAGTACAAGTAGCAGGATTAGTAGACACTCTATCTGGGGCAGGGCCATTCACAGTATTTGCTCCGACCGATGAGGCTTTCGCTAAAATTCCAAAAGAGACTCTCGATGCAGTCCTCGCGGATAAAGCAAAGTTAACAGCTATACTTACTTACCATGTGGTGGCAGGAAAAGTAATGGCTTCTGATGTAATGGGCCTTACTTCTGCAAAGACAGTACAAGGCGGTGAAGTTAAAATAGACACCGCATATGGTGTTATGATAAATAATGCCAAAGTAGTAAAAGCAGACATAGAATGTTCAAACGGAGTAATCCATGTCATAGATTCAGTATTGATGCCAAAATAAATACATCGGAAATACAAATAAAAAAACTTTAACTTTCGTTAGAGTTTTTTTATTTGTATTTATTAGGCATTAAAAACCTCAGTTTATAGTTTTGTATTAATCTTATTGTTCTCTAGCTTTTTTTAAGGCGTTGGCCCACCATATGAGTTGCCCCAACATACTTTCAGCCGACTTCACATAAATATCGAGCACCCCAGCTTTCAGGGTGCCGTCGTTCTCGGTCAAAAACCACGGAGACATAATGTGCACACTGTTTCTGATAGGAGCCATTTGCAGTTCGGTTGAGACTTGGCGTAATTGCTGAATCGCCCGAGCTCCGCCTGTTGAACCGTAAGCCACAAAGCAAATTGGTTTGTTGTTCCATTCCTTGTATAGGTAATCGATATTATTTTTTAATGAGGATGGGTAGCCGTGATTATATTCGGGGGTGACAACAATAAATCCATCGGCTTCGGCAATTTTTTTTGCCCAGCGATTTATTTCTGGAGTTCTATACTCCCCTTTAATTTCCGCTGGGGATACACCCTCTTGAAAAATGGGAAGCGAATAATCTCTAAGATCAAGCAACTCAACCGATAATTCTTCTTTTTCTTTGGCAATCTTAGTAATCCACTCTGCGGGCTTGTCGCCAAATCTGCCCTCTCGCACGCTTGCTAAAATTATTTTGATATTTAATGACATATATTATTTATTTAAAAAAATTATGGTTAATTGTAAACAAGTGGTGAAAATGTTTCCATATTTATTATAGCATTATCGGGCTCATTTTACTTAGCTTTGGCTTCAAGTTTTTCTTTGCTTCATATACCAGTACACATAAAAAAATAAGATAAATTAATAATTTCTACCAACACTTCATTATGGTTCACCCACGGTGGAGTATATTGATCATAGTTATATTATACATCCCTTGATAATTTATAAGTAACTATCCATAAATATTAGTATTTGAATATAAAAATGTTATACTGGAAAAATGAGTACCGAGCCTATTTTAAATATACATAATGTCAGTAAGCGTTTCGAAACTGCCTCTGGTGAAATTACTATTTTGGAAAACGTCTCTTTCGCAATTATGTCTGGCGAAAAGGTGGCCATTATCGGTCCCTCAGGCTCAGGAAAATCAACTCTTTTATCACTTATTGGATTACTCGACACCCCGACAACTGGAAATGTCACTATCGCGGGCAGAAACATCGATTTGATGACTGAAAAAGATATGGCGTATTTTCGTAACAAAAAGATTGGCTTTATTTTTCAGTCATTTGAGCTTATTTCTGCTTTCTCAGTTTCGGAAAATATCTCTGCTCCTCTCGACATTGGGGGTAAGAGTATTCCGGATGGGGCTCTATACAAAATTCTTACTGAAGTAGCTATGACGAATCGCGCCGACGCACTTTCATACACACTCTCTGGGGGAGAAAAGCAACGAGTAGCAATTGCTCGGGCGATGATACACAAGCCAGCCATAATACTGGCAGATGAGCCTACCGGTAGTCTTGATAGAACGACTGGTGAACGTGTGCTAAAGCTACTTCTTGAAGCGGTTGCTGAGCACAACACAACACTCATTATTATTACTCATGATGAGAATATTGCCAATCGAATGGATCGAGTGTTTGAAATAAAAAACAAAGGCGTATATGAACGGAATTAAACTTATTCTTACATACAGTTCTCGTATGGTTATTCGTCAGTGGCGCCGATTTGTATTACCGTTTCTTTCCCTTGCAATCACCGCAATTTTCTTGACACTTATTTTATTGATCACTGAGGCGAGTACAATGCTTCTTGAGCAACAGTCGCGCGCGCTCCTCGGGGGTGACATTGTTATAGAAAGTAAAAGTCCGATTGACAGTGAGGCATTTTGGAAACTTGCCGATATTACTCCCGATAAGCAATCAGATCAGATTTCATTTTCAGGGACACTCCAAAGTGGTTCTATTTCATCACCATTTTCCGTTCAGGTTGTAGACCAGTTCTTTCCACTCTATGGTGATCTAGTATTAAAAGATACTGCGTTTACTGGTGTTAGAGATCAAGAAATTTATCTTGATGAAGCAGGGGCGAAAAAGCTGGAGGTCGGCGTGGGGGGCATTGTTTCATTTGGATCTCAGTTGTTTACCGTTGCCGGAATTATTAGCACAGAACCTACGACTCTGTTTGGAAAATTTCGTTTTTTACCACGAGCAATCATGAATCAGACGGGGTTTGCAAGCAGTAATGTCGATCCTCAACTCCTCCGAGCTGAGTATATCTATGCAGGGAAATTTCAATCAGTATCACAAGACAATCTACGGCAAGTCCGCGAAGCGAAAGATTCGTTTAGGCAACCTGTTGATGTGGATGTAGCAGGTCAAGACCAGCGGGGATTGCAGTTTGGGCTTAAAACGGTTTCTAGCTTTCTCATTATTGCTGTGCTCATTACATCAGTACTCGCGGCGGTAAATGTGTATGCAAGTACAGTCTATTTAGTAAGCGTGGAGAGGAGAAATCTTGCCGTCCTCCTTGCCCTTGGCCTTCCAAAGAAATCCCTGACACGAATTTTGGGTTCTGCGCTTGGGTATATTGTTACGCTTTCTTGCTTGTTTGGGGTTGTGCTTGGCAACATATTATTTTCCTTTCTAACTTCATACATTACTTCCGTCTATTCTATTGTATTACCAATCCCAAACCTTGCTGTGTATAGTTTTATATGTGTTGCTCTAGTTTTTGCAGTAGCGATCGCCTCATTTTTCCCTGCAGTGGCAAAAACCTTGTCGCTCAATCCAAAGCAAATCCTTATCGGGGGCGAAGAAGACCAAGGAAAGAAGCTCGGACTGTACTCTCTTGCGCTTATTTCTCTGTCCACTCTATTACCACTGGTAGTGTTCGCGTCGTTTCTCCTCGCCAATATTGTGCAGGGAGTACTTTCGATACTTGCTATTGGTGTAGCTTATATCGTGATTGCGGGATTATTCTCCCTCATTCTTTTGTTCTTATATAAGAGACGAGCTCGATACTCTTTTTTTATTCGCAGCATCATAAGTCAAAAAAAGGCAGACGGTTTCTTCGGTGTCGTTTCTTTTACTTCTTTGTTTATAGCTCTCGTCTCGATTGGGTCACTTGCTCTGATTCAGCTTTCCCTTGAAAAGTATCTCGCAGGAGATCTTGCACGCACGGTACCAACAACATATATCCTTGATATTCAGCCCTCACAAAAAATGGCACTGACTGACCAATTTCCCGACCTCACTCTCTACGAAAATATTCGCGCTCGTATCATCGCAATAGACAGTCTGAGAGTGCAAGACGAGCTCGCGAAAACTGATGCCACGCTCGACCGAGAGCTTGGGAGAGAGTTCAACTTAACTGCACGAAATGATCTATTGTCGAACGAAATGATAACGGAGGGTGTCTGGAGCGGTGGCAAGCCCGGTGAAGTCTCGGTCGATGAATCTTTTGCTAAGCGTGCCAATATAAACCTTGGTTCGAAACTCACTTTTTCTGTACAAGGGCTTGAAGTAGAAGCTCGAGTAACGAGTCTACGAAAGACAGACTCGCGCTCTGGGCTACCGTTTTTCTACTTCGTTCTTTCACCAGAGGATGTTGTCAGATTCCCGTCTGTCTACTTTGGATATTCTTTTTCTGACGAAAACTCTCAAAAGAAACTGGGTCAGTTTGTAGCAAATCAAATGCCCAATATTTCTGTCATCGACACACAAGCGATCGGACCGCAAATCATAAAACTTGTGCAAACACTCATGGTGCTTGTCCTTATTGTGACGATTCCACCGCTTCTTATTGCCACACTTCTTATTGCCACACTGGTGGTGTCTTCGTATGAATCAAGACGACGCGAGGGGGCCAGACTTCGCGCCATCGGAGCGACTCGTATCTATGTCTTGAGACACTATCTTGTCGAAACAATCTCGCTGACACTTCTTTCCGCGGTTATTTCATATGTACTGAGTATGTTAATTGCATTTTACATTAACACATATTTCTTAAAATTAAGCTCAACGGTATTATTTGACTTGGAGTTACTCATTGGTCTTGGTCTGATTGTGTCTTTTATTGGTCTGATCGGGTACTATCTCTTCAAAACTGATACCATGCCACTTCGAGAACTTTTATCATATGAATCGAACCTATAAAATCTTTTTTTCCTTTGGTGTCATTCTGCTTTGTGTAGCTCTTTTCTTCATTCTGTCTCACCGTGCTGATCCGCAAGCGGTGAGTGTAGCACCTACACAATCACAAACGCCAAAAAATATAAAGATCATTGCTTTTGGTGATAGCTTAACTGCCGGCTACAATCTTCCTTTAATAGAAAGTTATCCGGCTCAGCTCGAATCTCGACTAACAGAAACGGGTTTTTCTGTACAAGTAATTAACTCCGGAGTAAGCGGTGAGACCACCAGGGGGAATCTCGAGAGAGCACAATTTATTCGGTCCCAAAACCCTGACATCGTACTCCTTGGTATTGGTGGCAACGATGCGATCCGCTCATTATCGGTCACAGAGACTAAAAATAATATTGAAAAAACAATAAAGATACTGCAAGGAGGAGAAAAACCGCCCGTAGTGTTTCTCCTACAAATGCAATCTCCTCTCAATTCAGGATTTTCGTATAAACAATCTTTTGATAAAATATACCCGAGCCTAGCAAAAACCTATAACCTCAAACTCGTACCATTTATCACGAAAGAAATATTTTTTGACTCTACCAACCTACTCGATGGTATTCATTTAAACAAAAAAGGATACGGGGAAATTGTGGATCAATATATTTTGCCAGCTGTAGTCCGAAAATTATCTATTTAGGAAAGTTATGGTTAATTGCACACAAGTTGCAAATGTTCCCCACAAGAGATACGGGATATTGGCATAGACGACCCAGCGGAGTTCGGGTGATGCATGCCAAACGGCGTAGAGTGCCCAGATAAGTGTGCCGACGACGAGCAAAATGTCGATTGATGCTAGGAAATTATTTACCAAGCGGAATTGTATTGGCGGGAAAGCGAAGTTAAAAAGTAAGTTGAGCGCAAACGGCAGTGCTACTATCCATGGAATCTGCTTGGTAAATGCTTTGTAAAATACCGTGCCGAAAGAGACGGCGATAATTGCATACAAAACCGTCCACACCGGCCCAAAGAGCCAAGAGGGTGGTGCCCATGTCGGTTTGATTAAAGTTGAGTACAAGTTATATGTGTTCATACATTTATTATAGCATTATCGGACTCATTTTAATTAGCTTTGGCTTCGATTTTTTCTTCGCTGTATGTACCAGTACACATAGAGAGAAAGTAGAAGGACGACATTTGGAATAAATATGATTGGTTGACCCCAGGATATTCCATTGATGTGAAAGTCTGAAATCGGCCACAAAAAATGCGTTGGGAAAAAGGTAAAATCGTGTGTAGGTATATCAACTAAAATATGAAGTGGCCATGCGAGCGTAAGCTTGGCAAAAGGCTTCTTGCCAAGAAACCAGAGAAATGCAAATAATACTGCGTAAAAGACCAAGCTATGAGTGATGCTGTAGACAGTGAAGACGTGTAGCGGAATCGTTTCTAAGCTTGGCCGACCCATCGTGCCACCAGAAACTATATTTATTATAAAAAGAGGCGCGAACGCCAAGAGGTCTGGCCCTATACCAAAGAGAAATGCAGTCACATAATCCCGCCTGCGCATGCGACCAAATGCCACA
>CALRBR010000010.1 GCA_943354385.1 Candidatus Tayloriibacteriota bacterium
TGTCCCACCAACCATGGCATTGCCTATGAGTACCCAGTTTGTGATTTTTGTCAGTGATTTTTTTCAGAATCATTTTATTCTAGCGTTTTTGATCCTTGTTGCGGTGGTATTTGCAGTATATATTCCTCTGCAAACTAAAAAAGGCAAGAGAACGCACGATTATGTGGTATTGCATTTGCCGGTTGTTGGACCTCTCATAAAACAAGTAAATTCGGCACGTACTGCTCGAACACTTTCCTCTCTTCTTTCGGCGGGAGTACCTGTGGTGGAATCTATACGGATTACAAGCGGGGTCTTACAAAATTCGTATTATAAAGAGGTTTTGGAAAAAGCAGAGCACTCGATTCAACAGGGGATTCCTTTCTCGTCTGTATTTATCGAAGTACCTCATTTGTACCCAGTATTCGTGGGTGAAATGGTGAGTGTGGGAGAGGAGACTGGTAAGCTCTCAGAAATGCTTTTGGGAGTGGCTGATTTTTATGAAGATGAAGTCGAACAAAAGACGAAAGATATGTCGACGATTATTGAGCCAGTTTTGATGATTATTATTGGTGCTGTGGTCGGTTTCTTTGCTATTTCGATGATCACTCCGATTTACTCAGTGATGGATACTATAAAATAATAAATGTTTTCTTTCTTTAAAATAAAAAAACATGGCCTATGTCTATCTAAAGGTTTTTCATTGGTGGAAATCATTATCACTTTGGGTATTTTAGCTATTGTTTCAGCGATTGTGCTTTCCTCTCTTTCTTCGAACGCAGGCAGAGAGGCGTTGGCTAAAAATACTGATGCATCCGCGTCTGTTCTCACCGAGGCGAGGTCACTCACCATTTCCTCAAAAAATGCTTCAAACTATGGCGTTCATCTCGCAAGCACAGGCCCCACTCTTTTTACAGGCACTACTTATACTGCGGGTGCGCCTTCAAATCGACCACTGACACTAAACGCCCGTGTGTCTATCACCAACATTTCTTTGGCTGGGGGTGGTAGCGATGTGGTCTTTAGTAAACTTACCGGCAGTACCTCTCAAAATGGAACATTTCGTGTCACACTGATAGCAGATTCGAGTGTGTACAAAACAGTGACTATTTATAGGACAGGGCTTGTAGAAGGTCAATAATTTTATGTTAGCCACTTTTAAAAAGATACAAAAGAGAACTTTTGCAGGTTTCGGTATGATAGAAGTGGTGGTGGCAGTGGCTATTATTGCGATAGCTTTTACGGCACTTTTTGATGTGTATTCATCTTACCTTCGGGTGCAGTTTGCAAATACTCGAATCGTGAAGGCGAGTTTTTTACTTGAAGAAGGGCTTGAGGTGGTACGCTTGCTCCGCGACACAAGTTGGTCGTCTAATATTGGCAATATAACGGTTGGCACAAATTATTATTTCAACTGGACGGGCTCAGCTTGGCAGACTACTACTACTTTGCAAACGGTCGACACTCTCTATACCAGAAAAGTAGTTTTTTCAAATGCTTATCGTGACGGGACAGATCGACTGGTGACTTCTGGAGGCACATTGGACTCTAATACTCGTGGGTATACGGTCACCGTAACTTGGCCAACAAACCTCACTGGCTCAGGTACCACCAGTAGGCAGGTTTCAAGCTATATCACTAATATGTTTACTAATTGATATGTCTAACAAATTCCATAAAACTGGTGTATCTCTCGTAGAAATGCTCGTGTACATTGCACTTTTGACGAGTGTGACTACACTAGTAGTAAACGGTTTGGTGACGATATCTAAGTCATATACTGATTTGAGACTTTCTAAAAATATCACCACATCTGCCACGACGGCATTATCGCGTATGGTGTACGAGATACGACAGGCACAGTCTGTCGATGCGACGCAGAGTACTTTTGTCACTAACCCTGGACAACTTACACTAAACACTACTCCAGCGAGTGGTGTGCCAACGACAGTTAAATTTTATGTACAAAATAGTATGCTTAGGGTGATGACCGGCGGGGTAGACGAGGGGCAGATCACTCTTTCTGGTGCGACTGTGAGCAATCTCACATTTACCCGCGTCCAAAATAGTATTTCGCAAGCAATCAAGATTAGTTTGACTCTGCAAAGTACGGTGGGGAGTAAAACAAAGACGGAAACCTTCTATACGACTGCGGTACTTCGTAATATTTATTAAAAACATGCATATGAAAAACATCACAACTCAATCAAAAGAGGGTGGGCAGGCAATGATTACGTCGGTGGTATTTTTTCTCATCATTGGGCTAGTGGTTGTGGTGGGTATTTCTGAAACGGTTGTGCGTGATTTGAAAAATGCACAAAACATTATTAAATCTCGAGAAAGTTATGCGCTCGGAGAGGCGTTGCACGAAGATGTGGTGTATCGGTTTAAAAAATCAATGCAAGTGGGCAGTAGCGAGACACTTACTTTGAATGGGCACATTGCGAGTAGTACTGTCTCGGATATTGTGGGAGGAAAGCGGGTTACAACCTCGGCTGATCGTACAGGGTATATCAAGCGCGTGATGAGCGATCTTTTTTCTGGCGCTGGTACATCGTTTAACTACGGTGTGCAAACGGGAGAGGGGGGATTAATTTTGAAAGGAAGCTCATCTGTGACAGGTAATGTGTATTCAAATGGACCAGTGTTAGGCAACGGTAATGTGTCATCAAACTCTATAAATCCAAGTTTGGTGGGTAAAGTGTCTGTTGGTCCAACAGCGTATAAAATGGTGTGGAGGGCGCCATACATTTATGTTGTAAATGAAAACACTGTACAGACTGTTAATATCTCAGACCCGTCAGCTCCCTCGGTTGTCTCTACTGTCACAAATGGCGGACAGCAAAAAGATATTGCTATTGCAAACGGACATCTCTTTGTGACTGCGACCAATAGTAATCTGGTGCGAGCCATGAGTCTCAGTAATCCAAGTAAACCAGTATCTGTAGGTACAGTGGCTGTTACAGGGCCAGGACCCATTAAAATCGCTGGATCATATGCTTATGTACTTTCAAACACAGGTAGTCATACTCTTAAAACTATTAATATCAGTAATCCCGCGGCAATGACGGTGGCTTCTTCGATAGACACTGTAAGTACTTTTCCATTCGGGTTAGATATACAAGACTCCTATCTATATCTCATTAGTCAAGGGGAGACATCAAAGCTTGAGATCTATAGTTTGGCAAACCCAGCTAGTCCGGTCTTGGTGGGTAGTACAAATGTAAATGTGAATCCAACCGCAATTGATGTGTGGGGTGCATACGCATACATTAGTACCTATGGAGGCGGAAATATACAAGTAGTCAATGTATCAAATCCAGCAGTCCCAGTGGTAGGAAGCAATACTGCTGCAGACTCAGTAAATACTGGCCGAGACCTGTATGTTTCGGGTAGCTATTTGTATGCCGCGGCATACAATGGTGCAAAAGAATTCCAGGTTTGGAATATTTCTAATCCAGCGACACTGGTCAACCTCAATACTCTAACAATATCTGGAGGCAGTCCAGTAGATATAATGGGTGGACAGACTGGGTATATATATCTGTTAACCCAAAATAATAATGCCAATTCACCGCTTAATATTTATCAAATTTCTGGTTCTGGTGGGAGTATGATTTATGGTGACGTTGTTTCTGCTGGGCCCAGTGGCTCGGTAAGTCAGATCAATGCGAGTAGCTCGATTTATGCAAAAACAATTAGCAACTCAATCGCTAAAGGTAATGCTTATTTTAAAGACATTTCAGACACTACGGTACTCGGCAACTCGTTTCCAGATAGTGCTGACCAAGCCACTACGAGCATGCCCATATCTGATGAGGTGATCGATCAGTGGGAGGCAGATGCCGCTGCGGCTGGGGTGATCACAACACCATGTCCGTATAAGATCAATTCGGACACAACAATCGGTCCAATAAAAATCAATTGTGACCTTGAGATTAGTGGAAACACGACAGTAAATATTGCGGGTATGGTATGGGTAAAAGGGGATGTGACGATAAGTAACCGCGGTACGATTCAAATAGCACCATCGATTTCAGGAAGGACAGCGGCGATTATTGCTGATGATCCTTCAGATAGGAATTCTGGGAGTACTGTAAGGGTTTCCAACAACACAAGTTATCTTGGGAGCGGCACTAACTCTTATGTAATGCTCGTGTCCCGAAATACGAGTGCGCAAGATGGGGGCAGTGTAAAGGCGATTGAAGTTGCAAACAGTGTCTCAGGAAAACTTTTGGTGTACGCTCCACACGGCGAGATTCTTTTACAAGGAAGTGCAAGTATCAAGGAGGTGACTGGTTGGAGGACACGATTACAAAATAGTACCGAGGTGATTTATGAGACAGGTCTCGCGAATCTTATTTTTACCTCTGGGCCGTCGGGCGGGTATCAGATTCAGAGTTGGGGGGAGGTGGAATAAAACAAAGAATTCCCCGATTTTTCTACTGAAAAATCGGGGAATTCTTTTTTATAAAATGGCTCTGTAGAGCCACACTAAACGGCTAAACACCGTGTTTAGCCGTTTAGCGGAGCTCTAAATATAGGTTTTCTAAAATAGGCTCAGGATAAGGCACTTTATGGCGAAACATAGCGTATTCAATATTTGAGGACGGAAGCGCCTGTTTTGTGTTAAGGCTGAAACGTCTCATGCCTTTTTTAATACGAAATGCTATACTAATTTCATGAAGAAAAAATACATTATTGCAGGAAACTGGAAAATGAATCCCCAGACTGTAGAGGAAGCTAAGCGGATTGCCACTCAGGTCAAAAAAGTTGCTATAAAAATGAAGAAAATTGAAACAGTGGCGTGCCCACCTTTTGTATACTCGAATTTAATAAAAGTTGATGACGGATTTTCTCTTGGTTCGCAAGATGTGTATTTTGAACAAGCCGGATCATTTACTGGAGAAGTAAGTGCGGAGATGCTCAAGTCTATTGGTGCAAAATATGTGATAGTGGGACACGCGGAGAGGCGTAAGATGGGCGACACTGATGAAGTGGTGGCGCAAAAACTAAATTCAGCAGTTGATGCAGGTATTCAGCCGATTTTGTGTGTCGGTGAAAAAGAGCGAGACCAAAATGGTGACTATTTAGGGGTACTAAAAAATCAAATTGGGGCATCACTAGGAAAATTGGCTCGTAAAGATGTAAAACAATTGGTTGTGGCGTATGAGCCGCTTTGGGCTATCGGTGCAACCTCAGCTATGACCCCGGCGGATGTGCATGAGACAGCCTTGTTTATCAAAAAAGTACTTTCGGATACATACGGTCAGGAGTATGCATTATCGGTAAAGATTTTGTATGGTGGATCAGTGACATTTAAGAATGCGAAAGATATTGTGGCACTTGGTCAGGTAGACGGATTGCTCGTGGGGAGGGAGAGTGTGAACCCCGAAGGTTTCAATCTAATTCTCAAAGAAATCGATGGCATCTAAAAAGACATTTCAGACCTTGAAAGATATTCCACATCTAAAAGGTGTGAAGGTGCTCCTCCGGCTCGATCTCAATGTGCCAATACAAAAAGGTAGAGTAGTAGATGATTTTCGGATTCGTCAGTCATTACCGACGATAAATTTTTTACAAAAAGCAGGTGCAAAAGTTTTGATTGTAGGACATCTCGAGAGTAAAGAGAACACTTCGCTCAAAGTGGTAGCTGATTATATGCAAAAATATGTGCCAGTGCGATTTTTAGAAAATTATCGAAATGTGTTGGCGGAATTTGAGAGTCTTCCTGAAGGGGGATGTTTGATGCTTGAGAATTTGCGGGTGTGGGAAGGAGAGAAAGCAAATGACACCACGTTTGCCAAGGAGTTGGCCTCGCTTGCTGATATCTATGTCAACGACGCTTTTTCAGTGTCCCATCGTGAGCATGCGTCTATTGTCGGTGTGCCAAAATATATTCCTGGGTACGCGGGGCTTCTTTTTGAGAAGGAGGTGGAAAATTTGTCTCAGGCTTTTGTACCAGAACATCCATTTCTTTTTATTCTCGGCGGAGCCAAGCTTGAGACTAAGATGCCGTTGGTGGAGAAATTTTTAGAACGGGCAGATTTTGTTTTTGTTGGTGGAGCGCTCGCGAATAACTTTTTTAAAGCACAGGGACATGAGATCGGCACATCTCTTTTTTCGGACCAAGATTTTCATTTGGAAGAGATAATGAAAAACAAAAAACTTTATTTGCCGGAGGATGTTATGGTAAGGACTGCTGGAGGAAGAGGAATTAAACAGCCGATGGAAGTGCGAGTTGGGGAGAATATTCTCGATGCGGGGAAAAAAGCTGTGTCCGCGCTTGCTTCGCTCGCGCGGAAATCCAAGCTCGTCGTTTGGAATGGACCACTGGGTGATTATGAAAACGGTTTTGAAAAAGGCACGGAGGATGTAGCAAAAGCCCTTTCAGACTGTGGTGCGAAAACGATTGTGGGGGGCGGAGACACGCTCGCGGTCATACACAAACTCTGTATTGAAAATAAATTTTCTTTTATCTCGACCGCTGGAGGTGCGATGCTCGACTTTTTGGTCAGGGAAACGTTGCCTGGGATAAAGGCACTTGAGAGTAGAAGCTAGATTGACATGCTCAGACTAGTTGAAAAACGTCGTGTGCGAGTGTAGCCCGAAGGTTACACTTTTTTATTTTACATAGACTAATTTCATTATTTGTGCTTATATAGTGGATGCAATGCGACTATCTGTCGTGTTGCCCTTGCCACAAGGGCTTTGTGGTAGTCGGTTCTTTGAAAGGATAATACGGTTATGGCAACAAACAAAGATTGCTCGGGTGGTTTCAAAACACGGGTCGCTACTTTGGTTCGGGAAGTCGGCAGAAATAAACGCCGACTCTCCAAACTCTCGAATCAGGAACGTCGTTCGAGAAACATCTGGGCAAAGGCCTATCAAGCATTCATGAAGGCTTCAGATCAGCTCGTTGGGCTCACGGTTCACCACACAAAAAAAGAAGGGCTCATCAAAAGAAAGATGAGTGAGTGGCCGTCGCAAAGTATTCGGCTGACCAAGGTTCGCGATGCACTTCGCAAACAAATCGAAGAAGTGGAGGATGAGCTGATCAAGCTTGGGACCAAGCTGGCCACATTGACCGAGCAAGCATCGAATGAAGGGAAGAACGTTGACAGTATTGTGACCCAAGTGTTTGCACTTAACGAAACCGTGGTACAGGCTTCGACTGCTCGCGAAGAGTGTCTGAGTCGCAATGTGTTTCCCAGGCTTCTTGATGGAGAAGGGAACCTTCGTTCTCAAATTAGCTTCACGAGCGCCGATGGATTACGGCGGGTAGTGGCGATGGTCAATACTATGACGATCGTCCGTGGTGATCTGGCTGCACAAGCCAAGACCGAGATCGAGAAGTTCTTCAGCAGGTTTCAGGAAACTGCCGAAATGGATCGTGTGGTCAAACCGCTCTATGATCTGACTCGGCAACTGCTGGTCGAGAAGATCGACTTCAAGGTCGGCCCTGACTTGTATCGGTTCATTGCTATCGAGCTTGATCCGCAGATCTTCCCTGAGCTCGCTTTGGCGCAGAAGCTTCTCCGTCAGAGCATCCGGTCCGAAAAGACGAACTCTTACATCCGGATCTATGAGCGGAAGAGCACGACGGATAATTGGGAGAGTGTGACTCAATCCTAAACAGGGTATCACACAGTACTGCTATGTCTTTTTGACCTCTGGCAGTTTTTTATTTCAAAGAGGGATAAGTGCGTAGACATTTACTAATATAAACAGCGCTCGAGTCGAAGTCGAAAAAAGGTTTGCCTATTTTTTAATTTCTTTACGAATTCTTTCTCCCACTTTTTGGATTTCGCCTTCGGGATACGTTTTGCTTGGCCAGAAATTGGCGAGACCATCGGATGTGCCACGGGGTATGAGGTGGACATGAAAGTGGGGGACGTCGATACCGACTACGGAGAGTGCAATATAATCGGCCCCTAGGGAATTTTTTAGTGGGGTCATCAATCTCTTTGCTCTTACAAAAACATCAGCAACTATATTTTCTGGAGTATCAGTCATCATCTGATGGTGAGTTTTTGGAATAACTAATGTGTGACCGGGTTTGGTCGGGTTGATGTCGAGAAACGCGAGGACGGTTTCATCCTCATAGACAATCTCTGTTGGTATTTGCTTGGCAATAATTTTACAGAAAATACAGTTTTCCATGAGTGTAGTATAACTCGGTTCGAAATGTTTCTCAATTTCCCCGATTTATAAGGAGTGGAACGACTATACAAATCGAGAGCACCGAGGTATCTCCCTCGGTGAAGGTCGATAGAGCGAAGCAACTATATTTCCTGAGCCGTTATTCATCAAGGCGAATATGTTACACTAATCGCATGAAACAGTATAAGTTAAGGAAAAAATATAGTGAAAAAGCCAAGAAACCGCTGGCAGAATTCCACCCATTTCTCGTCAATCTTTTACTTGCTCGAGATGTCACGACACTCAATCAAGCAGAGAGATTTCTTAAGCCCGAATATGCTCGAGATGTACACGACCCTTTTCTACTCAAGGATATGAAAAAATCGGTCGAGCGCATTTTAAAAGCGGTCGATGAAAAAGAAAAAATCATTATCTATAGTGATTACGATCACGATGGGGTGCCTGGAGCAGTGATACTTCACGATTTTTTTAAAAAGATTGGCTATCATAATTTTGAAAATTATATTCCACATCGTCACGAAGAGGGGTTTGGCTTTCACAAAGAGGCTGTCGAGGAGTTTTCCAAAAAAGAAGTGAAACTCGTGATCACGATCGATTGCGGAATCGCGGATATTGTCGCAGTCGCTCGGGCAGAGGAGCTCGGTATTAATGTTATTATTACCGACCATCATCTCGTCCCAACACCGGCACCAAAGGCATTTGCGATTGTGAATCCAAAACAAGAAGACTGCCGTTATCCAGAAAAAATGTTATGTGGATCGGGAGTGATTTTTAAAGTGGTGCAGGCTCTGACCTCAAGCCTTTCGACTTTCGAGTTTAAACTAGCAAACATTTTTCCCGTAACCTCAGGGTGGGAGAAATGGTTGCTAGACATGGCTGGCATTGCGACACTTTCAGATATGGTCCCACTTGTTGGAGAAAATCGCGCACTGGCATATTATGGACTGACTGTACTACGTAAATCTCCACGCATCGGACTACAAGCGCTTTTGAAAGTCACAAAAATAGATCAGAGATATATTAGCGAAGATGATATTGGATTTATGATCGCTCCACGCATCAACGCCGCGTCTCGTATGGGCATACCTTACGATGCCTTTCGGCTTTTTGCGACGACTGATCCTGTAGAAGCCGGGACACTAGCCACTCATCTCGATACCATAAATGCTGAACGCAAAGGCGTGGTCGCTGGCATGGTCAAAGAAATTAAAAAACAAGTTTCACAGCGGTATGGTGACGAGGTATCGCCGAAACTTATTGTGATGGGCAACCCGGATTGGAAGCCGGCATTACTTGGATTGATCGCGTCAAATATGGTTGAAATTTTTTCTTGCACGGTTTTTTTGTGGGGGCGTGAAGCTGAAGCGAAAGGAATACTGAAAGGCTCCTGTCGGTCGTATGGCTCGATGCATATGCTCGATCTCATGCGTGCGACACCCGAAGGAACTTTTCTACAATGCGGGGGACATGCGTTTGCGGCCGGATTTTCGTGTGCACAAGAAAAAATACATTTACTCGAAGATTCACTTCTCACCAGTCTTTCAGAAATGAAGCAGGATGTAAAAAGTGCGAACGTTTTTGTAGATGCCGAACTCTCACTCGATCAGGCTTCGTGGACAATCTATCGAGAAATAGAAAAGCTAGCTCCGTTTGGTTGTGGCAATTCGAAACCACTTTTTATATTTAAAAATATACCGATCAAAAATGTAAAAACGTTCGGCAAACAGAAAAATCATCTTGAGCTCGCTTTTGAAAATAGTGATGGGAAGCAGGTCAAAGCGATTGGCTTTTTTATGACCGCGGAGACATGGGGGACCGAGATTGTTTCAGGTGAACGCATTGACCTTGTGGCGACTTTTGAAAAATCACATTTTAGAAATTTCCCTGAGCTTCGTTTGCGGATCGTGGATGTGGTGCGGATAAAATAGTTTGAAGATAAAGCCACGGGGGGGGTAAAAAGTATGCAAAGTCCGGATTTTGTTTCGGCTTGAAAAGTCCTTATTATTAGGCTTATTTCGGCTAAGAGGGTTTTGTCCTTGACAATACATACTATATTTGCTATAATGGGTATTAGTAAGTCGATGTCTAGTTTTGCGTCGACAGGCTCTTTTTGAATTTTTGAATCTGCGGTAAGTCTTACCCTGTATTCTTGGCAGGTTAGACGGGCCAATGTGTAGTATGGTTAGTTTCCGGCCTCCTCTACCGCAACAAGACCCCTTGATCATTCGGGTGCCCAGATCAGGGCTGTAGGGCCTTTGTACAAGTCGGAACGTTGACTTGTACCGTGTAGTGTCTTTTTGAGATCGAAGATAATTGGGTGCATCTTAGTATCTTCGAACCCACCTTTTTTTGAGAATTCGCTCGGAAAAGAACAAGACATGATGTCTGACAAAACGTTCCCCCTGTTGTAGCGATATGCGCTCCAGGGGATTTTTTTTTCTAAAATATGCTATTATCTCGGTATGCAAAAAAATGGAATTATTATATTTACAGACGGATCATCTCGGGGGAATCCTGGCCCTGGTGGGTGGGGGACGGTTATTATTTCTGACGATCAAGTGACAGAGCTTGGTGGACGAGAGGGAAGAACCACGAACAACAGAATGGAATTGATGGCGGTACTCGGCGCGCTTACATCTTTGCCAGTAAATGTAGAATGCACTATTGTCACGGATTCAAAATATGTTCTTGAAGGAATGACCAAGTGGGTGCATGGCTGGCAAAAGAGAAATTGGATGACCGCAGATAAAAAACCTGTCGCCAATCAAGATATTTGGCGAGCATTGCTTGAGGCGGGCGAGGGTAAGAAAATTTCCTGGCATCGTGTGGACGGACATCAGGGTGTGGGGGGGAATGAACGCTGTGATGTGATAGCGACGAGTTTTGCTGACGATGCACCAGCGGTTTTGTATAAAGGTTCTCTAGAAAAACATGCTCTTTCAAAAACTATTTTAAAGTATACACATGCCGTGCGTACTCCGGGCGATAAACTTTCTAAAACTGAAAAAGGTTCGAAGAGTAAAAAAGCCTACTCATATTTATCGGTAGTGAATGGGGTGGCGATGCGACATTTTAGTTGGCCTGAATGTGAAAAAAGAGTAAAGGGCGCGCGTGGGGCAAAGTATAAGAAATCTTTTTCGGCTGAAGATGAGAAGGTGATTTTGGAGGGGTGGGGCACAACACTCTAAGGATTTTTTCAAATCAGAAAATTTCTTTCTCGGCACATCTTTCTAAGAGCACGAATAAATTCTTGCTAGAATTTTTCTCCGTCTCGACTGCCCGTCTCCGAAGTCTCTTAGAAAGATACGCCTTCGACAAAATTTTCTGATTCAAAAAAGTGACTCAATCAATTTTTATATATACGATACTCATCGGGTTTTTTTTAGGAGTGGGTTTGGGGTCTGTGACAACTTTAGGTGTCCATACAGCATTGCTTTTTATAGTGGTGGCCTGCGCACTTTTTGCGTATCGTGTGTTGCTACAGAAAAAAGTTTCGACAGCTAGTCTGGACAAAAAAGATTTATCGAAACTTCCAATACTCATTTTGTACTTCGCTCTTTTCGTTGGTTCATTTGGCGTCGGTATTTTTCGAATGACTTTGAATAATCAGATTTCTGCTGAATCTGCTCTCGACATGCATTTAGGAAACCCTATTTCTATTACCGGTACAATAGATGTTGAGCCGGATATTCGAGACAAAGAAACCCGTCTCGTGATCTCTGCACAGAATACGAGACTGCTTGTCACGACCGCTCTGTACCCACGTTTCACGTACGGAGACAAGGTGACTTTGGTCGGTAAACTTCAAAAACCAAAAGCGTTTGATACAGGTACGGGTCGGCAATTTGATTATCCCGCGTACCTCGCAAAAGACGGTATCTATTATACGATGACACGGCCGAAAGTAGAGTTGCTTTCGCAGGGTAATGGTAGTGTCATCGAAGCAAGGTTATTCATTTTCAAGAAAAGTTTCATCGATAAAATTTCCGATGTAATTCCTGAACCATATGCTTCGCTTTTGAGCGGACTTTTACTTGGTGGGAAACAATCGCTTGGCAAAGAGTTGCTCGATGATTTTAAACGAGTGGGCATTATTCATATCGTGGTACTTTCTGGATACAACATCACGGTGGTGGGTGATGCGATCATGAAAGCATTTTCATTTTTGCCAAAAGTTTTCGGAATGACTCTGGGCGCGGTTAGTATTATTCTTTTTGCACTGATGACTGGCGGAGGAGCGACGGTAGTGCGAGCGAGTATCATGGCGTTACTCGTCGTGCTTGCGGGGGCGACGGGAAGAACATACGACATCACTCGAGCACTTTTTATAGCTGGGTTTTTGATGGTGTTACACAATCCAGCGATTTTGGTTTTTGATCCATCTTTTCAACTTTCATTTATGGCTACACTCGGACTGGTCACACTGTCTCCACTCATCAAATCCCGTCTACTTTTTGTGACTGAGCGTTTTGGTTTTCGAGATATTGTGTCTGCGACATTGGCAACACAGATTTTTGTTCTGCCATTACTTTTATACAATACCGGACAGCTTTCACTCGTAGCTTTGCCGGTCAACCTGCTCATTTTGCCGACGATTCCTGTCACTATGTTTTTTGGATTTTTGGCAGGAGCAGTTGCTTTTCTTGGTGTATATCTTGCACTCCCTTTTGCGGGTGTGGCGTATGCATTGCTGTGGTATCAGGTTTCACTAGTGACACTGGTCGCCTCGTTTCCTTTTGCATCGGTCGCTGTGCCAGCCGTTTCTTTTTTCGGATTGGTTTGTATTTATGGGGTACTTGGGACCGGAGCGTTTTATTTTTATAAAAGGGATTCTACAAAGGGTCTCGCAGACAGGATTAATAAAGTTTAGCCTCATCCTATCCCGACTAGCCTACGGTCCCCTCCGACTACCAGGGCGGGATATTAGGCGAGGCAGCAGGGTCTACTTTGTTGTAGAAGTGTCAGCCCAGCCGACCCCATCCTCATACTTAAGGATTCATCTCCGCGGTAAGCCAGCCATCGGGGTATTCTCCACAATTGCAATAAAAAAATAGTACTGCTATATATAGTAGTACTATTCTCCACTCGATTTTTATACTATCTTTTTGCTTCTGTAAAATTATTTTCAATCACTTCCCAGTTTATATTTGCAAAAAAATCTTCGACATATTGTTTCTTTCCACTTGGCTGATAGTCAGCGACAAAAGAGTGTTCCCACATATCGATCGCAAGGACTATCGAAACACCAGGAAGATGTCCGAGGTGCTGTTCGTCCACCCAGTATTGAATCAGTCTATCTGTATTTTTGTCATATCCAAGCATGGCCCAGCCGACACCACGAGTTAGAGCTAGATTTTTTAAAACGGTTAGAAAAGTGTCGAATGAACCCGTCGTCTCAGCAATCTTTTTATATAGAGATGATTCTTGGGACAAAACTTTCGATCCTCCTTCAAAGCTTTTAAAATAATATTCATGATTACGCATACCACCAAACTCAAATCCCTGCCTTCGATATGCTTCTCGTCGTGCGTACTCTGGATTGGTCGGATTTTCTACAATCTCGTGAATGGTGTTGAGATTGTTTACATAGCCAGCATATAATTTTAGATGTTCTTCAACTGTTTTTGCAGAAATACCTTTAAGTGCTGGAATAGAAAACTTGGTTTCGATGAATTTGTTCATAGATGTAGTATAAAACTGATAATAGAAAAGTATACCACGTTTTTGGATAGATTTATGATTCACGAGTTGGAATAAGAAACCGATTGAACCTTGCCATGCTACACTGAGTTGTGTGAATATCCTTTTGAAAAAACCTCAGACACTCATTGCTCTTTTTCTTATTGTTCTCAACATTTTTATTTGGTATGCGGTGGCGCATGAAGATCGTGGGGGAATACTCACTGTCGCATTTCTCGATGTAGGGCAGGGTGACGCGATTTTTATTGAAGCGCCAAATGGTAATCAAATAATTGTGGATGGGGGACCAGACAGGTCTGTGTTACGAGAGCTCTCAAAAGTGATGCCTTTTTATGATCATACTATAGATATGCTTGTGGTGACGAATCCCGATACAGATCATTACGCAGGATTTATTGATGTATTAAAAAATTATGAAGTCGGGCAAGTGCTCGAGCCAGGAACATATTCTCCGTCAGCCACTTACAAAGAATTTGAAAAAGATGTGGTGCTTGAAGGTGCTACTAAAACATTAGCGCGTAAAGGAATGAAAATTATTCTAGAGGACGGCGTATATTTCGAAATCCTTTTTCCGGATCAGGATGTTTCTAATTTTAATACGAATGACGGATCGATAATTGCTAAGCTTGTGTATAAAGATATTTCGTATATGCTAACGGGAGATACCACTCAAAAGACCGAGCGGCACTTGCTCGCAGTGGATGAGAAAATACTCGCGAGTACTGTGCTTAAAGTAGCACATCATGGCTCACGTACTTCGAGTGGGGAAGATTTTGCCAAAGCGGTGGCACCAAAATTTGCTCTGATTTCGGCAGGTAGAAACAACAAATACGGCCATCCACACAAAGAAACTCTTGATACTTTTTCAAAATTACAAATACCTGTGCGGGGGACGTACCATAAGGGGATGATTGTGACGAGGACGGACGGGGAGGGTGTAGAAGTGTACTGATGAATGTATGCCACTGGTGTGCGACCGCACATTTGGTGTACACATGACAAGTGTCAAATGGGAGAGCAATAAAATAAAAAGCACTTGTTGCAGTACGGGGTTTTGCGATAGTGGGGGGACTAATCTGTGCTACAAGGAGGGAGGCCTCCGGGACCAGTGTCCTTGTTGATCAGATATTCTAAGATCATCTTCACTCCAATCCCAATCATCACCACCGCGATGATTATTGCTGGGACGAGAATCCAGGGGTTTGATGACATTTTTTACCTTTCCTTGAAAATTGCAACCTACATCTACCATATTATTTATAAGTACCTAGGGCAAGCCCCTAGATTTATAAGAAGCAGATACTGATTTATAAAGATCAGGGCGACTATATAAATCAAGTGGACCGAGGTATCTCCATCGGTCAAGGTCAATAAAGTGAAGCAACCTCATGAACCCAATTTTTAAATAATCCCCAGAAAATCAGCAGATTTTCTGGGGATTATTTGTGGCTCAATCCGTTATTCCAACGGCTCGACGAGCTAAGGCGAGGAAGATAACGAGTTTACCAAAACTCGTTACAGGCTAAGTGTAATAGTCGAGGGATATACAGGAGCCATATTGGTGGCGGGAGTACTGAGCGAAACTATGTGAATGTGACGGTCTAGAAAGATTCGTTACGAACCGAATAGATAGCCTTTTAAATCACCTACAAAAAATCGCCTTTCGAGGCGATTTTTTGTTTGGAGCAAATCTGGAGAATCTTTAAATTAATCCTGCTTTCTTGAGTGTCGCGAAGGCACCGTTTTTGTTGATAGTCTTAATCGCTCGAGTAGAAATAGTCAAAACCATGGTCTTTTTGAGTTCGGGAATATAGACACGCTTCTTTTGGAGATTAGCATATTTTCGTACCTTTCCGGTGGGGTTAAACTGAGTGGCTCGAGTCTTGTTACTATAGCCACCTCCCATAATCGAATGTCTTTTTGTGATTGCGCAAACTTTGGCCATGTTTTTAGTTATTGAATGATATGGTATCATATAATCAAAATTATGCAAGAGACCAACGCTATCTTTTCTATCATCGTACTTTTGATGTCGGTTATCATCCACGAGGTTGCTCATGGCTATACCGCGCTTGCTTTTGGAGACCCGACAGCCAAGATTGGCGGGCGATTGACGTTAAATCCGCTCAAGCATCTTGATCCCTTCGGCTCGGTTATTTTACCGTTACTCCTTTTTGTTTCTGGATCTACTTTTCTCATCGGCTGGGCAAAACCGGTCATGATCAATCCGTACAATTTTAAAAAGCCTAGGCGGGATGAGGCGCTGGTGGCGCTCGCAGGACCGGTCTCGAATATCATCCTAGCTCTTTTTTTTGGATTACTGATACGCCTCGGTCCAACACTTTCTCTGCCTGATTCAGCTATGTATATTTTGAATATGGTGGTATTTATCAATCTAATTCTCGCTTGTTTCAATCTCGTACCGATACCACCGCTGGATGGTTCAAAGATTTTGTTCTCTCTTTTGCCAGTACGTTTTGATGCGGTACGCGCGAAGATCGAAAAATTTGGATTTGTATTGGTGATTTTTTTTGTTTTTTTCTTGTGGCAATATTTTGCACCAATAGTGTTTAAAGTGTATTCGTGCGTTGTCGGTATAATTTGCTAAACCCTTTCGTCTTCGACGAAATAGATGATTTGGGGTAAAATAGAAGGATGTTTTTCTCTGGTCATTTTAAAACATTATTTTTGATCACCGTTTTTTTTCTGGTCTTCCCGTTTACTATATCTGCATCTGAAACTAACGGCACTATCGATGAGAGTCATAAGTATGCCGAGGCACTTGATAGTAATGTTGGTACGATAAATTTTGGTCTGGCTGTGGGCGATGTGCGCGTCACTGATAGCGCGCTGACTGGATATGCTTGGGGAGAAAATATTGGCTGGATTAATCTTTCGCCAAGCACTTCTGGTGTGACAAATAATGCCGAGGGAACACTTTCTGGATACGCCTGGGGTGAAAAAGTAGGGTGGATTAATTTTAATCCAGTAGGCGGGGGAGTGACGATCGATTCCTCGGGTGAGTTTCTTGGGTACGCATGGAGTCATACAGTAGGATGGATACTTTTTAATTGTGTAACTAACAGTTCCTGCGGTACAAATGATTTTAGGTTGAAAACTGATTGGAGACCAGCGAGTACTCGCCCATCTTCCTCGGGTTCTGGTGGAGGAAATATTGGTTTTTCTGCACCACCTCCAGATGAAGCTCCGCCACCACCTGAGGCACCACCCCCTGCTCCAGAAGTTCCACCTGAAGCACCTGCCGAAACCCCTGCCGAAAGTACTCCTGCAACGACACCATCGCCAGCACCAACAGGAGAGTCTTCATCAGGAGACTCGTCTTCAGGGGGTAATTCCGGAGGGTCAGGTGGAGGATCGTCCTTTTTGTCGCCCGCAATAAACCTTGTGGAGTCTGCTAAACAACAGATACAAGAAAGTTTTGTTGTGGCAAAAGAGATCGCTCAACAATTAGCAGTAGATACAAAAAGAATTGTACAAAGTCCCGTTGGTTCGGCGGTAACAAAGGTAGTATCTACCGTGGGTGTGGTGAGTACAGGTGCAGTAGTGGTTGCGTCTAGTCTTTTTCTAAACCCACTTTCATTTTCGGAATTATTCCTTCTGCCATTGCGATTGTGGGCGCTTCTCATGACGACATTTGGTTTGAAAAAGAGAAATCGCCCGTGGGGTACAGTGTATGATAGTGTGACTAAGCAACCACTGGATCCAGCGTACGTGGTGCTTCAGGATTTGCAGGGAAATGAAGTAAATACAGCGATTACTGACCTTGATGGTCGATATGGTTTCTTGCTTTTTCCTGGAAAGTACACAATCGTGGCCAATAAAACAAACTATATCTTTCCTTCGAAAAAATTGGTGGGTAAATTGCAGGACGAGTTGTACGGAGATTTGTATTTTGGCGAGGAACTCGATGTCTCTACTGAGGGAGCGATTATCACTAAAAATATTCCACTTGACCCTGAGCACTTTGACTGGAATGAATTTACCAAGGGTAATCAAAAACTGATGCTTTTCTACTCTCGTCGTGACCGGATTATGAAAAAGATTTCTAGTATTTCGTTTGCTGTGGGATTTGTTGTTGCCATTGTGGCTTTGCTTGCTGCACCTCATCCATACAACATGGGCATTTTTGGTTTATATTGTGTGATTCTGCTCGTACGTATTTTTGGAGTTAAACAAAAAGCGCATGGCTCGGTGGTAGAGAAGGAGACAGGATTACCACTTTCTTTTGCGATCGTACGAGTGTTTTCTATTGATTTGAACCGAGAGCTCTTTAGTCGAGTGACAGATAAATTTGGCAGATACTACTGTTTAGTGCCACAGGGCAAGTATACGATTTCGATTGAGAAGAAAAATCTAGATGAATCCTATACGCCTGTGTATACTTCGCCGATTATCGATGCTTCAAAGGGGGTGATTAGTGAGGGGGTGAGCGTGTAGTCGCCGATTTATAAGGAGCTAAGCGACTATGTAAACCGAGCGGACCGAGGTTCCTCCCTCGGTCAAGGCCAGTAGAGCGAAGCAACCATTTAGATTTCTGAAAAGATACGCCTTCAACAGAATTTTAAAAACTTCTGCTTTGGTGGAGTGTGGTCGGAAGGCAGGAGAGAGACCCCCGAAAATCTGTAGATTTTCGGGGGTCATTAAGACAAAATTCTTTCCAAAATAAGGTTTTATTTTTTTTCACGATACGGCTCTGTATAGCCACTTTAAACGGCTAAACACAGTGTTTAGCCGTTTAAATCTTATCGATATTGTAATGCTTCTTGCTAAACCGCCACATTCGCACAGCTTCGCTCAGTACTCCCGCCATCAATATGGCTCCTGTATCTTCCTCGCCACTAAACTTAGTCTGTAACGAGTTTTGGTAAACTCGTTATCTTCCTCGCCACTACACTTAGTCTGTAACGATTTTTGGTAAACTCGTTATCTTCCTCGCCTTCGCTCGTCGAGCTGTGCAGAAAATTCTTGGGTCTTTACGTCAGTCCTACCCATAAATATTGAGTCATAAACCCCTAATCTCTTTTTCCTAAAAAACTGTGGATTACTTTACCTTTTTTCAAAAATCTCTGTGCTATAATTAAGCCCAAATGGCCGTATCAATAACACGAGCAACTTTGCCTGTGAATAGATTCAAAAAAATCTTATTCTTTGTTGTGGTTTTTGCACTTATTTTTTTAATGATTCCTGTACTTGTTTCTGCTCGTAGTGTGCAATATGCCCCTGGAGAAACACTGGACCCAGACTGTACTCCAGGCGAGCTAAACTGTAATGTCGCACAACTTTCGGTAAACACGACCCTAAATACATTTGGTATCAACACCTCTTCACCAGCTCAAACCCTAGAGGTTGCAGGTATTGTTTTGGTTCAGGACCACATCACATCTTCCTACTTCACTGCCACCTCCACCGAAATCGCTTCTACTTTCCCATATGCTTCATCTACGGCCTTTACCGCGATCAATCTTTTTGCAACAAACTTCACTCTCAGTAATCTAGACGGCCCACTTCAGGCTAGCAACGGTCTAGTGTCGGCTACTACTTCAGTTGGTGTTCTCTACGGAGGCACCGGTCTCACTAATGCTCCGACGTACGGACAGCTTTTGGTGGGCGATGGCAACGGAGCATATGTATTGAGTGCAACATCAACACTCGGCCTTCTCGATGATGCTGTCGTTTCTACTTTGACTACCAACCGTCTCCCAAAGTGGACAGGCAGTACATTTGCAAACAGTCTATTCTTTGACGACGGCACCAATGTTGGTATCAACACCTCTTCACCAGCTCAAACCCTAGAGGTTGCAGGTATTGTTTTGGTTCAGGACCACATCACATCTTCCTACTTCACTGCCACCTCCACCGAAACCGCTTCCACCTTCCCATACGCTTCCACCACCGCACTCTCCGTCGCCAACCTTACCTCAGGTCGTGTTCCATACATAACCACCGGCGGTCTTTTTACAGACTCATCCGAACTTACGTTTGATGGCGCTAAACTGATTAGTACATATGCTTCTACCACCGTTATAAGCTCAAGTGGATCTGCGTATTTTGCTACAGCAGGAGGCGTTCATCGTGTCGGTGTAGGAACAACATCTCCATGGAGAACTTTGTCGGTAGATGGTACGGTGGCCTTTGCCAACCTGACTACACCTGATGTGTCTGGATCATTTGCTCTTTGTCTAGATCCTGGTACAAGCGAGGTGTATAGCAGTGGTGGAAATACGTGTACGGTATCGTCAGCTCGATTTAAGCATAATATAGAAAGTATCAATGTCTCAGGTGTGTCTTTGGTGAATCAACTTCGCCCGGTTACATTCGATTTGAACGGGAATAATGAGTCACATTATGGCTTTATTGCTGAAGAAGTAGCACTTGTTGATAGGAAAATGATTTTCACCGACAAGGGAACGACTAGTCCTCGTGGTGTGCGATACGAAGAATTGACAGCCGTTTTAGCAAAAGCAATCCAGGAACAACAGGTGCAGATCGATACATTACGTACACAGGCTGGACTCAGTGTAGGTGCGACCCTCGCCTCGGCGGTGTTTGAAGCTTTTCAGTCTGTCGGTATAATTATTTCAGAAACGGTTGCACGATTTAGAGATGTTTTTGTAAAGACCTTACATATAGAGGATCGTCTCTGTGTTGATGATGTGTGCCTTGGAAAAGAAGAGTTAAAAACGCTACTTAGAAATGCAGGAGCTACTACGGCCTCTATTCCGGAAAGTACCTCTGCTACAGAAACATCTTCGGGCAGTAGTGATTCTGGTACAACGTCAACAAGTACAGAGGGTGTCTCTGGTACAACAAGCGAAAGTTCTGCATCTGGATTATCCGAACTGACTACTGCGGTCGAGGTAGTCAGCGAGACTACCTCGACGGAAACCGACCCTGGCGGGGGAACTTCTGCTGAACCAGGTTCAGAAAGTGTCTCTCCGGCGCCTTCCGAATAGTTAGATTTTATGAAACCCATTTTTTAAGCCCATTTTTTTACAGCATTCTTGGGGGGAATAAAGGCAGGGAAAGTATTTTTTCGTTAGTTATCCACATAAAACATCAAAAAATAAGGTTAAAAATAGTGTATACTTGTAAGGCAGGTCACAAAGATGGATACAAAAATAGACGCACACAAAAGATATGTTTCGGTCACAACAGCTTCCGAACTAACCGGTAGGCCTTTGGCTGAAGTCGAACAGCTTTGCCGAACAGGTAAGGTGTCTTCTAAAATTGTGTCGGGAGAGTGGCTTTTGTCCGAGGAGTCATTGATCAGTTATTTTAATCTTAATCTGGCTAGTGATATACCATTAGCCCACTTGATCAAAGAGAAAGATTTAGATGGCAAACCAATGGTAGTCGCGAAACCAGTGTCCTTAGTTTTGGGGAAGGTTGTAAATGCACTTACTGCTTTCACCCTCGTGTTTGGAGGATACTATACCCTCTTTACTCCTCAGGGTGGTGGTGCAATGCGTGAGGTGATGGGGTATGTAGAGAAAACTCTAGATCATTCTACAGATATGATGGCGCTTGTGGGTTACGGGATCCTTGATACCATCGAAAACAGCCATCCCGCGAATATTTTTACTGCACTCGAAGGCTATTTGTACACAAAAGGTGATGTTACAAAGAAGGTTTCTGCATCAGGAATGGTCGTAACATCATCTACGGGAGATGCCGAGGCAGACAAAGATCTTGTTGCGCAGATCAAAGATTCTTTTTCTGACGAAGTTACTGTGGTTCCGGGAAAAGATGGTAGATCGGGAATAGTGAAGCCAGTTTTTAAAAAGAGTTCAGATCAGTCATATGTATATGTGATGGTTCCAGTGAAAAAGTAGGTAGGGTTCGTGCTTGTCCCCAAGGATTTTAAAGAATCTTTAGGGATGAATGGGAACATTCAAGTGGTTGTACCATTATTATTTTATTGAAAAAAAATGTTAAGTATTAGAAAAGAATTAATGCAAATCCTTGTAATGTCTCTGGTAGTTATGCTCTTTGTGATGGCAGGATTTACTTCTGCGGAGCCGGTACTACTCCATGCTTTGACAGCCAGTGATGAAGTGATCGTTACCCTCAACGTGGATGCGGGAGTCTCTATTACTAGCCCATCTGATACTACAATGAGTAATAGTCTTGGTGTAAGTAATAACAAAGCGATTGCAACCACCACCTGGAATGTCAAGACCAATAATGCTGCCGGGTATAGCTTGGCAGTCAAGGCATCCTCTAGTCCAGCTATGAGACTTAATACTAATGTAGCGACATTTATTAATAATTACACTGAAGCAACACCTGGGACCCCAGAAGCACCTTGGTCAGTCGGTGCAAGCACAGCAGAATTTGGCTACGGTGCATTTGGTACAGATGTGACTACTCTGGGCACCTTTGGTGGAGACACTAGCTGTGGAGCGACAAGTACTCCATCTACCGCACTCAAGTATGCTGGCTTCACGACTGAGAACGTCACAATTGCAAGTAGATCATCAACCACCACTCAGTCTGGTATAAATAGTACTGTGTGTTACGCTGTAGAGCAGGGAAGTACCAACTATATCGCCTCAGGTATCTATAGTGCGTGGATTACCGCTACAGCTACGACTCAGTAAGTTTAGGACACCTTACTTCCTTAGCTCAGCCCGCTCGTTCTTCCAGTAAAGACCAATTTTCTTTTGATTTATTTGACCTATGAAAACAAAGCTACACAATAATCAACTCTATATTATTCTGGTAGTAGTGTGGGTGATGTTTTTCACTGTCTCGGTGCCACAAGCTTTTGCTTACAGGATGGAGAATCTCACAGTGGAAGCACGGAATGATTTTGTACTTGAGCCTGGTAAGGTGGAGCTTTTTCTTGCACCAGGTGAAACTGTGACGAGGAGTGTTTCAATCACCAACAGAGTTCCTAGAAAAGTTAAATTTAAAATAGAAACAGAGGATTTTGTTGGCTCTCATGATACTCAAAACCCAATTCTTTTGCTTGGGGACAAGCGTAGTCCGTATTCCTTCAAAGACTCATTGATTTCTGAGGTAAGAGAGTTTACTCTCGATTTTGGACAGAGGATTACTATTCCTGTAAAAGTACAGATTCCTCAAGATGCCCAGCCTGGAGGTTTTTATTCTTCGGTGATTATTTCAAATCAGCCTGACAGATCGGCTGGGGTAGAAGCTTCCGGGCCCAGGGTGATCTCGAGACTCGGGGCACTCTTTTTTATCCGTGTGAAAGGTGATGTAAAAGAAGCTGGTCAGCTTGAGGATGTGCGTATTGCTGGTCCAAACAAGCTCCTTTATCAAAAGGGTCCATTTACATTCCAAATACTTTTCAACAATTCAGGTACCGTGCATTTGGTGCCGTATGGAAAAATAAATATAACCAATTTTGCAGGATCGCTTCTCGCCACATTACCTGTCGACGGGTACTTTGCCTTACCGGACTCCCTCCGATATCGTGAGGTTTCCTGGTATCCTGACTTTTTGTTTGGTCGATACAAAGCCACTGTTGAGCTGAATCGTGGATACAAGAACAGCACCGATGTGGTAGATGTGCAGTCTACTGCTTTCTGGGTCTTGCCCTGGAAGTTCATCCTCGCTACATTCGGAATTATTTTTGCTCTGGTTGCTGTTTTCTTTTACATCAGAAAGAATTTTGAGTTCAAGAGGAAGTAATTTATAAGTTTTTGTTTAGAAATTATCTTGAAAAAATTTAATTCACAAGACGTATAATTTTATGAAAAACCAAAAAAGAAAATTATATAACATATTTACTTTAACACTTCTTTTGTTTGCACCAGCTTTGTATGTCGGTGCAATGAGTAGTGGTAATTATTCGATACCATCCGATTCAATAAATATCGGCGGTCTGGATTCGAATAGTACCAATTATTCAGGGCAGGACACTATTGGGGAGGTGGGGACGGGCTCGTCTTCTAGCGCTTCTTACACTATGGTTGCTGGATATCAGCAGATGCAAGGGGGATCTATATCCATTTCTTCGACGAATGACCCGCCTTCTTCAAACATGAGTGGTATCACTGCGGGCGAGGCCAATACTTTCTCGACATGGACGGTAACTACCGATAATGCTGCTGGATATACTCTAGCCGTTAGAGCATCGACTTACCCCGCTCTAAAATCTAGTACATACGGAAGTTTTTTTGCCGACTACACTCCATCTGGGTCGGATCCGGATAAAACATTTAGTATTTCCACGAATGTTTCAGAGTTTGCTTTTTCCCCGGAGAGTATTGATGTGGCACAGAGGTATAAGGACAATGGAACGTCATGCAACACAGGCTCTCTCGATACGGTAGATGCATGCTGGGATGGTTTTAGTACAAGTGATGTGACAGTTTCCTCTCGCACATCTTCGAATAATCCGACAGGTAGTACGACTACGGTAAAGTATCGTTCGGCAATTGGTTCTGATAAAATACAAGACGCCGGAGCGTATTCGGCGACTATCACTGTCACCGCAACAACCCTTTAGTATAGACATTTTATGAGAATTAAACATTTATTTCCTATACAAAAGACTTTCTTTTTTTCTCTGCTGATTTTTATTTTTTTGGGTCAATCGAGTGTTCTTTTTGCGGCCACAGATACTGTCGAGGTGGAACTTTTGGTTGAGGGGTGCAACAACAATTCAATTTGTGAAAGTAGGATTGGCGAGACACTTTTATCATGTCCTGCTGACTGCACATCAGCTCCGACCCCCGAACCGAGCACCCCTTCTACTTCAAACGGTGCCGCCTCTCAATCGATATACACACCGTTTACTCCTGAAAGTATTTTTGTAGATGTAAATACTGATTCAGCGGTTTTGTTTTGGAAAACAAAAAGTTTTGTGCGTGGTTCTGTTTACTGGGGTGCGACAGAGGAGTACGAACTCGGCAATATTTCTGAAATTTCTCTAGGTCAATCCCATCAGATTTTTATAAAAAATTTGATGCCAGGAAAAAGGTATTTTTATAGAATAGATTTTGATGATGTTTATGGACGAAGGATTATAAATAAAAAATCTTTTTTCACCACGCAGTTTTTGCCAGACATAAATCCACCAGTAAATCCAACGGTAGTTAGGGTGGTAGAAAAGCCAAAAACCGTTGAAATTACTTGGCGAAATCCACTAGATGCAGATTTTGAAACTGTACGAATCACACGCTCTACCACTGCGTATCCGAGAGACCCGTTTGAAGGAAGGGTGGTATATGAGGGAGATGGGAATTTCGTAGTTGATAAAAATAAGGAAGATGGTGTGAAGTATTACTACGCGATTTTTGCGCGAGACTCGAGAGGAAATTATTCATCCGGAACTGTTTTTGTGGTTGGAAAGAAAGTTGTGAAAAAGGGACAGCCACCAGTTTCTGGGGAAGGAGAGGAAATTATAAAAAGTCCTATTTCAGAAACCGATCCGTTGATTAAAAATATTTCTCTTAATGATTTTATTTTCTCGCAGGAAAGAAAAAAGCTCACTTTTTCTAACCAGCGAGTGTTGGTGGATGGTACAAAAGCACTCACCGTTTCCATACCATATGAGCGGTTACCAGAAGTACTAAAAACTATTGTTGTACATATTCATGATCCAGAAGATTTTGACAAAACCGCAAGTTTTATGCTTCGTGTCGATGATTTAAAGACTTCATACGTGGGTACTATAGGGGCCTTTTATGATAAAAAAAACTATAAATTTGAGGTAGAAATATTTGACTTTAAAAATAAACTGTTACATTCTGTTGGTGGTTATTTTGAGGTAAAAAGTGATGCAGTTACAGAAAATAATACTACTTCAGCTAAGAAGTCTTTATTTAGAGCCATATTAGAGGATTATTTACCCACTATAAAAACATATATTTCAGTAGTATTTTTGGACCTATTTTTCCTTATGAAGAAACTTTTATTTTTCTAGGTTTATCCACACCCTCTCTCACCCCTCTTCATGCTAAAATATGGCTTAAATGAGCTTGAAAAGGCTGGTACCAATCCGACGAGTTGTGCGACATTTTTCCCTCCTAATCGAGAGGGTTTTAGTACTAGTTTTATTGCTCAATCTAGCCTTTTCTCCAATCCTCTCAGTAC
>CALRBR010000011.1 GCA_943354385.1 Candidatus Tayloriibacteriota bacterium
GATAGGTTTTTATCCATTCCGAGCCGATTATATTCCGCTTTTAACGCAGGATACGCTTTTTCTATAGGAACAAACCATTCGTTAGGTGTCATATGGATTTTCTGGTCTTTTATTGAAAAGTTCTGACCAAGTGCTGAAAATATCTCTCGTTTCTTATTCAGATCACCAACCAGGAACTCTTTCCGAGCATAACAGGCAAAGGTAAAAGTCTTTTCTGTAAGCTCAAGCCATTTTTCGGCTCGACTTTCTGTCCCTCGCAAGTTACCTGTGAGTTTGGCAATTTTCGTTTTGAGCTCATCTCGCTCTCTGATAAATGTTTCGTCATCAATAAGCTCCCGATATCTCATTTTGGTAAGCATGTCTAGCTCCTTCTGGGTTTCTGTGAGCGATTTGTGTTGGGTCTTATATACTTTGGTCCGTTCCTCAATTTCTTTGTCGTTGTTACGGTTAAGGATTTCAATGGCCCACTTTTGGAAAATAGGTAGGATGGTATATCGTTCGAGTTCAATATCGATTTGTTTTTCAACTTCTTCTAGCTTTAGTGGTTTTTGGTCACATTTAATATCCTTATTCTTTTTTGTACAGTGATAGTAGGTATATGTTTTTAGCTCCCCAGTGCTTTTCACTATTCTTTTCTTTTCGTCATGCCTTTGTGGAGCTCGGACGGATGCGGAACTCTTGTGTTGACGAGCTGTTTCCGCACTGTCCTCGCGGGGGTTGAGTGAATATATCTCAAAGGTTATTTTTCTTGTCTAATCTTTACTGAAAAATCAGGATCACCGGCATATTTCATCACTCGATCGTTTATAAGATATCGCGCACGAGCTTGGTCAAATGGGAGATCCGTATCAATCAAGCCGAGATCATATGCAAGTTTGTCCGAATTCGCTGGTCTCCTTTGCTCAGCCGAGACATCCTGCGGTGCCGAATGTTCAGCCAGTCGCGGTGTGAAGAGTGCTAGGGAAGTGACCATGTCAGCCGTCCATATCCAGTCTCTGGGTGTGTGGCGGTTTTTTAATAAAAAAGTGTTTTTTATATTTGTTTTGTGTATACTAATGGGTATGTCAAAACTAGAATATGGAGGAGTAGAAATACCATCGAGTCCAGTGGCGACTATTAATATGATCATAACTAATGTTTCTTCTATGGGTGCGAATGACATGGAAATTCCAGCTTTGAGACAAATTATAGTTGACTATCTAGCAGGAAGATGTACATCTGAAGATGCAGTAAAAAATGCATTTGCGATTCAAGATAGGAAAATGGCTGATCATTAAATGAAACTACTTTTTATTGCTATTGGTAAAAAACATGATGCACTCGTTGAGAACGGAGTGGCTGAATTTACCGCTCGACTCAGTCGGTATGTACCGATCGAATGGATCATTATTCCTGCCTCAAGTGTGGAAGAAGAAGCAGGAAAAATTTTAAAGAGTGTTGCCGATGCGGATACGCTAGTGGCACTCGATGAGAAGGGGAAAACATTGAGCACCGTCGATCTTTCGCAATATCTTGAAAGAGTGTTATCTTCTGGGACAAAGAGACTAGTGTTTGCGATCGGCGGTGGGTACGGGCTCGACCAGTCGGTGAGGGATCGGGCACAGCTTGTGTGGTCACTTTCACCACTGACTTTTCCACATCAGCTGGTACGGCTGATTCTATCGGAGCAGATCTATCGAGCGTTTACGGTAATCAAAGGAGAAAAATATCATCACGAAGGTTAGGGTTTGGTCGGACTAGCTTTTTCCTACTAATACGAGGTACTATAGGAAGATAGTCAAGTTTATATTTAAAAGTGTTGCGGCTCTCATGTTAATTATTGTTTGCACAGTAACCTGGTTTTTTGTTACCCGTGATTTGAAAAATACTGAAAACCTTCTCGACAAATTAGCCCCTGTGATACAGGTGGTATCTAAAAAGACACAAGAAACACTATCTGGAAAAAAGTCCTGTACTACACAGGTTAAGTATTCGATTGGTACTATCGATCCACGTTTTCAGATTTCGCGTGAAGATTTCCATGAAAGTATTCGGAAGGCGAGTGCGGTTTGGGAAAATGCTGTCGGGCAGGATATTTTTATAGAGCAAGATAGTGGTGGTTTAAGAATCAACCTTGTATACGACACCAGGCAAGAATCAACCAATCAGCTGACAAAACTCGGTTTACAGATTGAAAACACAAAATCTTCTTTTGATAAACTTAAGAAAAAATATGAAAGCATACGAATACAGTATCTTGAAAACAAAAAACAACTTGATGTTTTGACCGCTGAGTATACTGCTCGCAATGCTCGATACGAAGAACAAGTGCTGTATTGGAATAATCGCGGAGGGGCTCCGAAAGCACAGTTTGAAACACTTGAAAAAGAGCGTGAAGCCCTGACTGTTTTGGTAGAAACTTTGCAAATAAAACAAGAAAATATCAATACGCTTGTTACTACAATTAATGCGCTTGTGCATGCGCTGAATAGTATTGCCCAGGATCTCAATATGGGGATCGGAGCATTTAATACGATTGGAAAGCAAACACCGGCTTTTGAACAGGGTGTCTATGTCCGGAGTGGTTTGGTAGAAAGGGTAGACATTTTTGAGTTTAGTACTCGTCGGCAACTGTTCCGTGTGCTAGCACATGAGCTCGGTCATGCGGTCGGCTTGGAGCACCTCGACAACCCCCAGGCTATTATGTATAAACAAAATCAGGCGACAAATGAGACACTAACAAAGACCGATTTGAGTGCCATTAGAAAACTGTGTGGAGTTCAGATTTAGGATGTATGATTCACGAGTTATGAATTGGGGGTGAGTGTCAATACCGAAGGCATTCTGTATTTCTAAAAATCAGTTGGTTTTGGAGGAAGCCCCCCCACCATATTAAATTTTACTTCTGAAATCTAGCTTCTACCCCATGTTGTGTTATACTTTTACTAATATGAAAAAAATATCATACCACATTCCGCACATTTTACTTGCAATTTATACACTGGTCTTTATTTGGGCGGCGATTGAGCCTTACTCACGTGCTGTTTGGTATGTTGAAAATGGCCCGATTCTTGCAATTGCCGTTATCCTAACTATTTTCTATATTCGAGGTACTCGTTTTTCAAACCTCTCATATGTTTTGATGTTTTTTCTACTAATTTGGCATACAGTCGGTGGACACTACACCTTTGAGCTCGTACCATTTGATTGGTTCACAGACTTTTTTGGCTTTGAAAGAAATATGTATGATCGAATTGGACATTTTTCTGTCGGTTTCTACGCTTTTCCTATTATTGAATACCTTCTCCGTACGGGGAAAATGTCTCGACCACTTGCGTATGCATTCGGACTTTTTTCAATTACTTTTGTGGCTATGGGGTATGAGCTTGTCGAGTGGATCTATGCGGTAACCAGTGATCCGACGGCGGGTGCGGCATTCCTTGGCAGTCAGGGTGATGTCTGGGATGCTCAAAAAGACATGCTGATGGATACACTTGGGGCAGTGGCCATGATCCCGCTTCACATGTTTACAAGAGGTAATAAGGATAGCACGGTCCTAACACAAAAATAATTTCTTTGTATCTGTAGAGTAACATATGGTACTATTACCGCTATGAAAGAAGTAACAGGAATAATCAAAGCTATTGTTAATTTCTTTGACAAGCTGGAGGATAAGGCTAGGGCAAAGCTCAGTCATCAACCAATTATCTATGCGGTGATTGGGGGTATCGGTATCGTGCTATTTTGGCGAGGGGTATGGCATACGGCCGACTCACTCGAGGCATATTTTTTGCAAATGCAAAGTCCTTTGGCGAGTATTTTTTCTGGCCCAGGAACATTTATAATCGGCTTACTCATCTTGCTTATGACAGGTCTCATGGTGTCGGTCTTTATTGGAGACCAGATCATCCTTTCCGGCATTAAGAAGGAAAAGAAATTTTTTGAAAAAACAGAGACTGAGATAAAAGGAGAGGTGGACATTCTTTCTGAGATTCGAGATGAAATCCATAATTTAGAAGAAACCCTTGCTGTCACAGACGACAAGAAAGTCAAATAGAACCTATGAGCTATCGAGATACCCCATATTTTTCTGTAGGCCGGGCAACCGACCTTTCCGGTTTTGACCGAACACTTTATCGTGCACTCGAGATTCTTCCGGGTTTTTTGTCTATCGGCACTATTGTTATGACCGTGGTACTTTCGTATTATAGTCCTCGTTTTGCTGCACTTTTTATTATTATTTTTGATCTGTATTGGTTTTTTAAAACTATCTATCTCTCAATACATTTACGATACAACTGGAAGCGTATGAAGTATATGCTGGCTCTCGACTGGGATCCGCTACTAGCAAATCTAAAGTATGATCACATCACTCATGTGGTTATTTTGCCATTTTTTAATGAGGCAGAAGAGTTGGTAGAAAAAAGTATTATCTCCCTTTTACAGGCACAGTGGGATGCTAAAAACATTATTATTGTTCTTGCTGGTGAAGAAAAAGCGGGGGATACTGCCAGCGACATTGCACTCAAAATGAAGAGTAAATATGGCTCGCAATTTGCCCACTTTTTGTGCACCGTACACCCCAAAGAAGTTCCCGGCGAAATGCCAGGAAAGGGTTCTAATATCTCCTATGCAGCAGAGCAAGTCCGTCTACAGGTATTCGATGTTCAAAAGATTGCATACACCAATATACTAGTCTCCGCATTCGATATTGATACCGTCGTCTATCCAAATTATTTTAAATGTTTGACCTGGAATTTTCTCACAGTACCAAATCCACACAAGACATCCTTTCAGCCGGTGCCAATTTACAATAACAATATCTGGGAGGCCCCAGCTTTTTCTCGGGTAGTGGCGATGTCTGCAACGTTTTGGCAGATGATTCAACAAGAACGGCCGGAACGTTTGGCAACTTTTTCCTCGCATGCGGTCAGTTTTGAAGCGTTGTATCGGGTGGGGTATTGGCAAAAAAACATGGTGTCTGAAGATTCGCGCATTTTTTGGAATCTCTTTGTGGCAAATGATGGTGACTACTCGGTGGTGCCAATGGCCTATCCGGTGTCGATGGATGCAAATTTGGCTGGTAGTTTTTGGTCAACAATGCTAAGCGTGTATAAACAGCAGAGACGCTGGTCATGGGGTGTAGAAAATGTGCCGTATGTTATTTTGGCGTGTATCAAAAACAAAGCGATACCGCTCGGCAAAAAGATTCGCGCAGTACTCACACAGCTCGAAGGTTTTTGGTCTCTCGCCACCAACCCGATTATGATTTTTCTCTTGGGCTGGTTGCCGATAGCGCTTGGTGGGCGACTATTTCGTACCACCATTTTGTCGTATAATTTGCCGGTAATTACTAGCTATATTATGTATTTTTCCATGATTGGCCTTGTTGTTTCGGCCATGGTTTCTTTTAGTTTTTTGCCACCACGACCGACTTCATATAAAAAACGTGATACTCTATACATGGCAATTCAATGGGTACTTATTCCACTAACGATTACCGTCTTTGGTGCTATCCCAGCACTCGAGGCCCAGACCAGACTTCTCTTGGGAAAATATATGGGTTTTTGGGTTACGCCTAAGCATCGCGAGCCGCCGAGAAAATAATTTTATAAACTATGCAACCCCTTTCAAACAAAAAAAGACGCTGGTACCTCTATATTTTTACGGTACTTTTTTTTGTACTGATTCCGGTGGTTATTTTGTTTGTTCAAGGGTATCGATTAGACAAAGGTTTTTTACTGGTTCGTGTTGGGGGAATGTATGTAGGTGGTATAGATTCTGATGCTGAGATATTTTTGAACGGTATCTTGCAAAAGAATGTCAAAAGTTTGAAAAAAGGCTTTTTTATCGAAAATATTTTACCGGCACGGTATCAGGTTTCTATAAAAAAAGAATGGTACACTCCGTGGAGCAAGGAGATTATGGTACATGCTGAAAAAGTTTCTGAAATGTACCCACTGCTCATTCCGAGGAAGTTAAAAACACAAGACATCCCAGCCGAAATAGAGAGGGACCAGAATTTCTTTGACTCTGCTACCTCGACCACTATGGTCGCCAACGACATGTTTACTAGGACACTCACCTTATTTAAAAAGAATAAAGTTTCTGAACCGCTGATTCGTCGATCAGTCGTTATTTGGAATGATGCGAATAAAATTCAGTATCGGCTGATGGAAGAGTCTCCAGCAGTACTGCCCTCACTCTGTGGTAGTCTAGACTGTACCGCGACGAGCACAGTCTACATTACTGACAAAAAGATTACTCATATTGATTTTTATCCGGGAAGAAACGATGTCATATTATTTGCTGTTTCTGATGGAATATATGCTGTAGAGATGGACAATCGACCACCGCAACAAGTGGTGCAGATTTATTCTGGTAAAAATCCTGATTTTCGAGTTGAGAATAACGAGAATCTATATATTAAAGAGGGGCAAAGGATTTTTCAGGTTGAAGTCTAGAAATGAGGATCCCGATGGTCTTTTTTTGGGTTATTTTATAAAAAATTAAAAGGCTAAACGTGAGCGTCTAGCCTTTTAATTTTTAGTCAAAATATGGCCTTGGTCGAGGTTGCTTTGGATAAAAATACCCCAAAAATTGTCCAACAATTTTCGGGGTATTTTTCGTGCCCATTTTCGGGTCGCAGCACCTTTTTTCGATTCTAAGTAATTTCTATGACCACAGATCACTCCACCAGTCATAGGTAAAATGCATAAAGACCCCCAGGGTAAAATAAATTGGCGCTAACAATATAAAAAGTATTTTGTTGAACATGTTTTTCGGTCAGTATTTTTTGTCGGAAAAATAGTATAGCAACAAATGAAGATATTTTGCAATAGATTTGGGAGATAAATATTTTTTTAGACCTACCTAAAAATTACGTAGGTTATTTTTTACTCGCATGCTCTCCCGCAATATACCCAGTCGTCCAGCAAATCTGTAAACTATACCCACCAGAAGGTCGATCAAAGTTGAGTACGTCGCCAACACAATAGAGGTTTGGGTAGAGTTTGGAATGCATAGTTTTAAAATCTATTTCCTCGAGCGCTAGGCCACCGGATGTAACGATAGCTTTTTCTACACCCAGAAGACCACTGGCACTACAGTAGAGTTGCTTTAAAAGCTTACCGAGGGCGAGACGGGCGTCTTTGCTGATTTTATTTAGATATTGCTCTTGGTCGAGCGCGGTGAGTGACACAATGACGCTAGCCATCTTGGGTGGCAAGAGCAGTCCAAATACATTCTTTAACTTTTTATTTTGATTAGTTTCAAATATCGTACGGATGTGAGTATCGAGCGCGAGATGATCGAGGTTTGGAAAAAGGTCGATAGAAAGTTTCACCTCACCATATTTTATGAGCTCACCGATATCCTTGCTCATATTGAGTATCAGTGGGCCACTTAGTCCAAAGTGGGTAAAGAGGATTTTTCCAACTTGAGAAAACTGCGGTATATTGTTTTGAAATACTGATACACGTACTTCGGGAAAACTCACACCCTGTGCTTGTTTTACCCAACCATCTTTTATTTCAATCGGTACCAGTGCTACGTCTGGCTCGACTACATTGTGACCAAGTTCTTTGAGCCAGACAAAACCTTCACCGGTCGAGCCTGTTTCTGGACGGGATTTGCCCCCGGTCGCGATAATGTATTTGTCTGCACGAAGAATCTTTCCATCTGAAGTTTTTACTCCAGTGATCAACGAATCCTTTTTTGAAAAGCCGACAATTGAGGTGCTTGAAAGTATTTCGACTTTATTTTTCTGCAGATAGGCAACCAAAGTATCCCACACACTTTGAGACTTATTGCTGATAGGGAAGGCTCTTTTTTCAGCTTCAACTTTGGTCGGCATATTTTTAATATGGAAAAAATCGAGTGTCTCTCGTACGCCAAACTGTGCAAATGGGGTAAATAAAAATTTGCCCTTATCTCCGAGTTTGCCGACAAGCTTCCGTGCATCAAACTCGGCATTGGTGACATTACATCGACCCCCACCAGTGATGAGCAGTTTTTTTCCAAGAGAATCATTTTTTTCTACCAAGAGAACTCTTGCACCATTTTCACTGGCCCGACCTGCAGCCATCATACCAGCGGGGCCTCCACCAACCACTATCACATCATAAGGATATTGCTCGAGATATTTATTCTTCATTATTCAATTATAACAAAATATAATACATTTGTCAAATACATTCGGACATGCTACAATATTTCTAATGAAAAAAAATATTTTTAAAACCAGGATAGGAATTGGGGTTATCGTGTTTGTCGCTATGCTGATTTTGGGAACCATATATGCAAAGTCGAGTAATAGAGCACTCTATGCTACCGTAAAGGTGGATCGAGTAAATTTGGCGGAAGAGGTTGTTGTTTCTGGTCGTGTAAAATCTGCTGATAGTGTTAATCTGGCCTTTGAGAAGGGTGGAAGGGTTAGTTCGGTCTATGTAAAAGTTGGTAACCAGGTTTCTCCAGGTATGTCTCTGGTTTCTGTTGATAGTGGTGAGCTACTTGCTTCGTATAGAGGTGCACAGGCAAATGCTTTGGCTGAAAAGGCTCGTTTAGATGAATTGGTACGTGGTCCAAGAAAAGAGGAAATTGCCGTAAGTGAAACCAAAGTCAAAAATGCCGAGATCGAACTTGTCGAGGCCGAACGCGATCTTGTAAATGCACTATCGGATGCGTACACAAGATCTGATGACGCTATTCGCAATCGTACAGAGAAATTATTTATCAATCCTAGATCATCTTCACCGGATTTTTATATACAAACATCGGACTCTCGCCTAAAGTCTATGATCGAGTCGCAAAGGGCAATTATCGAGCAGTCTTTGGTTGCTTGGAAAAAAACACTTGATATTATAATTAGTGAAAATAATGACTCTGTTACTATCGATACAAAGAAAAATCTTGCATTGGTAAAAAACTTTCTAGATAATATGTCTCTTGCTGTGAATGCAATGACTCCAAACACATCAGTCACCCAGGCGGAGATAGACGGCTACAAGACGGATATTAGTACTGCTCGCACCGGTATAAACACGGCCATTGAAAATGTTAGTTTGGTAGAAGGGGGCCTAAAATCACAACAGGTTGCTCTCGAACTAGCGCAGAATGACCTAGCCCTCATTCAGTCAGGTAGTACTCCTGAACAGATCCGTGCTCAGCAGTCAAAGTATGATCAAATGGTTGCAACGGTAGAAAATTATCAAGCACAACTCGCAAAGACTACGATTGTATCGCCTATACAAGGTGTGGTGACTAATGTGGAAGCAAAAGTCGGAGAAATATTTTCCGCGAATACTATTGCCGTTTCGGTTATTTCTGAGGCCGAATTTCATATCGAGGTCAATGTACCTGAATCAGATATTCCAAAAGTTTCTGTAGGCAATATTGCGGAGATTACTCTCGATGCGTATGGTAAGGACGAACTTTTCCCGAGTCGAGTCATACTCGTCGACCCGGCGGAGACCATTATAGATGGTGTTCCAACATACAAGGTCACTCTGCAGTTTGTTGAAAAAGATTCTCGAGTTCGTTCTGGTATGACAGCCAATATTGTTATTAAAAACAATCCTCGTGTTGGGGTTTTGTCTGTGCCTAGTCGGGTTATATTTGAAAAAGAGGGAAGTAAATATGTGAGAGTACTATCCTATAATAAAGAGGTTATAGAGAAGAAAGTGACAACAGGTATCAGAGCCTCAAATGGAGCGCAAGAGATTTTGAGTGGACTTAGTGATGGAGAGGAGGTGGTTTTTGCTACGAAATAGAAAACATGAATTATAAATCAATCTCAGTCGGTATATTTTTGGCGATTCGTCAGATTCGCCGAGCCAACATTTGGACAAATATCCTGATTGTATTTGTCATGACCCTGACATTTTTAAACCTGGTTGTTGTCAGTGGTATCCTAGTAGGTCTAATTGAATCCTCGGTAAAATCAAATCGCACACACTACTCTAGTGATATTTTTCTATCCAATCTTCTCGAAAAAAAATACATCGAAGGTAGTACCAAGACCATAAAATTTGCTGAAGGTTTGCCTGAAGTATCAGCAGTTACAGCGAGATATGTAGAAAGCGGCCGACTCGAAGCTGGATACAAAGAACGTACTCGTCAGGGTGATATTCTGGATAATGCCAGCGGACTCGTCACGGGCATAGATCCAGTCAAGGAAAATGAGGTCACAATGCTATCGAGCAAGGTAGTGGAAGGTGAGTATCTAGAAGCTGGAGATGAAGATCAGATTTTGATCGGAGGTAATTTACTTTTCAAATATTCACCGATTGATTCTCCTGGTTTGCGAAATCTAAAAACTGCTGGTCTGGGCTCGAGAGTTCGTTTGGTGGTAAATGGAAATAGTAAGGAGGTGACTATCAAAGGTATTATTAAAAGTAAAGTTGGTGAGCTGGATCAGCGGATTTTTATTACTGACCGCGTGCTTCGGGGAATGATTGGCCGTATGGACTACAACGTCGATGAAATCGCCATCAAGCTCAAAGATCAGATTTATGTAAATCAGGTGAAACAGATTTTGATAGATGAAGGTTTTAATAAACAAGCAAAAATCCTCACATGGAACGAGGCTCAGCCAAAGTTTCTAGTGGACATTAAGGAGGCTTTTGCGCTTCTCGGCGATATTATTGGCTCGGTCGGCCTCGTGGTCGCTTCAATTACAATCTTTATTGTCATTTTCGTCAATGCGATTACACGGCGAAAATATATCGGTATTTTAAAAGGTGTAGGTATCGATTCTTTTGCGATAGAAGTGGCGTACATTATTCAATCACTTTTTTATGCTGTTACTGGTACCGTGATCGGTATTTTGGTGCTTTATTTCATTTTGATACCTTTTATCGATGCTCATCCGATCAATTTTCCCTTTAGTAATGGTATCCTGGTTGCGACTGTATCAGGTACATTGTGGAGGGCGTTTGCTCTTTTGGTTGCGACGGTGATCGCTGGATATATTCCTGCAAAAATTGTGAGTCGGCAAAACACCCTCGATGCTATTTTAGGACGTTAAAAATATATGCACATTATTTCCGCCAAAAAATTAGTCAAAACATTTCACAACGGGGTCACTGACCAGACAGTCCTTCGAGGTGTTTCTCTGGATATTTCGGGGGGAGAATTTGTCGCAATTATCGGTCGTTCTGGTGCTGGTAAATCCACCTTACTGTATCAGCTTGGACTTTTGGATCAACCGACTTCGGGAGAGCTTCGCATTGGGGAAGTGAATACAAAAAATTTGTCGAATAGAGAGAGAACCCAGTTTCGTCTAAACGAGCTCGGCTATATTTTTCAGGATTATGCCCTTGTGCCAGAACTGACCGCGTCAGAAAATATCATGATGCCACTTCTTATGAGAGGGTTTAGTAAAAAAGAAGCACTTGCACTCGCAAAAGATGCGCTAGGGAAAGTCGGCCTTGCTGACAAATGGAAAAATTTACCGAGTCAGCTTTCTGGTGGGGAACAACAGCGAGTCTCGGTGGCGCGTGCTATCGCCGGTAATCCAAAAATTATTTTTGCAGATGAGCCGACTGCTAATTTAGATAGTGAGAGTTCCACACTTGTGATAAATCTTTTTCACACACTCCATAAAGAAGGTCAGACCATCGTCATGGTGACCCATGAAGAGGAGTATACTCAATATGTTGATCGGGTAGTGACTTTGCGAGACGGGGAGATTATTGATGTGAAAAAGAATTAAGTTTAAAAATAGCTAAGAAAGACAGTATCAAAGGGCTTTTCCAGCTATTGACTTTAATACTAAATAGGTGTATAATAGTATGTAAATTAATATGGAACAAAAACTCCAAATCGCGACCATTACTACCTCTCTAGATTACGAGCTACTCGATAGCGGAGAAGGCGAAAAGCTCGAACGCTTTGGGAAGGTGGTTTTGTCACGCCCAGATCCGCAAGCTCTCTGGCGCAAACAGATGACCGAAAAAGAGTGGACTGCAGCTGACGCCTATTTTTCTCGTGATGGCAAGGCGACCTCGTGGACTATTCGTAAGCCGATTCCTGACAAATGGCAGATCAATTTCGCCGACCTTACTTTTATAATAAAACCAACCGCTTTTAAACATACTGGCCTTTTTCCTGAACAGGCGAGTAATTGGTACTGGATGCGAGAGGTGATCGCCCGTGTCAAAAAAGACGAGCCGACTCGAGAAATAAATGTACTCAATCTTTTTGGATATACGGGTGGAGCGTCTTTGTCTTGTGCACAAGTGGGGACAAAAGTGTGTCATGTTGACGGTTCAAAATCTGCGATAACTTGGGCAAGAGAAAATGCTGAAGCATCTGGTCTTACTGATGCACCGATACGCTGGATTCTCGAAGATGTGCAGGTGTTTGTCGAACGGGAGATAAAGCGTGGTAAAAAGTATGATGCGATTATCATGGACCCGCCGGCTTTTGGACATGGTGCAAATAAAGAGATTTGGAAAATCGAGGAACATTTTCTCAGACTACTTGATCTCTGTGCACAGCTCCTCTCCGACAAGCCGATTTTCTTTATGGTCAACGGATACGCATCGGGCTACTCAGCTATTTCATATAAAAATGCACTTGCGTCGATTGTAGAAAAAAAAGGCGGAACGATAGAAGTGGGCGAGCTTGCGATAACCGAATCAAAAGGTCAGCGCCTTTTACCTTGTGGTATTTTTGCGAGGTGGAGGATGGGGTAGAAGCACGATTTATGATTCACGAATGGGGATTGAATACTAAAGACCCAAAATCGCGTAGCGATTTTGGGTCTAGTTCCCATTCCGGACTCATAAATCGTAAACCTTGAGTCTCTCTAGTCTTTGTGGTATGTTTGTACCTGGAATTCTTTGAACCACCTGCGGAGGAAAAACCTTATGAGTATAAAACCTAATCACGGTAAAATCAAATTGATCCAAATTGATCCACCGGTCTTTGTGGCGGAAAGGATTATTTCGATAGCGCGAATGATTCGTCCCAATGAGCCTGTGCAGTGTGTGATCACGGACATGCAATCATTATGCAAAACACACGAGTATCCTTTGATTACGCGCTACATGAGGCGAGCTTTGGTGCAAGAGGGGATCGGTGGGCCGATCAGGTCTGTTGAGCGCGCAATGCATATAGATGGGGGTCTCATCTCACGCATGGCCTCGGAGGACTCTCTCTTTTCTCGTTCGATGTGTTACTGGAGCGTAATTTTTGAGGGTGTTCGTCGTTTTGTCCTTGAGCATGTTCTTGCACCCGATGACATGCTTCCTCCGCGTTTACTCAGCAAGATATGTGATATAGATAGTGAGGCTGAGCTCACTTGGGAACGGCTTGTGCATGGCCTCTATGTTGGTGGGGGTGTAAATGAAAGAGAGCTTTGCACGGAAATCGATGTGCAGACTACGGCACTGATTACTCAAGCAGCGATGATGAACATTGTCGATCTCCGAGGTCGTGTTTTGTATGAGGAATTGATTCCGTTCCTTACTCTCGGAAAAAATAAGCTCACTCCCGAGATTGAGAGAGGGATTTTGTCTTTTGTGTAGGTGCTATCCTTGTGATAGCTTTTTATTTCAATTACTATGCGACTAGAGATTTTATACGAAGATAATCACGTCATCGTCGTCGACAAACCGTCGGGAGTTTTGGTGCAGGGTGACGATACAAATGAAGATTGTCTTTTGGAACAAGTAAAGAGATTTATTAAAACCCGTGATGATAAGCCAGGGAATGTTTTTCTCGGACTAGTGCATCGACTCGACCGCAATGTGTCCGGTGTAATCATTTTTTCTAAGACGAGCAAAGGCGCGTCACGACTTTCGCAACAGTTTCGCCTTCATGCTGTTGAAAAAATATATCATACGTGGGTAGCGGGAGTGCCAGCTAAAAAGTCCGCCACTCTCATAAACTTTTTGCTCAAGAACGAACAAAATAATAAAACCGCAGTTTACGAATCCGAAATTCGAGGTGCTCAATATGCTGAACTTCGCTATGAGACAGTAAAAACCACCGGAGATTTTTCATTACTAAAAATCAAACTAGAAACTGGTCGCTCACATCAGATCAGGGCACAGCTCGGCTACATCGGGCATCCTGTAGTGGGGGATGGAAAGTACGGATCAGGGATTTTTCTACCAGATAAAAGACTTGCTTTAGTCGCTACAGCACTTTCTTTTATGACTGTTACTGGAAGTGTAAAAAAAACAGTGGAAGTGCCGATACCTGAGTTCCCGTCTGAGCTAAAATAGGTCGTTTTTACTCCAAAACATAAAAAAGTTAAATGGCTCTATATAGTCAATTTAACGGCTAAATAGCCCTTTTGAGCCGTTAAATTTCACTAACTCTCGGTAGAGGAACTAGTCAGACTAGCTCCTCTAGTTCTCATAGAGTTTATCAAGACGAGTTTCATTTATTGATGTACATACATAATACACGCCCGCGTACTATAGATGTATGAGATGTATTTAAAATAGTGAACAGTCTTAAATAAAAAACCACCAGCTATTTTGTTGGTGGACGGTTCAATTCCCTTGAACGTAGGTGTTCTCCTGTGAGAAAGAGAGGTATTCCGACTAGGGCGCTAGCACCAGCAACCCACCATGCCTTCATTTCTCCTGTAATCCCGGCGATACAGAAGCTGATAAAGGCTACCAAGACAAGCATGAGCCCAGTGATGACACATCCGAAGGATATAAAAGAAGGCTTCATCCGAGAAAAATAATAGCACAAAACAGTTGTGATGTAAATGTTACGCGTGATGTCAGCAAATGTTACTCTATATCGATGAGTGCACAAATTTTAGAAGGTATTTCTCTCCGAGATGCCACGATACAAAGACTTTCGGCAAAAATAAAAACTTTGTCAGTACAGCCGGCTCTCACTGTAATCCAGATAGGCTCTCGGACTGATTCGAATGCATATATAAAAGCTAAAAAAGCATTTGGAGAAAAGATTGGGGCTCGTGTGCTCCACGAGGTGCTTCCCGAAAAAGTAACCACGAGTGAAGTGGTAGCCCAAATTAAAAAACACAATGCGGACCACTCGGTACAAGGTATTATTGTGCAGTTGCCTTTGCCGACACATCTCGATCAGCACACGATTATAGATAGCATTGATCCCAAAAAAGACGTTGATGGACTGACTAGTACACATACACAGGAGCTGTGGGAAGATGGCTCAGAAATAGTGTTACCAGCGACCACTCGGGGTATATTGTCTTTACTGGATTGCTATCAGATTCCAGTGGAAGGAAAGAAAGTGGTGATTGTTGGGCGCTCGGTACTCGTGGGTAAGCCGACCGCATTAGCTTTTTTAAATCGAAATGCAACGGTGACTATTTGTCATCGAGGCACTAAAAATTTAGAAGAAGAAACTCGCCGAGCGGATATTTTGATTGTGGCGATAGGTCGTGCACACTTTATTACCAAAGATTTTGTCCGAGAAGGGCAGGTGGTGATTGATGTAGGAATCAATACAGTAAGTGACGGCAGGCTTCAAGAAGAAGTGGGCAAGAGGAAGCTTGTGGGAGATGTTGACTTTGAATCTGTTTCAAAAATTGTTTCCGCCATCAGTCCGGTCCCGGGCGGTGTCGGTGCGATGACAGTTGCGTCACTGTTTGAAAATTTATTGGATATGATAGGGGAATGATTAAGACTTTTTATTTTGTAATAATTTTGCCCCTAGTACATCTTCTGTTATAATGCTTCGTATATTGGATATGAGACCAGTGGAGCACACCCATTATTAATTTAACATATATTTTATGAATGAATCACTTGCAAATATGTTCCAGAGCAAGACTGCTCGAGTTATTTTGACTGTTTTTGGAGTGTTGGTCTGTTTTCTTCTTTTGGTAAATACCATGCATGAGTATCGAAAATATACTCTCGAGGGAAGCGGAACGAGCGCGACAAATACGATTACAGTAACTGGTGAGTCAGAGGTTTTTGCAGTGCCTGATATCGCTACGTTTACATACACCGTGACCGAGCTTGCAAAAACAGTGCCTGTAGCGCAAAAGGCGGCGACTGAGAAAGCCAACAAAGCGGTAGAATTTCTAAAGAAAAGTGGTGTAGCGGAAAAAGATATTCAAACTACTGGATACAACATTTCACCACAGTATGATTATGTTTCATCTCCATGTACTCAGTACGGTTGTGCGGGAGGCAAGCAGGTATTTAAGGGATACGAGGTTAGTCAGACAGTGTCTGTTAAAGTAAGAAAGATTGAGGATGCTGGAACTGTTCTCGCAGGTATCGGTGAGCTTAATGTGACTAACTTGAGCGGACTTCAGTTTACTGTGGACAAGCAGGATGATTTTGTAGCAGAAGCTCGCAAGAAGGCTATTAAGGAAGCAAAAGAGAAGGCAGAGGTTCTCGCAGATGATCTAGGTGTGTCTATTGTGCGAGTGGTAAACTTTTCTGAAGGTGGAGATTATCCTCGACCATACTATGCAAAGACGATGATGGCGGATTCTGCTATGAGTGTGGGTGGAAGTGCCCCAGAAATCTCAGTAGGGGAGAATAAGATTTCTTCAAGTGTTTCGATTACGTACGAGATACGGTAGAATCTTTTTTGTGAGTTTTGATTTAAGCAAGCCCAGATTTTCTACTGAAAATCGGGGCTTGTCGCGAAGCAACACATCTAAAAAAGAGACTTTCACATCGGCAGATGATGTGTTCCTGTAGACGGCGCAGGACGGGAGCCGAGACTTGAGGAAAATTTCAGTAGAAATTTATCCGCGCTCTTTTTTAGATGCTTTGCGTAGCCGTTGACAACCAACTAAAAAGGGAGTATTCTATACCCATATTACCCCGAAAGGGGTTTTTTAATAAAAAAACATATGCAAATTGTTGATTATATCAAGGATACAAAGGGCGAATTGACCCACGTGAGCTGGCCGACCAAGCGCCAGGCTATTTCCTATACTATTGCCGTGGTGATTATCTCTATTGTGACAGCTTTTTTTCTCGGCTTTTTTGATTATATCTTTTCTATTGGACTTAGTAAGCTAATTTCATAAAAATCATGTCAAAACAACAGCTCGAAGGACAGCGAAATTGGTATGCGATACATACTTACGCTGGATATGAAAATGCAGTGGTACGAAATCTAAAACAGCGTATTGAGTCTCTTGGTATGGAGGACAAGATTTTTAATGTCTTGGTGCCAACCGAAAAGACAGTAAAGGTGAAAGGTGGCAAGCGAGTAGAGGAAGACACAAAAATTTATCCAGGGTACATTCTCGTAGACATGATCGTAACAGACGATTCATGGTACGTGGTACGCAATACACCGAGAGTGACAGGTTTTGTGGGTTCAGGTGTCACACCCGTACCACTTGAAAAGAAGGAAGTTGATCAGCTCCTAGGTAAGATGAACAATCAGACCATAAAGCACGCCATCGATCTCGTCCCAGGGGACGCGGTTATCATCACCGATGGACCATTCAAGGAGATCGAGGGTAAAGTGTCTGAAGTAGACGCAGAACGAGGTAAGATCAGGGTACTTGTTTCGATGTTTGGTCGCGAGACCCCGGTAGAGCTCGACTTCTTGCAAATCAAGAAGATTTAGGGTACTCTAGGCTGACCTCGCGCTTCTCGGGGAAGTCTCGCAGATCTAGTATTCTATTCTTAATTTTTCATTTTAAACTTTAAATTTAATCCCATGGCTAAAAAAATTACAAAAAGACTAAAGCTCCAGATTGCCGGAGGAAAGGCAAATCCAGCACCTCCAGTAGGTCCTGCTCTCGGTCAGGCCGGAGTAAACATCGGTGAATTCGTAAAGCGTTTCAATGACGCAACAAAGACTATGGTAGGAGACATTGTACCTGTCGAAATCTCTGTCTACGAAGACCGAACATTTGATTTTATTCTCAAGACCCCTCCAGCGTCGAGCCTTATTTTGAAAGCTATTGGTAAGGAAAAGGGTTCTGGAAAGCCCAACTCAGCAAAAGTGGGTACTATTACCAAAGCTCAGATCCGAGCGATTGCCGAAAAGAAAATGCCAGACCTCAATGCCAATGATATCAACGCAGCGATGAAGATTATTGAAGGTTCTGCACGGTCGATGGGTGTGGATGTGAAGTAAATTTAGGCACACAAAAGTAAAAAAACCGCCGGCGATTCCGCCGGCGGTTTTTTTACTGAAATAGCCTCGAGCAGAGGCCTATTTTGGCGGAATGGCTCAACCAAAGGCTCAGTGGTATACCACTCCGCCGTCGAAGGACTTAACCCATTTATCTCTCTAAATCCACCCACATATATAAAAGCCCTGTTTTCTCATCCTTTTTTTCTTCTCGAAAAGTTTCTTTGGTAAAATTGGGATATTCTGGGAAGAAAATATCACCCTCGGTATCACTTTCTACAAGAGTAAGATAGAGCTTGTCTACAGATGGGAGTGCTTGTGTATATATTTCTCCTCCTCCGATTATGAATATTTCAGTCTGATCCACTTTATGAGCTTCCACGAGAGCTTCTTTTACAGAGTGTACCACTATGCAATTTTCTGCCGCAAAACTCACATCTCGAGTGATGACGATATTTGTTCTGTTTGGTAGCGCCCTCCCGATAGACTGAAATGTTTTTCGTCCCATGATAATAGGGTGTCCGGTGGTCCGCATTTTGAATCGTTTCAAATCATCACCGATTCTCCAGAGTAAATCCGGCCCTTTTCCTATCGCCCCTGTATTTTTGCCAAGCGCAACGACAATACTTATTTTGGCTTTTGTCACGTTGTTTTTATCTCCGTAAAGCATATACTGGTAGTATAGCATTGTAATTTCTAAAATTCTTTGCAGGTGCTGAATTCATTCTCCCTTTTCTAAAGGGAGCAGGCTAGTAAGCCGAGGGATTTGTAATTCAAAATCCTCTGCCCTCTATGGGGCGAGTCGATCGTTTGTGATCGACACCTGTCGACGGCCTCCTTTAGAAAAGGAGGAATAGATTCCCAGTAGGTTCTATAGTTTATTTAAAAATCGTCTCTCTCTACTAAACCACATGTCTCACAGCTACGAAATCGAAATAAAGAGTCTGCTCGGCTCAAAAGAAAATGCGGACAAGCTCAAACGAGCTCTTGTGCAAAAAGACCCGTCACTTTCTCTGGTTGGCAAGGGAAGGCAACTCAATCATTATTTTAATACCCCGGCAGATCTTTTGAAACTCCAAAAAGCCGTTGCGCCCATTATCGAAAAAAGTAAAATTGATTCTCTCAAAAAAATTGTAGCCGAGGGTAAGAAAGTTTCTATTCGTACACGCGATGCAGATGGAAAAGTCCTTTTTGTAATCAAAGCTTCTATCGACGATCACAGTAGTGCCAACGGTGTTTCTCGTATTGAGTTTGAATCACTGGTCAAACTTTCACTTTCACAACTCGATAAAGTTCTTATCGATGCTGGTTTGACCTATCAAGCCAAGTGGTCTCGCGAGAGGGAGGAATATCAAAGTGGGGATATGCATATTTGTTTCGATAAAAATGCAGGCTATGGCTACCTCGTAGAATTTGAAAAGGTGCTTTCTTCGGCGGGGGAGGCGGACAAGGCAAAGACAGACCTGCTCGCATTTATGAAAAGTGTCGGGGTTATTGAGCTTGATCAGTCCCGGCTTGAGCGCATGTTTGCACACTATAATACGCATTGGACGGAGTATTATGGGACGGAAAATATCTTTAATATAGAATAATTATTATCATAACTTTTTTACCAACATGTTTCTTTCTGATCGAGATATAAAAAAGGCAGTACTGGCGGAGGAAATTATCCTAAAGCCATTTAACGAAAAGTATCTTCAGCCGGCGAGCTATGATGTGTGTTTGGGTAATAAATTTATGTTGACTACCACTCACTCGACCACGATGATTGATCCTGTAAAGAAAATCTTTGCTAACATGCATGAAGTGATCGTGTCTGATGGGGAGGAGTTTGTGCTTCATCCTGGGGTTAGCATTCTCGGTACATCAAAAGAGTTTTTTGGTTCAAAAAAGTATCTGATCCAGCTTCATGGAAAAAGTAGCCTGGCACGTATTGGACTTTTGGTACATAATACCGCGGGACTGATTAATCCCGGTCATTTTTTGAGTATTACTTTTGAGCTTTGTAACTTAAACCGCGTGCCGATTATTTTACGTCCAGGAATGCAGATCGGCCAGCTCACATTTTCTGAATTAAGTGGCCGAGTAGATGCTGACTATACTCAGACGGGGCGCTACCACAATAATGATTGGAATACCTATATTGCTCCAAAAGATAGCGATGTACCGGTCAAGAAATTAAAATCTCGCAAAGTTAAGAAATAGGTAAAGATGTATCATGGTAGATAATTTCGAAAAATAACATGAAAAAGAAAACCACGTCAAAAATGAAGATAAAAGCGAAATCAAAAGCTCGGATGAAAAAAGAAAAACAGCCCGAATATCAGTATCTCGACTTACTCGCAGATATCATGAAGAATGGTTTTGAAAAACATGAGTTTAATACCGGTATTGCAATAAAAAGTGTGTTCGGTCGAAGTATGCGCTACGACCTTTCCAAAGGTTTTCCACTTTTGACGACCAAAAAAGTATTTCTCCGAGGTATTATCCACGAGCTCCTCTGGTTTTTAAAAGGTGATGTTAATATCAAATATCTCGTAGACAATGATGTGCATATTTGGGATGACTGGCCATACAAAGATTATAAAAAGAAGATGGAAAAAGGTGAAGTGCCAGACCTGACCATCGATGAATTTATCAAAAAGATAAAAGAAGATCCCGAGTATGCTAAAAAGTGGGGAAACCTCGGTCCAGTGTATGGCCGACAGTGGCGCAAATGGCCTGCGGCAGGCGGTAGAGAGATTGACCAGCTGGCTTGGGCTATAGAGAAGAGTAAAAAGTATCCTGACAGGAAGCATGTGATTGTATCGGCGTGGAATCCAGAATACGTGTACGAAATGGCTTTACCTGGTACCTCGATGGCTATACCGCCGTGTCATACACTTTTTAATATCAATGTGACCAATGGAAAACTTTCTCTCGCTCTCTATCAGCGCAGTGCCGATTCATTTCTCGGTGTACCGTTCAATATCGCGAGCTATGCATTGCTCACCATGATTATCGCTCAAGTATGTGGATACAAGGTGGGGGAGTTCGTACATTTTCTTGGAGACACACATATCTACGGCAATCATTATGAGCAAGTCAAAGAGCAGATGAAGAGAAAGCCGAGACCATTCCCGACGATGAAGATTAATCCAGCTCGAAAAAACATAGACGACTTCGTGTTCGAAGACTTTACGATAGAAAATTATGACCCACATCCACCTATCAAAGGCGAGATTACGGCCGTCGGAGGTTTCCACGAAAAAGACCGCAAGGATTTTACAATGAAGAAAAAATAAAAATAATAAAACCACCATGAAAGATACCCAAATAAAAAAACTTATCGATCTCGAAAAAAAGCGCCAGAAAAATGTGATCAATCTTATTGCTTCGGAGAATGTAGTGTCAAAAGATGTAATCGAAGCACTTGGTTCTGAGCTGACCAACAAATATGCTGAAGGGTATTCGGGTAAAAGATACTATGGGGGCAATGAGTTTGCGGATAAAATAGAAGATCTCTGCAAAGATCGAGCCCTGGCACTCTTCGGACTTTCTCCCGATCTCTGGCACGTCAATGTTCAGCCACTTTCAGGCTCACCGGCCAACCTCGCTGTCTTTCTCGCTCTTGTGCCAAAAGAAGGCAAGATTATGGGTATGTCTCTCACGCACGGAGGACATCTGACCCACGGACAAAAGGTTTCGGCGACGGGAAAGTTTTGGACATCGGTGCAGTTTGGAGTAAACGAAAAAAGTGAGATGATCGATTTTGAAGTGATCAAAGCGCAGGCGATTGCCGAGAAGCCGGCTATCATTGTCGCAGGCTTTACGGCGTATCCTCGCACGGTAGATTTTAAAAAGTTCCGCGAAGTGGCTGACGACTGCGGTGCCATACTCATGGCAGATATGTCGCATTTTGCGGGACTGGTAGCGGGTAAGGCATATCCAAGTCCATTTGAGTACGCTGATGTGGTGACGACGACAGTACACAAAACTCTTCGGGGTCCTCGGTCTGCGCTTATTTTTGTAAAAAAAGACAAAACCAAGCTCGATGCAAAAGGTAATCCAGTTTCTTTTGCCAGTCTGATAGACAGAGCGGTGTTCCCAGGACTCCAAGGTGGTCCGCATTTAAATCAAATTGCTGCGGTAGCGGTGGCACTCAAAGAAGCTTCGACTCCGGCATTTAAAAAGTATGCCGGTCAGGTGGTAAAGAATGCGAAAGTACTCGCGGACGAGCTCGCAAAGAAGGGCTGGAGGATCGTTTCTGGTGGTACAGACTCGCATTTGGTACTTATCGATACTTGGATGGGGGGAAAAGGTATTGGAGGCAAAGAAGCGAGCGACCGACTCGAGAAAGCAGGTATTATTGTAAACAAAAACACAATCCCAGGAGAGACTCGTACACCAGTAGACCCTTCTGGTATTCGTGTCGGCTCTGCTGCCGAGACGACTCGTGGTAAAAAAGAGAAGGATTTCAAGAAGATTGCGGAGAAGATAGATAA
>CALRBR010000012.1 GCA_943354385.1 Candidatus Tayloriibacteriota bacterium
ATATTTTGGAACTATAGTGGTTTGGTGATTGTTGGTATGGTTCTATTTACTTTTGTGAAGAATTATCGAGTAGAATTTATAGATCTTCTTCGTACAAGTGGCAAGAAAATACTCTCGGTAAACATCTCAAGTGAGATGGTTACTATTGTAGGTAATCTCGTTTTTAGTTACGCAACTCTGCTGGCACCTATTGCATTGGTAATGGCGGTGAATGCGTATCAGCCTGCTATGGTATTTCTATTGGGCATCATATTGACACTGTATGCTCCACATATTTCGGTAGAAAAGATTACTGCCCGACATTTACTCCACAAGGGGGTTGCTATTGCTGTTATGGTTTTTGCTAGCTACCTATTATATTAAAGTAATAAATGTTTTAATTAATTATTCTATGTTGGTGAAGTGTAATTTGAGCATGTGCCCATTTGTTTACAACCTTCTTGGTAAAAAGTTATCTACTTCACAACGCCTTGCATTAAGATATACTTAGGGTATATGAATAGTGGTACTAATTTCCCTCCAGTTATTATAGAAATAAGAAAGTCACTTATTTTGCCAGAAGAGATCGGTGTATTTGCTGTACGTGATTTATCGGAACAGCAATTAATAGGAGATGCTAGTTTGTTGGGGGAGAGTATATTTTTTTCTTGGGAGCAGTTTAATAGTTTTGATGAAGAAACGAGAGCAAAGATAATGGCTTATTGTTTAGGGAATGAAAGAGGTTTCTACACACTATCTAATCTAAATTACCTTTCAGTACCATGGAATATGAATCACAGTTGTGAAGGTAATGTGGGATTTGATAGTGAAGGTAATTTTGTCACGATTAGATCTATTAAGAAAGGTGAAGAGCTTCTTTGGGATTACGGACTGGGTGAAAGTAATCCAAATTTTACCATGCCATGTAAATGTGGATCAAAGATTTGTCGAGGCGTGATTACGGGTAATGATTGGAAAAACAATGATTTTAGACATAGGAATCTAAAATATATGCTACCTGAACTAAAATAATGGAAAACTTACTCTGTCCTTGGGACGCACCAATATTTTTTATTATATCATCTACCGCACCAACACTGCTTTATTATGCATATATACCAATTATTCTGATTACGCTGTTTTACGGCGTGTATGTATTAAAAAAAGATAATTACTCAATTGTAAGCAAGCTCCTGTTTTTGATTTGTACTTCATTTTGCCTATGGGTTGCCAACATTGTTTTTGAATGGACTTCAAACAACCTTGTGTTACAGATGTTTTCTTGGCAGATGACTGCGGTGTTTGAGTTTTCCATTATTGTGTCGATTCTTTACTTTGTCGAGGTATTTATAAGTAAAAAGGATATCCCTTTTAGCAGAAAATTAGCCCTTTCTCTAATATCCCTACCAGTTATTTTTTTATTACCTACACACTTCAATATTGGGTCATTTTATTTACTAACTGATGATTGTGGTGGAAATATAGGTCATCTTTGGGACTATATTTATATCATAGAAATTTGTTCTGTCTTCTGGATTGCATATATTGGTCTATTCAAATATCGTACAAGTGTCTTTGCGGGTAATAGAAAACAAGCCATGATTTTTACAGTTGGTGTAATTGTTTTTATGTCTTTTTTCTTCGCTTCCGGGTTCTTTGGTGATATTACGAATAACTATAATATTAATGTTGCTGGTCCGATTGGCATGGCAATATTTCTCGGGTTCCTTTCTTATATGATTGTGAGGTTTAAGGCATTTAACATAAAGCTCCTTAGCTCACAAATGCTTATCGCAGTTTTATTCTGCTTGGTTTTTGCTATGTTTTTTGTGAGGAGAATTGAGAATGTAAAATATACATTAGCTTTCACACTCATTTTTATTGTCATTCTCGGAAGGTCCCTAATTCGCGGTGTAAAGAAAGAGGTGGAATCAAGAGAGAAGATTGAAGAGCTTGCTGCCAGCCTAGTAAAATCAAACGACAAGCTTGAGAGTGCAAATGTCAAACTCAAAGAGCTCGATAAGCTCAAGTCAGAGTTTCTTTCGCTCGCTTCGCATCAGATTCGCAACCCTCTGACTGCGATCAAGGGGTATGCTTCGCTCGTGCTCGATGGTACCTATGGCGAAGTCTCACAGTCTGTGCGTGAAGCAGTAGATCGTATGTATCAATCGACACAGTCCTTGGTGGTCATTGTTGGAGACTTTCTTGATATTTCTCGTATTGAGCAGGGGACAATGAAGTATGATTTTACGAGTTTTGATATTAAAAAATTGGCAGAGCAGGTGGTGGGTGAGTTCAAACCAAACATAATGAAGGCGGGTTTGACCATATCATCTTTAGCTGGTCCGGGTGACTATTTTATAAATGCCGATCAGGGAAAGATAAAACAGGTGATTGGCAACCTTATCGACAACGCTATTAAATATACACCGCACGGCTCGATCAAGGTGGCGCTTTCTCGACACTCACTTTCTGATGGCACGAGTGGCCGGGTGCGAGTGACGGTATCTGATACTGGGGTGGGTATTGATGAGACGGTGATCCCCCAGCTTTTTGCGAAGTTTACTCGTGACAAGGACGCGTTTAAAACCAATGTGAGTGGTACCGGTCTCGGACTTTATCTCGCAAAGCAAATGATACAGGCGCATCATGGAAAAATCTGGGCTGAGTCAGATGGTAAGGGTAAGGGCTCGAGGCTTATTTTTGAGTTGGATGGTATTAGATAGCCGCCGATTTATATCCCCGATTTATAAGGAGCGGAGCGACTATATAAATCGAGGACACCGAGGTATCTCCCTCGGTGAAGGCCAATAGAGCGAAGCGACCTTATAAACCCAAACCCAGTTTCTCGAAAACATTCCACCCCCGATTTTCAGTAAAAAATCGGGTGAAACATACACAACGGCTCAGTGGTTGTCGTTGAGCCCTTCCACCAAACGGTGGCTTAAACACGTCAGAGCCTATTTTAGGACTATATGGCTCTACAGAGCCGTTCTAAATGGCTAAACACTCTTGTTTAGCCATTTAATTTTGGGAACCCCGAATTACGAATGCTTTCCCGGCACATCTTTTTAAGGGTACGAGTATTTTCTTACTAGAAAATCTCGGAAATCTCGGCTCCCGTCTTGCGCCGTCTACAGGAACACATCATCTACCGATGTGAAGCCCCCTTTAAAAGATATGCCCTCAACACATTTCGTAATTCGGGGTTTGTATTTCCGACTTTTGACTACCAATCCCTTACCTTTCTTGCTATACTTACCTCATGAAAAAAGTACTATTGTCTGGAGTAAAGCCCACAGGCCGACCACACATAGGTAATTATTTTGGTGCTATGAAGCAGTGGGTTGAATTTCAAGTGAGCCAGCCAGATGCAGAAAAGTTTTTTATGATTGCTGACTATCACGCGCTCAACTTTATTCAAAATGGGGAGGAAATGAAGCAAAATATTCTCGATGTCGTACTAGATTATCTCGCTATTGGCATTGATCCAAATAAATCAGTGATTTTCAAGCAGTCAGATGTATCTGTGCACGCCGAGCTCGCTTGGATCTTCGATACTATTACTACCATGCCATATCTCATGCGCGGACACGCTTTTAAAGATGCTGAAGTAAAGAGTAAAGATATCAGTGTAGGTACGTTCAATTATCCGATGCTCATGGCGGCAGACATTTTGCTCTATGACGCTACGATAGTACCAGTGGGTCAGGATCAAAAACAGCATATTGAGTATGCTCGAGATACTGCAGAAAAGTTTAATCGTATTTTTGCCCACGAGACATTTATTCTGCCTGAACCACTAATAATAAAAGATGTAGCTGTCGTACCTGGGGTTGATGGTCAGAAGATGAGTAAAAGTCATGGCAACACTATTTTACTTTTTGCGACGGAGGAGGAGATTAGAAAAGCGGTGATGAGTATTGTGACTGACTCCACTGCGGGTGTCCCTACGAATGTCTATGAGATCCACAAGCTTTTTCGGTCACATGTTGAGCTTGATGCCTTGTACAAAGAGAAGGCGGGGAAGTACAAAGATTTAAAGGAGGCACTTATCGCTGATATTTCTGCATTTATAAAACCACTACGAGAAAAGCGAGAAGCACTAGCAAAAGACAAAGATGCTGTACTCAATATCCTAAAAGCTGGTGGAGAAAAGGCAAAAGCCAAGGCAAATGCAAAGATGGAGGTTGTACGGGAGAAGATAGGAGTTAAACTGTACTAGTATTATTCTCCCTTGGTAAAGGGAGCACCGCCAGTACTCTGGCGTGGAGGGATTTAAAATCCTCCGTCTCGAGTACTCGCCGTGTCGATCGTTTGTGATCGACACCTGTGGAAGGCCTCCTTCAGAAAAGGAGGAATTTAATTCCCAAAAAATGTCCACAAAACGCACTGCAAAAGGACAATTCCATTCGATTCTTGGGCTCTTGCATAATAGCAAGCGTATTTTGAGCATGGTTTGGAAAAATCATCGTAAGATGGTGCTCATTACCGTGGCCTTATCTATCGGTATTGCACTAATGCCCTTTGTTAAAAGTGGGGTACTTGCTCTTTTGGTAAATAATCTTACAAATATTCAAACGGTCACATCTGTGGCGGTCACTTGGCTTTCAATACTTGCGGTAGCTATGATTTTGATACCGGAACTTTTATACGGATTTAAAGGGTATACCGATCGTTGGTTCAATATTGATTTGCAAGAGCACTTTGAAATATTGTTTATTTCAAAAAAGTCCACGATCGATATTTCTACCATGGAAGATCCAAAGTTTAATGACACACTCAACGCCTTGTGGGAGCGTGGCGTATGGCCGATGGTCGAGATGACGACAAACATTTTCATGAACCTGCCGAACATTCTGCAGGTGATTATTGCCACAGCTATTTTATATTCATTTAGCCCATGGTTATTTTTGATAGTTGCGCTTGCGGTATTGCCACGCTTGGTGGTCGAGGCAATGTATGGTGAGGGCGTCTATGGTATTTATCACGCGGAGGCTTCGGTACGAAGGCGGTTTTGGTCATTTCGAGATCATTTTATGGACAAGCTTGATTTGACCGAGATGAAGCTCTTTCAAAGCACCGGCTACTTTATTAAGGCAATTTCGGAGATATTCCATTCGTTTAATTTAAAACAAAAGGCAATTGAAAAGAAAAGAGTGCTCTGGCATATGGGAGCACTTCTCATTACCGGTGGAGCCGTAGGCTTTGGTATCGTGACGGTTATTCGCAGCGTGCTCTACGGAGAGACAGAAGTAGGTACGATGATTTTTGTTATCGCCTCTATTGTAGAACTCGAGGGAGCCTTGGCAGGATTTCTGATGAACATGGCGAGACAATACAAAGATAGTTTCTTTGTTTCGGATTTGTTTAAAATATTGGATGTAAAATCTAGTCTTCCGAAAGCTAACAACCCTTTCAAAGTAAGCTCGGCTTGTGCACCGCGGATTTTATTTCAAAATGTTTCCTTTTTATATCCGGGGACAAATAGGCAAGTGCTTTCTAACATTTCTTTTACCATCGAACCCGGTGAAAAGCTTGCGCTTGTCGGAGTGAACGGTGCCGGCAAGACAACGTTGGTAAAACTCCTTTGTCGTATCTATGACCCGACGGGTGGACAGATACTGGTGGACGGTAGAGATTTGAAAGAATTGGATGTGGATAGCTGGTTGCATGCGATCGGCGTTTTGTTCCAGGATTATTCTGGCTACCAGATGAAAGTGTCAGAAGCGATTGCTCTAGGTCGGACTGATGTACCTCTCGATATGGATCGTGTAAAATGGGCGGCACAGGGAAGTGAGGCATCTGAGTTTATTAATGAATGGAAGGATGGATATGAGCAAATGCTCGGCAAGCAGTTTGAGGGCGGTATCGATCCGTCAAAAGGTCAGCTTCAGAAACTCGCTTTGGCTCGAGCGCTGTATCGTAATCCAGCAATATTGGTACTAGATGAGCCGACCGCTTCGGTGGACGCGGAGTCGGAGGCAAAGATTTTTGCTCGACTTGAGGCGTTACCAAAAGATAAGACAGTGATTTTGATTTCTCATCGATTTTCGACGGTGCGCACGGCAGACAAGATACTTGTTTTGAAAGATGGTACGGTGCATGAGATCGGGTCACATGCGGAGCTGATGGAAAAGGATGGGACCTATGCGAAGTTGTTTAGACTGCAGGCAAAGGGGTATGTCGCCGATTGATATCCCCGATTTATAAGGAGCGAAGCGACTATATAAATCGAGGAGACCGAAGTATTCTCTTCGGTCAAGGCCAATAAAGCGAAGCTACCTTATAAACCCAGTTTTTACATAATCCCCCGAAAATTAGTAAATTTTCGTGGTTTTGAAAAACCAAAATGGCTCAACAGAGCCATGCTAAAAGGCTAAACACGGTGTTTAGCCTTTTAGTAGATAGCTGTTTTCTTTTGGTATCTATGCTATACTTCATACATAAGCCCCTAACGCTCTGACAACGCGTCGTTTCTAGGTAGAAACAGGCTTTTTAAACAAAACTACAGAGGCTCTAAAGAGCGAATTGAGGTGGCACCACGACGTGACCGACACGAGAGTGTTTAGGTGAAGATCGTCCTCATAAAATTATCCATTGGGTAGTTTTGTGAGGGCGATTTTAATTTATTTAAAATGAAAAGAATATATATCAAAGAATTAGCAAACAATGTTGGTCAGGAAGTGATGATTTCCGGCTGGGTGGATGTTCGTCGTGATCACGGTAAGCTTATTTTCATTGATCTACGAGATATGTCTGGTAAGGTGCAGATGGTAGCTTTGCCAAATCATACTGAGGCACATGCACTTGCAAATACAGTACGACCAGAATGGGTAGTGCAAGTAAACGGAAAAGTTAATGCTCGACCAGAACGAATGGTTAAAAAAGATGAGCTAAATGGAGCCGTGGAGCTTGAGATTCTCTCTATTACTGTACTAAACGAAGCACAAACACCGCCAATAGATGTTCGCGAGGATGGCCGTATTATTCATGAGGATATTCGTCTAAAGTATCGCTATCTCGATCTTCGTCGTCCAAGACTACAAAATAATATTCGTATGCGTGATAAAATTATCTCATTTTTCCGTGAGTATATGCACAAGTATGATTTTGTGGAAATAGAGACACCAATGATGATGAAGGGTACGCCCGAAGGGTCTCGTGAGTATCTCGTGCCATCTCGACTTGAGCCAGGCAAGTTTTATGCACTTCCACAATCTCCCCAGCAGTTTAAACAGCTCTGTATGGTGGCGGGATTTGAGAAATATTTCCAAATCGCACGATGTATGAGAGACGAGGACTTGCGTGGCGATCGTCAGCCAGAGTTTACCCAGCTAGACTATGAGATGTCTTTTGTAAATCAAGAGGATGTACTCAGTTTTACTGAACCGATGTTTATCGAGCTAGTACAGAAACTTTTTCCAGAAAAAACTATTTCTCAAATACCATTTCCACGCATTACATACAAAGAATCTATTGAAAAGTATGGTTCTGATAAGCCAGATATGCGAAAGGATAAAAATAATCCAAATGAGCTTGCCTTTGCATGGATTGTTGATTTTCCTATGTTTGAAAAAACATCTGATGGAAATATTCAGGCTGCACACCACCCATTTTGTTCTATAAAAGATGAGGACGTCGAAAAGTTTATGAAAGGTGAGGATCTGTTTAATATTAGAGCCAACTCATACGACCTTGTTTTAAACGGTTACGAGCTTTCTTCTGGTAGTATTCGTATTCACAAGTCTGATATGCAGAAAAAAGTGTTTGAACTATTGAAAGTCAGCGAAGAAGAACAGCAAAGAAAATTTGCTCACATGCTCGAGGCGTTTAAATACGGTGCGCCACCACACGGAGGCTTTGCTCCGGGTATTGATCGTATTGCGATGATCCTTTTGGGAGAGCCCAATATTCGTGAAGTGATTGCATTTCCAAAGACGGGAGAAGGTAAAGATTTGATGATGGACGCACCGTCATCTGTTAGTCCAAAACAGTTGCAGGATTTGGGTATTAAGATCATTTCTTAAATATGTCGGTGCATACCGTAAAACAAGCATCATTTGAAGGTCCACTCGAGCTTCTCCTCGAACTTATTGAAAAGCGTAAGCTTTTTATTAATGATATTTCTCTGGCGCAAGTCACCGATGATTTTATTTATAGGATACAAGCAGGGACTCAACACTCTATTGCTGATAGCGCGCAGTTTATCTTGGTTGCTTCGACGCTACTTCTTATAAAGTCAAAATCGCTTTTACCAACACTTTCTCTGACACAGGAGGAACAGGGAAGTATTGAGGATCTCAATAAGCGTCTAGCACTGTACCAAAGGATAAAAGATGTGAGTGTTCATGTAAAGGAACGCTTTGGCGTATCGTCGCTATTTTTCCCGTCGCAATCTAGATCACATGAGCCGGTCTTTTCTCCAGATAGTTCTATGACTTTAGAAAATATTCGAAAAGCGATGGCAGATGTTCTACTACATCTACCTAAAAAAGAATCTTTGCCGAAGGTCTTAATAAAAAAAGTCATTAGTCTGGAGGAAATGATAGATAGCCTCACTGTCCGTATTCAGACCAGTTTGAGGATGGCTTTTAAAACCTTCGCGGGGGTAGGAAAGGAGGAAAAGGTGACAGTAATCGTCAGTTTCCTAGCAATGCTTGAGCTGGTAAAGCAGGGAATACTGATGGTGTCGCAAGAGCAACCTTTCGACGATATTCAAATGGAAAGTCGGGATATCGGTGTGCCAAAATATACAGCTTAGGGGGTCAGGGTAGATTCAAGATTTATTAAACAAAAATCCCTCCTTCACAGTAGTGAAGTGCTCCCTTTATGAAAGGGAGAATAAATTCAAGTACCACAGATATGCCTTAGACGAGTTTTGAAATTCGGGATACAATACTACTATAATACTCATTATATATGGAACTAGACGCACAAATAGAAGCATTACTTTTTTGGAAAGCTGAGCCGATCTCAGCCAAGCGACTGGTGCAGATTCTCAAAAAAGATCCGAAAGAAATCGAGTCAGCACTCCTGAAACTAGAGCAACGGCTCACTGGTCGTGGGTTGTGTTTGGTGTATAAAGAGGATGCGGTAACTCTTGCCACTTCACCTGAGAACGCTGAGATGATAGAAACACTTACAAAAGAGGAGCTGACAAAAGATTTGGGTAAAGCGGGTCTCGAGACACTGTCTATTGTTATCTACCGAGGACCAGTGTCTCGTAGCGAGATCGACTATATTCGTGGAGTGAATTCTAACTTTATCCTTCGTAATCTCCTTGTGCGCGGGCTTGTAGAGCGCGTGACCAAGCCTGGAGATGAGAGAAGCTATCTCTACAAGCCGACATTTGAGCTTCTTGCTCATCTCGGTGTCAAAAAGGTAGAAGATTTACCTGAATATACTAAAATGCGAGAGGAGATAGAACTTTCTCAAAAAGAAGCTGAGAAGTCTGAGAAAAAAGAAACGGGAGAGTAGGCTTCTCCATGTACATATAAGCATGTTACACTAGAGCAGTAATTTTATTTAATTGCCATGTCTGTCACACTTGATGTTATAAAAGTATTTGTTCCAGCTACCTTGGCCTTTTTTATTGGTATTGGGCTTTCTCTGATCCTTTCTCATTATCTTTATGAGTATAAAATGTGGAAGAAGAAGTCAGGCAAAATAGCACCAGATGGTCGCGAGACACCGATTTTTAATTCTTTACATAAGGAAAAGGAGGTAGGTACTCCAAAGATGGGTGGTATCGTGATCTGGCTCTCAGCGTTTATCACTGTGAGTATTTTTTGGCTTTTAGCACATTTTCTGCCGACTGACATTACGAGTAAACTAGATTTACTCAGTCGTAATCAAACATGGATTCCATTACTTACACTCGTGCTAGGAGCACTTGTAGGCCTCGTCGATGATCTGTATGAAATCCGTGGAGGGGGAGGACATATTGCTGGAGGTCTTTCCCTTAAGAAAAGAATCGGTATCGTATCCGCCATCGGACTACTCTGCGGGATCTGGTTTTATGCTAAGCTCGATGTGGTTTCTGTAGCGATACCATTTTTGGGCGATATACATTTGGGTTGGCTCGTTGTGCCATTTTTTGCAATAGTGACAGCGGCAGTGTATTCAGGTGGAGTGATAGACGGTATAGATGGGCTCGCTGGAGGAGTCTTTGCGGTTATGTTTAGCGCGTATTCAATTATTGCTTTTTACCAGCAACAGATCAATCTAGCGAGTTTCTGTGCGGTGATTGTTGGCAGTCTTCTAGCTTTTCTTTGGTTTAATATTCCACCAGCTCGTTTCTATATGTCTGAGACGGGAAGCATGGCGCTGACGGTGACGCTTTCAGTCGTAGCCTTTATGACAGATTCGCTCGGCGGTGGACACGGTATTTTAGTGCTTCCGATTATTGCTTTTCCACTTTTAATTACGACGCTATCGGTTATTATTCAGCTTTTGTCTAAAAAGTTTCGAAACGGTAAAAAAGTTTTCTTGGTTGCGCCACTCCATCATCATTTTGAAGCCCTCGGCTGGCCAGCATCAAAGGTGACTATGCGTTATTGGGTGGTTAGTGTGATTTTTGCCATCATTGGGGTGACGTTTGCTTTGGTGGGGTAAAGGTGGTTTTTGTAAACCAAAAAACTTTTTCTCAGCATATCTTTTTAAGGGTACGAATATTTCCTTGGTAGGAAATTTCTAAATTCCCGCTCCCGTCCTGCGCCGTCCTCAGGAACACATCATCTACCTATGTGAAAGTCCCTTAAAAAAATACGCTTTCGACAAGTTTCTTGGTTTAAAGTTGTTTGGATGTGGAAAGGGTCCAAATAATTAGAAGACTAAACGGCTAAACACTCGCGTTTAGCCGTTTAGTCTTTGGGTAGAATATGCCCTAGTATTAGGCTACTTTGGTGAAGAAAACCCAAAAGATGTGTTTTCAGACTTTCCTTAAATAGCTTTTAAATCAAAGCCTTTTTCGGTATCCTTTACCTCATACCCACGCACTGTAATTTCGGCTCGGATAGCATCGGCGAGCTTCCACTCTTTGTTTTGACGAGCCTTTTCTCGCTCTTCAGCGAGAGCAGTAATTTCCGGGGGTATTTCTTCGGCTTCAGTCTTCTGTATCGGCATAGTAGAGAGATTGAGTCCAAAAATAGAGTCAAAGCTGAGGAGTGTTGCAGTTTTATCTCCCACAGATACTTTTTTATCTTTTATGAGCTCCCATGTGAGTGCAAGTGCCTTTGGTGTGTCGAGGTCATCGTTTATAAAATCTTCGAACCGCTTCATATAGTCGGAATTTTCTGTCCCGATGGGAAGCTGTCGCCACTCGATAAAATGATTGATGAGTTTAATAAGCGCTGTCTGAGCACCGAGGACAGACTCCTCGGTAAAATTGAGCATAGTGCGATAATGTGCAGTCAAAAGCCAGTACCTGTAGGCGACAGGAGAGATACCTTTTGAGATTAAGTCCCGAATGCAGATTGTATTGCCGATAGACTTTGAAATTTTGTGACTGTCGATGTTGAGGAAAGCGTTGTGAAGCCAGTAGCGCACATACGTTTTACCGGTCGCACTTTCGGACTGGGCGATTTCGTTGTTGTGGTGGACAGGGATGTGGTCGATACCACCTGTGTGAATGTCAAATGACTCGCCGAGGTATTTCATCGACATAGCGGAACACTCAATATGCCAGCCAGGAAAACCGACGCCCCATGATGAAGGCCACTCTTGCTGACGCTTTTCTCCTGCAGGAGAAAATTTCCATAGTGCAAAATCAGTTTTATTTTTCTTTTCTGTATTAATTTCTACACGAGAACCTTCTTCGAGACCAGAGAGGTCTATGTTACCAAGCTTACCGTATGCGGGGAATTTTGAGGTATCAAAATAAACCCCATCTGAAGTAATGTAGGTAAACCCTTTTTTCTCTAGCTTTTTAATGAGGATGATCTGCTCAGGAATGTGGTCGGTGGCTTTACAGAAAGTGATTTTAAATTTGTCTATATTGAGAGCCGAAATATCCTCGAGGAAAGCTTCGGTATAGAAAGTGGCGATTTCCTGGGCACTTTTTTTCTCTAGCTCGGCACTTTTTTCCATTTTGTCCTGACCGCCGTCGCCATCGCCGACCATGTGTCCGACATCAGTGATGTTTATAACTTGGTTTACTGAGTATTTATTCCACTCGAGTGATCGTTTTAAAATATCAGCAAAGACATAGGCACGGAGATTACCGATATGGGCATACTGATAGACTGTCGGGCCACAGTTGTACATAGAGACTTGTCCTGGTACAAGGGGTACAAAAGGCTCTTTTTTGCCGGTGAGAGTGTTGTGGAGTGAAAGAGGCATGGCGGTAGATTATATCCAGTCTTTGTGTTTGAAATAGGTAAACATGCAAATAGAAACGGCGAGCATAATAGTGACAACTATCCAAAAGTCTCCTGACTGGCCTATGATCGGTGTGCTAATGGTGCTCATATTAAAGATGACAGCAATAAGTGATGCTGGTAAGGTAAGGAAGGACATAACGGTGAGATTTTTAACAATTTCGTTTTGCTGGGTGGAGACGAGCGAGTCGTTGGTTTCTCGAAGTTCTGTGAGAAAATCTTTATTGCTCTCGATGGCGTGATAGGTTTTACGGTATTCACTAATAATGTCGGCGAGATAATATGAAAAATCAGAGCCGAAAAACCTTGCACCAGTGACTGCAAAGGACTCAAGTATCTCACCATGAGATTTGGTGGCTTGTTTGAAGTCGAGTAGATCGTGGCCAATTTCAGAAAGCTCGAGCACCATCTTTTTTGATTTCCCACTAAAAATATGACTCTCTGCGTTATGCAGGGATGATTTTAAGTGATCGAGCTCCTGGCCCATTGAGCGGTAGAGCTTTTTGATCATGTAGTAAAAGATGAAGCCTGCATGCTCACCGATTTCGCTTTTGTCGAGGATGGCGTTAACCTCGAAGATTTTAGAAAAGTTGTGTAGTGGCTCAACAGTATCATAGGCGGTGGTAATAATAAAATTTTTACCAATTACAAAGTCTATTTCTTTGCCGATATGACTATCCTTTTCATCTTTCGAGAGAGTGGGGAAATGAAGGATGAGATAGAGATAATTTTTATAGACATCCACCTTTGGCTTTGAAGTGGTGATGAGGAGCTCCTCGCCGATGATGGGGTGGAGGTCAAATTCTTTCATTACTCCGCGGATTTCGTCTGGAGTGGGTGATTCGAGATTTACCCAGACGAGATTCTTGTAGACATAGCGTTTGATCATGGATGTATTATATCGGGAAAAGGATGGACGAGCAAGTTTAGAGGCCCCCGAATTTTCTACTGAAAATTCGGGGGCCTAGTCCGAATATTGTTACAAAATATCCCATTAAATCTCTTTTAAAAGAAAAATTTGCGTACCATCTAAATTTCTGCGATAATGGATAAGCTTATGAAAAAAATATTTTTGAAAAACGGGATCTTGATTGCAATATCTCTATTACTTTTAGGCGGAGCTTTTTATATGGGTGTATATATTGGTGCAGAAAAGGTGTCTAGTGGATATGCAACGGCACAGGTTATGAATATTATTAACAAGGATTCAGTAGCTATTTCTACAACCACTGATTTTGCTCCATTTTGGCTCGCGTGGAATACACTCAATGACAAATATGTATCCTCAAAAAAGATTCCCGGTGATCAGGAAAGGGTGTGGGGGGCAATCAAAGGTTTGACTTCGTCTCTCGGAGATCCGTATACTATTTTTTTCCCTCCAGAAGAATCGAAAAACTTTGAGAGCGATATCGCTGGCAATTTTGAAGGGGTGGGAATGGAGGTGGGCGTCAAAGACAACATTTTGATTGTCGTGGCACCACTCAAAGGTAGCCCAGCAGAAAAAGCGGGAATTCTTACTGGGGATAAGATCTTAAAAATAAACGATACTGACACCAAAGATATGAGTGTTGAGGCGGCGGTAAAGATTATTAGAGGTAAAAAGGGTACCGAAGTGCGTTTGGCTATTTACCGAGAAGGCACGACAGGCCTGATTGAGAAAAAAATTACTCGAGAAGTGATAGATTTACCGACCATTGATACTGAAGTAAAGAAGGTGACTAAAGCTGGCGAGCCGGATACTTCAGGTGCTGGATTAACTAAGGATGGTGTATACATTATTCGTCTCTATAGTTTCTCAGCCAATTCTCATAACTTATTTCGGGGTGCTCTGAGAGGTTTTGTTGAATCTGGGTCAAATAAGCTTATTCTTGATCTTAGAGGTAATCCAGGAGGCTATCTAGAAGCGGCGTGGGATATGGCGAGCTGGTTTCTACCAGGAGGTAAAGTGGTGGTAAGTGAAGATTCTGGTAAAAACGGTGCCGGTAAGGTGTTTAAAAGTAAAGGATACGGATCAAATGAGTTTGGTGTATTTGGCAAAGACTTAAAAATGGCTATACTAGTAAACGGTGGTTCTGCCTCGGCCTCAGAGATTCTCGCGGGGGCACTCAAGGAGCATGGGGTTGCAAAGCTTGTAGGAACAAAGACTTTCGGTAAGGGTTCCGTGCAGGAACTGATAAAGATTACTCCAGAAACATCACTCAAAGTGACTATTGCGAGATGGCTCACTCCGCTCGGACACTCAATATCAGAAGGTGGTCTCAAGCCGGACTATGAGGTCACTATGACGCAAGAGGACGTTGAAAAGAAGAGAGATCCACAGCAAGACAAGGCGATAGAATTATTAACAAAGTAAAATATAAATTACAAGATCTTTTCTCAGCATATATTTCCAAAGGTACGGATTTTTTGAAGTTTAAAAAATCCTGAAGTTCTCGACTCGACAGTCTCGAAGCCCACTTGGAAAGATACGCTTTCGACAAGTTATGTAATTTTAAGAAACAACGACCATGAAAGTCATTTTTATCAAAGATGTTCCCAAAAAAGGCAGAAAATACGAAGTAAAAGATATTTCTGACGGATACGCACTCAATTTTTTGATACCAAATCGTCTCGCTGAAGCTGCGACCAAAGAGGCCTTGAAACGAGTAGAGATGATACAGAGTCAGGATATGGCGGTAAAAAAGATTAGAGAAGACCTGCTCGTAAAAAGCCTCCAAAAGATTTCAGATTCAAGTATTACTATATTTGGCAAGGCCAATGAAAAGGGACACCTTTTTGCGGGTATTCATACGGCTGAGATTGTGGCAGAGGTAAAGAAATCACTTCATCTTGAGCTTGATCCTGAGTTTATCGCCCTTCCAAAGCCCATTAAAGAAGTGGGTGAGTGCAGTGTTACTATTGAGGTTCAAGGTAAGTCAGCGGTGCTGAAGGTGGTGATACAGAAGGCGTAGTTAGATACAATAAACAAAAAACCCGGTCGCCAAGGCGACCGGGTTTTTTGTTTTAGTATTTAAACGAGGATGTTACAGATCTTCTTTGAGCTGTATGAATTGTCAAAATTTACCTTTCGCTTGTTTTTGATTTCTACAGTGCCCGCTTTGAGTGCAAAGAGAGTGTGATCCTTTCCAAGGCCGACGTTTTTACCTGGCATGATGACTGTACCTCGCTGTCGTACTAGTACTGCTCCTACACCTGCTGTGTTGCCAGGAGTTACCTTTACCCCCAGATATTGTGGTCCTGAATCTCTCCCATTTTTACTGACCCCGGCTGATTTTTTGGTTGCCATAGTATGATTTGTTCTTAATTGCTATAATTAACAAGTGCATACTAGTATAAGACAGATGGCCGAAAAAATCAAGTCCCTTTCTGGGGTAGGCAAGGGGCTGAAGGATATGCACGGAGAAACCTATACCCACAGCCTTACTATTGTGATCATCCTGTTTACCGCGACGGCCTCATTTGGTTTGGGTAAACTATCTGCACTACACAGCCTCAAAAAGCCGATTGTGATAGAAAACACTGTTTTACCTGTAGTGGCGAGTATAGAATCGGGCGCAATAGAGTCCACGGTCCAACCCGTATCTCAAACCGCTGGTATCATAAACACTCTCGGTGAAGTAGTAGCTTCTAGAAATGGTGATAAATATCATCTACCAACATGTTCGGGTGCAAAATCCATCAGTCCAAAAAATAAAATAACTTTTGCGAGTATTGCAGAAGCTCGTAAAGCCGGGTATTTACCAGCAGGGAATTGTAAGGGATTGAAATAAATAAAAAAACCGATTACTCTTTTAGGTGTCGGCTTAGGTGTTTTCACGATGGTGTAGGGTCAATCTCCAAAAAGGGGAATTGCATGGTGCGTGTGATACCTGACCAGACTGCCATGTGTACCAGTATTTCTGTGGGGTAAGTGTGCCCAGTGAGTTGTCGTAGCTTGCTATTTATGTTGTTTCGATGGGTCTCGATGGTTTTTTCCGAGATACCAAGCTTTTCGGCCATGAGTTTGTTGGTGTTACCTTCCACGAGTAGTCTGAGCACATCCAGTTCGCGTTTGCTCACAAGGTCGATGAGACGCATCTTTGAGCCGCGCACGATTACCATCTTGGCACCATTTGTTTTGAACATAAAATTCCTTCGAGTTTAATTTTCAATGCCTTTCAAAAAGTATCACATATGAGGCTCTGTGTAAAGCTTCTGTACAGTCACCTCATATGGTTAACTGTACAAACGCTTGACAAAAATATGGTATGGGTGTATACTTGCAAACAGATGACATTTTAGAAGTTGCCGGTGCACTGGTGACACGTTTCTTCAGCGGCGTTCCTCACGCCCACCTCCTTGGCGTTCTCCAGTGCCCGGCGACTTCCTTCTGCTCCTCGTTTTCTTTTCCATGACCCGCGCACATGCCCGGGTCTTTGTTGTTTTTATATAATTTGTTTTCAAGAACGATTCAAATAATGTAAAAAATAAAAAACCACAAGATTGTCTTGCAGTCGGTTTTCTCTAAGGGCCTGGCAACCTAAGGCTAGTAAAAGGAGTATTTACAGGCTGTGTTGTGACCTCATATTTACTCGGATCTATTTTGAAAGTCTCACCGAGTAGTTCCCAGAGAGGAAATGATCTGTGTGCGTGCTTTGGTAGCTTTCTACTCATACTTGACCCACACACCAGACTTTCACGTCCAGAGACACCGATGCGATCAAGTAAGCCAATAAAATCGTGGTCATTGGCGATGATCATGACAGACTCTGCTAGCTTGCCACTCACAAGACCGGCGTCGACCACCTTTATGAGTGCGGTGTCGGCAATGCAATCGCTCCAGATCATTGTCCAGTCATGAGTGGCGAGCGATTTTATTAGAGATCTCTGTATGCTGGGTGGCACTATACCCATCGTTCTTTTATAGCAAGCAAAACCTGTTACACTAGAAACAAGGTACCCTTTTTTTTCAAGGGCGGGTGGGAGCCGTTGCGCAGTGAACTTGGCTAGTGCAACACTTACTCCCAAATTAAAGGAGATTCCGAGACCCTCGAGGTCGATAAAGACATCAGTTTTTTTCAAAGACAGCCTCCTTTTAAAGTGGTTGATTGTTGATGGAAAGAACTTCGTGATTATCGTAACATGTTTATATGAAAGTGTAAATATCAGGCAACATTTCGAATCCTGACGAAAGCCGTACCAACGGCTTTATCTCGCGGAGCCGGAAAAAGTAAAAGCGCCACACGGGGTGGCGCTAAACTTTTTCGGCTCCAGACCGTGGACAAGTTCAGAACTCTGAATTGGGTGAGTATTGAGAAAGAGTTAAATTCTATTGGAGATATCTTTTTAGACCCACTGGAACAACTGGTGTAAAATCTTTTTCTATAACTTCTCTAATCGCCTCTTTTACCTTATCATCTTGAGCAAAGGCAAGGTATTCTTCTGCAGAAAGTTCTCCAACATATTCGTCACCGAGAAATTCATATTCTGGAATCATTTCCCAATCATATGGTTCTATTATCTCAATAACATCAACTGGTTTTACTTCTTTGTCTGTAATCCATTCTGTAGATTTGATCCACTTTCCTATTTCAAAATCTTCCCTTGTAACTTCATAAAAGTCTTTTCCTGACAGAACATAGATATATCCTTTTAATTTTGCCCCAAGAAGTATCTTATGATTGCCGTTAATAAGTCTATGATATACAGAGGTTCCGTATTTTTCTTTTGTTTGTTGATATAACTCTGTTGGCTCATAACAAAAAGCATTTGATGGTTTATCCGAGGCATAAATAACTGGTATTCCGTATTCGTGAACACCATATGCTCCCAAAACACGGTTATGTTGAGGATTTAGACTTTCCAATTTCTTTCCACTTGAATGAAAAAGAAATTCTTTTTGACACTGAACAACGCTGGATATCTTAAACTCCTCTTCACTGTATGACTTTATTGGTATTGGAAAATGTGACATACCTTCAAGTATAACAAATAGTTCTAAACCCTGCTGGGTATCAAAAAATACCTTATAAAACATAGCTATTTTGATGGCTTTGCGAGCAGGAGTTTCTTTCCCTACGGGAACGGTCACCGTCGCTGGACTTTTTCTTCACTCGAGTACGAGCTCGAAAAAGTGCTCAGCGAGGCTTCGAATCCTGACGAAAGCCGTACCAACGGCTTTCTCTCGCGGAGCTGTAAAAATATAAAGCCCCGAAAACGGGGCTGTTATTTTTATCGGCTCCGCGAGCAGGATTCGAACCTGCGACCAATCGATTAACAGTCGATCGCTCTACCAGCTGAGCTATCGCGGAATACTTATTTTTTTCTATGGCACTCCAGCAACACCTGTTTTAAAGCTCTTGAGCTACCAAAACAGTTATCTCGGAATATGTAACATCTTACCCAAAAAGTACCGAAAAGTAAATAACCTTGGTATTATGGGAGTATGTATATAAAAGTGCGGGTAATAGCTGGAGCAAAAAAAGAGGTGTTTACACAAAAAAGCCCAGACCATTTTGAAGTGTCAGTAAAGGAGCCAGCGGAGCAGAACAGAGCAAATCGTCGAATTTTGTCACTATTTCAGACTCACTTCGGCATAAAGGATATACACCTGATCAGTGGGCATCACTCACCATCAAAAATTCTTGGCATTCCAGAAAAAGAAGGTGTATAATGTAGTAGAACAGCAAAGTATTTATCAGCTAATCAAATACATATATGCAAATCACCATCAAGGCTACGAATATTGAATTGACCGAAGCGATCCGAGATTATGTAAATAAAAAATTTAACTTAGTTTCAAAATTTGTACGAAAAAGTGATGAGAGTGTGTTGTGTAGAGTAGAAGTAGGGAAGATAACTCAGCACCATAAAAAGGGCGAGGTTTTTCGAGCCGAAGGACGTCTCCATGTGGATGGAAAAGAGCTCTACGCCACGTCGGAAAAAGAAGATCTCTATGCGGCCATCGATGATGTAAAAGACGAGCTAGTTCGTGTACTAACTTCTACCAAAGAAAAAAAAATGGATATGATTCGTAAAGGTGGTGCTCGCATTAAAAATATGCTAAAAGGTCTCTATGATTGGAGGAAATAGTTTTTATAATTTTGATTTAAAGCCAAAAGTATATTCTGGTCTATGTGTCGTGGTTTGTTGTCGGTTACTTTCTTGGTAGTACTTAGATATCCGTGGACAAAAGCGTATAGTCTGGAAAAGATGATTTCTGTGAAAAGTGTAGATAGGTATGCAAGTATGGAGGACAGAGGCACAGAATAGTAGGACTCACGAATCTGGGTCCCTTTTTTCTTGTTTCATTTGTTTATTCCAGCAATGTATAACTTATACATTTTTTTAACAAGCCTTGCTCACGCCTCAAATTGCATCCAGATTCATGAGTTTTGTCATTATTTTACTTGAGAACTCTTGAGAAAATCAGTGTACAAAATTTCTTTCTTGCCTTCAGGAATAACTTTTTTTATTAAGAACTTGTTGTCGGCATACTCGGCATCAGTGATGATTACTCGAATATTATTTCCACTAACTTTAGCAAAGAAATAGCTTGTCGGCCAATCTTTATGGGCGTGAAATTTAAGATAATTTTTCCGAGTATCTCCCGCCAAATCCATCAGCCCGTCTTCTTTTGATATTTTTTTGGTAAAGGTCGCTTTGGTATGATCTTGTTCTACTTCTGTTATTTTTCCCCTTACCCAATCAGGAATAATTTTTGCAAGGAGTTTTCCACCTACAGAGCCGAGCAGTCTACCGAGTGCTTCTGCGGAAAGAGGCCAATTGGCGATATGTACTTTTTGCTGAGCCACAATCGGCCCATGATCCATCTGGGAATCCATGCGCATAATAGTAACGCCAGTCTCATGAATATCTTCAAGTATCGCTGTTTCGAGTGGTGTAGCTCCTCGGAGTGAGGGGAGAAGGGAGGGATGTACATTTAGAGTTTTGTGTACAGGAATGTCGAGCACTTTTTGAGAAATGATTTTTCCGTATGAAGCTACAATAAAAAAATCACATCCTGTGGCTTTGAGTGCTGTACAAAATGCGTCATCTAGTTTTTCTGGTGCAA
>CALRBR010000013.1 GCA_943354385.1 Candidatus Tayloriibacteriota bacterium
ATCAAAAAACCTTTTATTACTTAATACTTCTCGCTCTTCGTACCGCACATTATTTTCACTAAGCAAATCTCGCACATCATCGCACCATGGACAGCTCTTTTTGGTATATAGTATTATGTTCATTTTGTATTTATTCTCCCTTTTTCAAATGCTGTCCGCAAGTGCACATCATCTACCGATGGGCCCGTCTACAGGTGTCTATCACAAACGAGCGACTCTGCACCAGAAGTCACTCTGGCGTGGAGTGATTTTTAATATTAATACTCTATGGTATCACCCTCCACCATCGCCACAAAATGTATCCTATTTTCATTTAAAACTTTTTCAGGAACATTATGAGAACCTCCCATAATTTTCAATCCTCCATCATGCACAGGAAAAGCGTGTTTTGGCTTTATTTTCAACGCGTAATCGACCGCCTCTGCTATCTTACACCACGGCCCAGCCACAGGGAGTGCCAAAACATCCACAGGTCGTTTTGGATCATAAAAAGCATCACCTGGATAGAATAATCTATCTCCAATAAAATATCCAGTGTTCTCGACCTTGTTCCATGTTGGATAAATCAGTGCATGCTCGGTGCCGAAGCCTGAAAAAGTGACCCCTCTTTCAACATGACTCATCCCATGGCCGACAATAGTCGTCGTCACACCAATATCCGCCAAAAGTTTCGCCACGGGAGCATTGGTAATCACTTTTGCGCCAGGGTTATTTGCCAAAATTTCCTTTACCGAATCAATATGAAAATGATCTGGGTGCTCGTGAGTAATAAGTACTACGTCCACCTCTCGTGCACTAGACTGGAGAGTAGAAAAGTTACCTGGATCAGTCAACACCCTTAGACCACCCTCTTCTACAAGTAAACAACAGTGGCCATATTTAGTAATTTTCATCATATTTCCATTATACTACAGATACGTAAAAGGGCACAAAAAATTCAACGGCTAAACTCATGAGTTTAGCCGTTGAACATGGCTCTGTATAGCCATATGTTCAAAAAACAGGCCTCAAGGAGTTTAAGGCTTAGTTTGGGAGAAGTGAGTAATCGTTTAGCGAGTGTTTACCGCCGATTCCACATAAACATAGTCGAAAACTTTTCCCAAATCTCCCCTACCGCCTGCCACACCGTCCCCGTCTGTCCACATGTCATACACGGACTAAAACTTGAAGCAGGAATGGTAGTCGTCAGAGAGGTAGCGTCAGTAAAGGTAATAGTCAGAGTACCTCCAGAGAAGGTCGGGTTCTCGAATTGACCGTAGATCATGAGGTTGTTTGCAACTGCTCCGTATGTACCAAGAGTTTGACCGTATGCGGTGTTGAGTTGGTTACCGTTGTGGTAGATGACGAGTGGGTAGGCGTTGGCGTTGTCGGTAGACCAATATTCACCTCCGGTGTTGTGGGTCAAGTTGATCGATTTGATCGTTTTGCTACTCGAGAGCGTGAGAGTAGCGTTCCAGACAAAATCATTGGCTTTCCCACTACTGTTGACTCCAGGGCCAAAGCCATTCCACTTTGCAGCTTTGTCTTCATACACAGAAGAGAGGGTGGCTGAGAGGGTGGGTGCGGTAACTGTTTGAATCGGGGTGATAGTAGTCGTGGGTGGAGTAGTGATGACGGGAGGAAGAGGTGTCACTACGACTGGTGGTGGAGGAGTAGAGGTGTTTGGACAGGCAGGGAAAAGACAGAGAGGAGGGGTGCGAGATACCACTGAGCCGTTAGAACAAGCTTGGGTATCGGTAGGACAAGTGACTGTTGCTGGAGGTGGAGTAAATGCTGGACAGGCTCGGAAGGCACATAATGGTGGGATACGACCGACAAAGGAGCCGTCCGAACATTGACTGACTTCTTGGGTGCAGACTACGGGAAGGGTTTGAGTCGGAAGGATGTTTGGGAGAGGTGTAGGGGTAACGACTGGGGTTGGGGTTTTTGGTATCTCGGTCTTACCTGCCTTTAGGGCATCGAGCTGGGTAGTCAACTCTGCAATGAGCGCGAGGAGACGGGCGATGAGAGAGGCGCGGGATTCGGTGGGAGGGGTGGTGGGACCAGTATTTACAACAACATCAGCAAGACGTATAGAATAAATTCGTACTGAAATTGGGTCACTCCATATGCTATTTAAAGAGGCAACTTTTAGGGTATAAGTTGCACTCGGTATTCCTGAAGGAATGGCAAAAGTGATACTGGTACCGTTGGCACTTAGGATGTCTGTGATTTCCCAGGTGAGTGTCGAATCGGTTACTGCGGATGTTACTGCGGCCAAATTCGCAACACCTGCGAGACTAGACTTTATCCTATTTAAAAAGCTAGTACTTCTATTACTGTCAGGTGGTGTTGCTGTATTAGGGGTTGTGAGCTGAACGCGATTACCCGTCAAAGAAAATCCGGAACCAGTTATTGTATTGTCAGAACGACCGGCAGTAAGGGAGGCGGATGCGGTGTAGGGGTTTAGTGTTGGAGAACCAGATAAGGCAACAGTGATTGTCACTCCCGCACTGTAGGCACTATTGAGACCTGCGACTTTCATGGTATAGGTCCCGGGAGGGATATCGGATGGAATAGTGAAGGTAAGACTGGTACCGTTGCTTGGAATATCTGTAATCTCATAGGTGGAAACTGGAACAACTGTCGCTACCATAGAAGCAGTAACACTCGCAACGCTAGCAATACTAGCGAGATTGGCTTTGTTTTTTGAATTTATCAAACTGGGTGTGCCCGTTCTTGTTAACTGAACGCGATTACCTGTCGGAGTGAAATCAGAACCACTAATAGTGACCGGCCTCCCAGCTGGGACATTAGAAAATCCCAAAGAAGGTGGTACGACCACAGGTGTTGGAGCTGAATTAACAATAGAAATTGGCAGTATATTACTCCAAGCACTGCCTGTAGCACTTATTTTTAAATTGTACGTCCCTGGAGTAAAATCTAGTGGCTCGACAGGATACTGAGGCAACACAAATGTAAGAGTGTTTGAGTCAGTCGTTTCAAAAGATGATATATCATAGTAAACAGAGGGATTTGTACTACTTTCAATCCAAATATCATTCTCCGTTAGACTAAAACCTGATCCGGTGATGTTAAAACTCTCTCCTTGTCGGATTGAACTTAGAGGAGGGTAAGTAGATACAACATTAGTGATATTAGGCGCTGGTGTGAGAGGATTTGCAGGTGGTACATTATTAAAAGTACAACCAGATGGTGCCGGTATAGCTAACCGATTTTCTATGGTTGTTCTGAGATTATCTAACCTAAGCAAATTACCAGTATAGACAGGGTAGCTCCAAGGTGAGTGGGCCTCCCCTTTTCCGGCGCCGTTTGTCCAATTTATCAGGGCTGGATTACTTGCAATACCACCTTCAGCAGATCTGCGAATCTCTGTAGCGACAGCACTAAATTTTGCCCCAGGTAGTGTGGCCCAAAAATTGTTATATGGCGGATCCATATAAACAAACTCAACACATCTACCCGTAAAATCATTTCGCATATTGAAGACCGTGCTTGCCCCAAGTGAATGAGCGGCTACCAAAACATTTTTTCCTAATGTCAGCTGAGCGTTTATAGCCTCTTTAATCTTTATTTTATTTCGAGCTAAGCTGTCTGGATGAAGTGGTATTTTAATACTACCAGATGAAATACCCTCCAAAAAGGGAAACATTGGGCCCACTGCTTTCGAACCAATACCTCCGACAGCAATTAACTTTTTTGTTGACATAGAGACAGTCAGAATATTGCTCCATGGACTATTTAATGCACCGGCCTTAAATGAATACGTTAAAGAATTTCCAGAAATGGGCATTTCTGCTGGCACAGTAAAGACTAAAGTTGTTCCATCTAAACTTGGTATATCCGTGACATCATATACCTCGCCATCAGTAACATTTATAAATTGAACGCTATTACCTGTAGCAGTAAACCGTACGCCTGTGGTTGTAACAACTTGACCAGGACTCACTGCGGTTATACCACTGATAGTAGGCGCTGGCACTAGAGGTATCTGACCCTCTACGGTGTCGAGGTTAGAACATTCTGGCCAATATTCTCGGGCGGTTTCTCTTGTAACAACCCTCCCTCTAAGGCCGGCAACAATGTACCCGCAACTGATCACGTTGAATTTCGATAGGTTAGTATTACCCGGAGTAACAGGCATGGTAAGAACATTAGTGGTTAAGATACTATCTGTCGACGGTCGATAATACTGAGATGGGCGAGATACCTCTGTCCCATTTAAATATGTGCAACCCCGTTTACTTGTTGATCCATAAATCCTATTATCCAAACCCCGATAATCATCCCGAGGATTCAAGGAGCAGTTAGTAAAAACTTGTCTTGTTGTGTTACCCCCAAAAAGAGTATTGGGTCCTGATTGATATACAAAATCAGCGTTTATATTACCTGTAATAACATTGATAGGCTGATTATCACGAGAAATACCGATGGTAGTACTTTCTCTATTCAAGCCACCGATAGTTCTACCTAAAAAGCGTGCCAAAAACATGCCCAGCGGAGTGGTACCTGGCGTATTACCATCACCAACATACACATTAATATCGTTTAGAAAAATTGTCTTGCCAAACTGTGTAGCCCAACCTGGCTGCAAAAAACGACTCTTGATTAAGACTACATCGGTCTCAGTGGTACCACTAGTAGCACAACTTGATGAAAAAACATTGGTAGTTGGGTCAACATCATAGAAAGATTGGCCGTTTCCATTTACATCAATTATATTGCTAATCTGCGGAAAACCAGTATCGACATGTTTCTTTAGATCAACATAAAAAGAAAATTTATCCCAGTGTGTTTTATATGGATCTATTTTTTTAAGATCGATCATCATATCGTCAACTTTCAACAGAAAATCGTTGATGTTTGTATTGAAGCTACTCGCCCTCACAAAAACAATCTTGTTCGAACCATTACCAGAAATCTTTTGGCAATTGGTGGCAGGAGCAGAAAAAGTTTCGGTCGGATTGCCGTTTGCGGATGTATATTTTACAAAACCCCTTATTTTTTTATTAGTATCAACATCACGAATGATATCGTCCTCTTTAATAATTCTTTCTGCGCCTGTAAAAGAATAGTAATTACCGCCGAAAATAGGCCTACTTTTATCTTTAAAGATTAATTTAGTGAGTGTGAAGGTAAAGTTATTTTGATAATTGCCCGAACCTATATATAAATTATTACCGTTCGCAACAATATACCTGTCATTGTTTAGGAGATTCCCCTGATTGGCTGCGGGTATCTGAAGACATGGTGGTGTCGGAATTAAATAAGATGGTAGAAGTCCTGGGTGCACAAATGCAAGCCACTGCAACATAGTTGGTGGATTCTGGTATGCAAATCTTATTTCTTTTGATGTGCCGTCAGACGTATTAACAAAAATATTATCGTACTGATAAGTAGTCCCCGCCGCTCCTGTATAACTGTAATTTGGAGTATACGTAAAACAGTCAGTGGAAACAGATGTAGAAATAAGTGAAGCTTGCTGTTCAAAACTAGAAGAAAAATAATTACTAGCAAACGTATTATAGACGACAAAAAAGGAGAAAAATACAAAAAGAGAGCCGACCAGTTTTACTGCGTGGGGAGATTTGAGCATTAGAAAAAACAGTTGGGATTACGTTCTTAATAATACTACCTACGCACGGTTGGGGCAAACGAGTTTATACACAGAATTCCCCCGGCGCCAGTAGGCGCCGGGGGAATTCTCTTCTACAATTTTTAACTTCTAACTTAAACCTTGAATTTATTTCAACTTCCTCGCATCCAAACACATAAACATCGGGATCTCCTTTCGAGCGAGATTTTCTGGCATTGCTCGTGGCCCTGGCTTACTCTCTTTGTGCGAAACCCATTCCTCGAGGCGAGCTACTGCAAAATGAGCTTTGTTAAGTGCCTTAAAATATACCTGCAGTGGTCGATGAAAAGATACTGTCTGTGGCCCATCGGTCTGTCCTGGATGCATATCTATCTTTGTCCTCATCTCACTCAAATACTGATCTACTCGACGATACTGTATCTTCTTTTCTTCATCCCAGCCCCATGCTGTCTTTTTTGGAATACGAAAGGTCGGATGATTGAGCACAATGAGCATGCGTCCACCTACTTTGAGCACACGAGTACATTCCGCAAGAGTTCCCGCAAGGTCTTCAATATTCTGGATTGCCAACACAATAATCATTTTATCTACCGAGCCAGTCGTCAAAAAAGAAATATCGTGTGACGGTGCGGTGTGGTAGTAAATAGTCTGTGAAGTAGCCTTGATCGCGAGCGCGATTAGCTGTCTTGAAATATCTGAGGCGTGTACCGTTGCTCCCTTTCGGGCAATTTCTCGAGCAAAGTATCCTTGTCCGCAAGCGAGATCGAGTATCACTTCCCCCTTTTGTGGATCGAGCAAACGCATCAAGTTTGGCAAAATCACCTCTTCCTGAAAGGTATCTCCCTGCTTTTCGAGTAGCTCATCATACCAGCCCGCCACCTTTCCCCACCCAGTATCATGTTTCTTATTCATATTCCAATTATATCACACTTTGAATATAAATGCAAGCACCCGATTTATATACCCGATTTATAAGGAGCGGAGCGACTATATAAATCGAGAACACCGAAGTATTCTCTTCGGTGAAGGTCAACGGTATTAGTACCTACTCCTACTTTATCAAATCACTCTTCAACTTTGCTAGTTTAGAAATAACTTTTTTCTGCTTCACATTTTTTGCCTTTTTAATAAATCCGAGAAACATATCGAGAACGGTCTTTACCTTGATGCCTTCTGAGCGCATGGTTTCCCGAAAATCTTTCACATCCCTCACAATCTCATCTGTCTCCCCCTGCACTTTGGCAGATATCTCATCTATACGTCGCAAAATCCGAACGAGGTAGTAGATCACGATACCAGCACCAATAGACAGCACAACTACCGCAATAGCTGTTATGAAGAAAAAAATATCTGCTTGTATGAGTGTGTCCATGATTTTAGATACTATAAAAAGTAATAAAGATAGTATAGCATAAATCCCCCGCGGGCGATTACGCCCGCGGGGGATTTATTAAAAACTTTACCTTGTACTTACTTAGCGCAAGTTCTACATGTTCCTGTACAACTCTTACACGAACAAAACTTACCATACCCAGCGATGATCACGAGTATAGGCCATACCATACTTACAGTATCAGCAGAAAAATACCCGAGGGCCTTTGCAAGAAACAGAAGTCCAAAAAGAATTATTATAACTCCTACCAACATCTTACACTTGTTTGCACCTCCATAAGTAGCATCTGTATTTGTTGTTTCCATATTTAAATTTATTTATATGACTTATGCTTTTGTTAATTCTCCCTTTTCTAAAGGAGCAGGCGCTAGCCGAGGGATTTGGATTTTAAATCCTCCGTCTCGAGTACTCGCCACCTCCTTTAAAAAAGGAGGTATAAAACACACCACACAATCCGATCGACCTTTTATTTTCTATAGGAATAGTATACTATAGTACCCTACTTACCCCAAACTAGGAGATTCGTCTAAGGCGTATCTTTTAAAATGACTTTCACATCGGTAGATGATGTGTCCCTGTAGACGGCGCAGAACGGGTAGTCGAGACTGAGAAAAATTCCACCAGGAATTTATTCGGGCCCAGAAAAAGACATGCCGAGAAAGAATTTCATAGTTTGGGGTACTTATTATTTAAAAACATAGCTCATAAATTCCATGTCAAAAATTGCAGATATTCGAGCACGAGAGATTCTAGATTCACGAGGCAATCCGACCGTCGAAGTCGACCTGACCCTCAAAGACGGTTCTTTTGGACGAGCAGCAGTCCCTTCTGGCGCATCGACTGGTAGTCATGAAGCCGTCGAGCTTCGCGATGGTGAAAAGCGCTACGGTGGCAAAGGTGTACAGAAGGCGGTGACGAATGTAAATAAAACTATCCGCAAAGCACTCATCGGCAAAGAGTTTGACCAGAGAAAAATAGACGATACAATGATTGCACTCGATGGTACGGAGAACAAAGGCAAGCTCGGTGCCAACGCTATTCTCGGTGTCTCACTTGCCTTTGCAAAGGCTTCTGCTGAAAGCCAAAATATTCCTCTCTACAAATACTTCAACAAAATCGCCAAAACCAAAAACGCCATCCAGCTTCCCGTCCCGATGATGAATATTCTAAACGGAGGCAAGCATGCCGAAAATTCTACCGACCTCCAGGAATTTATGATTATGCCTGTTGGTGCTCCGTCTTTCAAAGAGGCACTTCGCTATGGTACAGAGGTATTTCATGCACTCAAAAAAATCCTACACGCACGAAAGTTTAATACTTCTGTCGGTGATGAAGGTGGTTTTGCCCCATCGCTTCCAAACAACGAGGCAGCGATCCAAATCATTCTCGAGGCAGTAGAAAAAGCTGGCTACAAAGCCGGCACAGATATTGCTATCGCTATCGATGGTGCTGCAACCGAGCTATATAAAGACGGCAAATACCACTTAGCAAGTGAAAACAAAATCCTCACCAGTGCGGAAATGGTAGACCTATACGCAAGCTGGGTAGCAAAATATCCAATCGTGTCTATCGAAGACGGACTTTCAGAAGATGATTGGGCTGGGTATGAGCTCATGACCAAGAAGCTAGGTGATAAAGTGCAGATAGTCGGTGACGATCTTTTTGTGACCAACATCACTCGCCTTGCCACTGGTATAGAGAAGAGGGCTGGTAACTCCATCCTCATCAAGCTCAACCAAATCGGTACTGTATCAGAGACAATTGATGCTATAAATATGGCAAAGAAAGCACACTTTACCTCTATTATTTCTCATAGATCAGGAGAAACCGAAGACTCGACCATCGCAGACTTTGTGGTAGGTACCGGTACTGGCCAGATCAAGACTGGTTCCCTCTGCCGAAGCGAGCGTGTGGCAAAATACAATCAGCTTTTAAGACTAGAGGAGAGTTTAGGGCCTAAAGCGGTCTATCGAGGTAAGGAAGTTTTCCATATTTAAACAGACCGCTCGGCCGAACAACATCACCCAATTCAATTTGATGTTGTTTTAGGCAAAAAGGCTTTGTTCCGAGGCCGGGAGGTGTTTAAGATCTAGTTTTCAGAACAAAAAAACATAAAAACAGTTTAAAGGCTCAACGCACGCCGTTGAGCCTTTAAACTGAACCAGGCCTCTACTCGAAGCTATTTTAACCTTTTTGTGTGAAAATCGAAATTAAAAAACCGCCCGGAAATCAGGCAGTGGAAACAGCGTCTTTTGCAAGTTGTGCTATGGCGTGCCTCAAAAAAACACTTCGCATCATCACTGTCATTATCATACTTACTATTGTCATGAGCCATAGAATGACCCAAAACTGATCCGGTTCAACAAACAAACAGAAAGTAATGATCACGAGCTTTCCGAGCTGAATACCGATGATCCCTGAGAAGATAATTCTCCTTGCCTGGAAACGCGGCCTGCTACTCAGTGAGCCGTTCTTGAGTCGCCAAGCAATATGCCAGATAGTCATGATAGCACCAGCCGTTGCAAGCAAACTAAGGAAATCCGTGACAGCCGGTAGGCCCCCAGTCACAACATTGATTGAAAGTGCTACCCAGCTAGTCATGCAAACTACGATCGCAATTCCAAGATCCATATCAATTCCTCCAAAATACACCCCGCCACAATAGCAGGGATTTCAAAGTCCAAGAAAACGATACATCTACAGGATAGAAAAGTCAATCATTTGACCTACAACAAAATCGGGCATATACTATAAATACAGAAGTTGTTGTGGATACCAACCACAAACGCGCAAGCGAGGTAACAACCCTAATCTGGAAGTCAAAAGTGTCCGTCTCAAACGGAAAGCTCGGTGGAACCGCGAGGAGTCTCCCCGCCCGAGCAAGCGCACTATCAAATCGCGCTTGCTCGGGCGATTTGCATTATTATTTATTAAATTATCAATATGAACCCAACACCAGCACCTATTGCTCCCGAAGAACGAGATCACAAAAAGCTAGGCCGTGAGCTCGACCTTTTTGCCTTTTCTACATCAGTCGGCAAAGGCCTCCCACTCTGGACCGAAAAGGGTTCGGTGATTCGTCGTGAGCTCGAACGCTTTATCGTCGACGAAGAAACCAAGCGCGACTACAAACACGTTTATACTCCCGAAATCGCCAAGCTCGACCTGTACCGCAAGTCTGGCCACTACCCACACTACAAGGACTCAATGTATGCACCAATCAAAATCGATGATGAAGAATTTATGCTTCGCCCGATGACTTGCCCACACCACTTTGAGCTCTATCTCCGAAAGCCACACAGCTACAAAGAACTTCCCATCCGTATCGCAGAGCTCGCTCGGCTTTACCGATATGAGCAGTCTGGAGAGCTCATGGGCCTCCAGCGTGTGCGCTCATTCTGTCTTTCTGACGCTCACATCATTTGTAAAGATGACGAGCAAGCAGTGGAAGAAATCGGCAAAGCACTCGACTTGATTGAATTTGTCACAGAGACTATGGGTCTTGCAAAAGGTGACGACTACTGGTTCCGTCTATCGCTCGGTGATATCACCAACAGTGAAAAATACCACAAAGACGACGCATCGTGGATAAAAAGCGAAGGGCTTTTACGTGACCTCCTCGTAAAACGTGGCGGTACCTTTACCGAAGCCAAAGGTGAAGCTGCTTTCTATGGACCAAAGATTGATGTACAAATGAAAAATGCCAACGGCAAAGAGGATACAGCTTTCACAGTGCAGTATGACTTTTGTATGCCAGGGAGATTCAATCTCGTCTATACCAACGAAGCCGGCAAGGAAGAAATCGCTCGAGTAGTACATCGCTCATCTGTCGGTGCTATCGAACGCATCATTGCATTCCTTATTGAAAAATATATGGGCGCCTTCCCTCTCTGGCTAGCTCCCGTGCATGTCCAAATCATCGCGATCGACGAACAGCATCATGCTGAGGCACAAAAAGTCTACTCAGCGCTCAGAGCAGAGAATATTCGCTGTGAGCTTTCGCTCGGTAAAGAAGGCTTTGGCAAAAAAGTACGTGCAGCTAAGCTAGAAAAGATTCCCTACTTTATTATCATTGGAGACAAAGATATCGCTGTACAAAAAGTCACCCTTGAGAGTCGAGACAAAGGCAATCTCGGTCAGATGAGTACAGAAGAAATCATCGTTAAATTACTTAAAGAGATTAAAATGAAGAAGTAACAGACAAACAAAAACCCGCGGCGAGTACGCCGCGGGTTTTTGTTTTATTTAACTAGTGATTTTGTCCGTTTCCACTATGATAACCATTACCGTTCTGATGATTACTGTTTACATTGTCTACGGTGACGGTATTTCTTTCCTCAGTTTGATCTTTCTTGGTGACCACCACTGTATGTAAGTCACGAACATCTTCACGGTCTCTGTAATAGAAAAGGTAGATGATCAAACCGATCAAGATAAGGATAAGTAATATAAGGAATAGAATCAGTGGAAAGTTACCTATTCCAAAGAATGCTGCGCCGAGAAGACCAGTATTTTTTGTAGTAGTCGCTGTCTTTTCAACAGTTCTATCCGTCTTTGTAATAGTTCCCGAATAATTGCCAACCGCAATTGTATTTACACAAGGTGATGTTACTGATTCACCAGCAGAGGTTACCGTCACTGAAGCATACTTCTCGCCAGTACCACTATATGATTTCACAACTGAAGAGCCTGACCCAGAAAGTGTATCGCTACCACTCCATGAGTAGATGTAGTTACCATTACCACCAGCAGTAAGGGCCGACCAAGTAATCACCTGACCTGATTTTATATTTTCAAGGTTTGCATAACATGAAGCACGGAGACCACCAGAATTTTGAGAAATAATTGTACCTGAACCACCATTCTGATCGGTTACTGAAATCACAGCTGTACACTGTCGAGTAATAGTCTGACCACCAGAGGTTACACTGAGTGCACCTGATTTCATGCCAGAGAATGAATATGACTTCGCGCTTGTGCTCTGTGTACCACCGAGATTTTCGGTACCTGTCCAATAATACTGGTAGTTACCGTTACCACCATATACATGAGATGTCCACGTAACGAGCTGATTGGTACCAGCGACGGCGGTGTTTGGAGCACATGAGACTTCTAGGTTTGTGTCGGTGTTGTAATAATACTGATTATTGCCTGTTGGGTAATTGTTATAATAATTATTACCGTAATTTGTTGGGTAATTATTTGAGTAACTTGAACCTCCACCGTAAATTGTCGTACTGTTTGAACACTGTCGAGTAATAGTCTGACCACCAGATGTAACTGTCACTGAAGCAAATTTATCTCCAGGAGCGTAGTATGTCTTTGTAACATTGTTACTCTGACCACCAAGACCATCTGTACCAGTCCAGAAATAGCTATAGTTACCATTGCCACCAAAAGCTGATGCGTTCCAATAAATAGTCTGGCCTGTAGAGGCAGAAGTCGGATTGACATAACATGACGCGTCGAGGGTGCTACCTGTTGGGCCTCCATAGTTGTATGTTGGGTACTGAGGGTATTGCGGATACTGTTGATATGGATAGGGCTGATACACGATCGTCGTGCTCGCCACAGGAGCTACACCTTGATCGATAATAGACACCGCATTACTACATGCACGAGTGACTGTTTGGCCAGCAGAAGTCACGGTCACTGAAGCGGTCTTTGCACCAGAAGAGGTATAGATTTTAGAAATAGTATTTGAGTTTCCAGAAAGACTGTCGGTACCAGTCCATGAATACACATAGTTACCGGCACCACCAAAAGCGGAGACATTCCAGTACACAGTTTGTCCAACAGAAGCCGAGGTTGGGTTGACATAACATGAAGCGTCGAGAGTTGGGATGACCTGCTGGGTCTGAGTTCGATAGACGGTGTTTGCGTCCTGGCCATGTAACAAAGAGAATGGGTCTATCACATCAACAAAGTAGTCTAGGGCACCCTTATTGGTATTGTGAAAAAGACCAAATGGGTCAATATAGTCGAGAAATTTGGCCTGCGCAACAATAGGAGAAGCCGTCAAAAGAAGGCCAAAAAGCATAAAATAGCTAATAAATACGGCCTTTTTACCCGATACAAGATTTGATATAAAGTTGTGGAAAATTGATGTATTTTTCATACAATCTTATTATACACCCATTAGTATTTTTTGTCAAGGGTTTACAGATTTATAAGGAGCAGAGCGACTATATAAATCGAGTGCTACGCTCTGGTTCACTCTTTGCACTTCGTTTTACTAAATTCAGTATCTTCGCCACCAGCATGGCTCGACATGCCCGCCACTAGTATGGCTCCTAGACACCGAGGTATTCTCCTCGGTGCAGGCCGATCTGACGCCGGAGACAACAAAATTATACGCCCCCGATTTTCTACTGAAGTTTTCCTCAAGTCTCGGCTCCCGTCCGGCGCCGTCCACAGGTGCCTGTTGGTCTATAGACAGGCACCTGTGGACGGCACATCATCTACCGATGGGAAAGTCTCTTTTTTGGCTCAGTAGCTCCGCAGTGATAATTCAAATAAAAAGCCTCGTTTTGACTGCACAACGAGGTTTCTTGAGATTTGAAGGCTCTCAAGTGCCTGGTTCGACGGATGGAACCTTTTGCTTTTTCTTTTTGACGGGCTGGGTAGGAGGATCGGCCGATGGAAACGAGTATTTTCTGGTCTTGTTGAATTCCTCAACAGCAGACCGAACATCTCCCGATTCCCCGGCACGAAGAGGGGTTATGACCATATACTCAGGACGAAGTGGCACCATGTTAAGGTGCACAAACTCCGGCATGAGGCGATAGATAGCCCCGGTCCTCCAGTCGGTGATGTATGCGATCCCCGACACAATCGGGAACGGCATCCACGCACCGTCCTTGCCTACCACCATCCAATCCACTTTCGAGGTTACCTGGCCAGACACTGGGTAGTAACCCGGCAAGCTCACCTGGTAATTAAACCCCTTCTTCCAGTCGATGGGGCCGACGTGCTCTACCGGGGTTTTCCCGATTTCGCGACCATCCACCGAAACCGTGGCTCCGGGTGGGTGACTCCGAAAGTTGAATTTCCGGTCTTCCCCACGCTTACTCATCGTGCCACAGCCTGTGGCGAGAGTGATGAAGACAAGGGCGAAAACCGAGACCAACACGGGACGAATTTTCATAAGTTTTTCCTCCGAAAGACCGAGTTTACCGACTGTTTTTCCAAATAGCACATCAGGAAACGTTCCTAATGCTTCATTTGTTATTATACACCCTATATAGATAAATGTCAAGCCAATATACAAATACCCGACAAAAAAATACTCCTCGGATTTTTCTAATGAAAAATCCGAGGAGTATTTCTTACTATCTCACTATTCTTCAAGAATTGGGAACCACTGGATACAGTTCGAGGTGAGAAAGTGTGGGACACTTTCGCAAGACCTTGAGTGTTCGGTAATCAGAAAGTGAAAGGTGTACAGTTCCTGTAAGGAAAGAGCCCAGATTGCGACCAAAATGTACGTCGCGTCCCAATGGACGGTGCGCGACACGGTTTCGCTAAACCGACATTGCGAGAGCAAGCTGAGCGAAGCAACAAAAAAATGTGCAGTCGGTGCCCAATTCTTTTAGATGTCGATGGTAGCCTTCATCGCGTTCGACTGTATAAACGACTTTCTCGCAGGCACATCCGTACCCATGAGCATATCAAACACTTTATCCGCCTCAAATCCATCGCCAACTGAAACCTGCTTGAGTATTCTTTTCTCTGGATCCATCGTCGTCTCCTTGAGTTCTTCAGCATTCATTTCTCCGAGACCTTTGTAACGTTGAATATGCACTTTGCTTGCTTTTTTATTTTTAGGATCAAAGAGGTCATCCGCTGGCTGACCATCTTCCCCTTCCTCCCCCTCTTGGGCAACCTCTATATCCTTGCCGAGCACTTTATTTTTTTCCTCATCCGAATAGAAATAGAGAATTTCTTTACCACGCTTTACTTTATACAATGGTGGCTGAGCAATATACACAAAACCTCCTTCGATCAGTGGTTTGAAATATCGATAAAGCAAAGTCAAAATAAGTGTTCGAATGTGCGCACCGTCCACGTCGGCATCTGTTGCAATGATTATTTTATGGTAACGGAGTTTGGTAATATCAAATGTATCGCCGATCGCAGTACCCATCGCCACGACGAGATTTTTGATCTGCTCAGAGCCGAGCATGCGGTCGAGTCGCGCTCGCTCGATATTGAGAATCTTACCTCGAAGCGGAAGCACCGCCTGAGTACGCCTGTCTCGCCCTGCCTTGGCAGTACCCCCTGCAGAGTCTCCCTCCACAATAAATATCTCGGCGTCCTTGGGCTCTGTGCCACTTTGGCAGTCAGAGAGCTTTCCTGGAAGTGTCATGCCCTCGAGCGCACCCTTTCGGAGCACAGAGTCCTTTGCAGCTTTTGCCGCCTTACGAGCCTTGAGGGCAAGGATAGATTTCTGAATAATCGCTCTAGCATCGTCTGGATTTTCCTCCATAAACATAGCAAAGGCTTCTCCAAATACAGTCGCCACCGCTCCCTGCGCCTCTACACTACCGAGCTTGGCTTTAGTCTGACCCTCAAACTGAATCTCACGAAGTTTGACTGACACTACCGCCGTGAGACCCTCGAGTACATCATCTCCGGTAAAGTTATCTTCGCTATCTTTTACCATCGTATTTTTACGAGCGTAGTTGTTGATGGTTCGTGTAAGAGCAGTTTTGAAACCAGTCATGTGCGTACCGCCTTCGCTGTTATAAATGTTGTTTGCAAAAGCAAGAAGACGCGGAGAAATATCATCGACATACTGAAGTGCTATTTCTACCGACTCCACACCTTCTATTTTCTTTTCTATATAGAAAATATTTTTATGAATTGGCTTCTGGAATTGATTGTTGAATTTAACAAGCGAAATGAGCCCTCCTTCAAAATAAAATGTTTGAGACGGTGCATCAATACCGAGATCACGGAAATAAAAAACCTCAGCAAGGTCGATCTTGTCCGGACATTCTCGTGCGTCAATTACTGAGATGCGCAGACCTCGAACAAGATACGCCTGCTGTCGCATATGGTTAGCCACACGATGAAAATCAAAAACCACACCCTCCTTAAAAATCTCCTTGTCTGGCTCAAAGCAAACGATAGTACCATGGAGCTTGCTTGAGTCTATCTTTTTGACAGCTGATTTCTTTTTACCCTGACTATACTCCTGCATATAAGCACCCCCATCTCTATGTACGGTCACCTGACAAAAAATAGAGAGTGCGTTGACCACCGAAGCACCCACACCGTGGAGACCACCAGAAACCTTGTAGCCCTCGCCTCCAAATTTACCTCCGGCATGAAGCACGGTCATGACTGTCTCGAGTGCAGAAACTTTTGTTTTTGAATGTGTATCGACTGGTATACCTCGGCCATTGTCTACTACGCGAATACGATTCTCTGGTAAAAGAGTTATTTCAATATCATTACAAAAACCACCCATCGCTTCGTCGCGAGAGTTGTCAAAGATTTCAGTAATGAGATGATGGAGACCATCAGGACCAGTCGTACCGATATACATACCCGGGCGCTTTCGCACTGGATCAAGTCCCTCAAGTACCGTAATCTCATCCGCCCCATACGAGCCTTTCTTTACCTTTTTTTCGTCTTCGTTTTTAGCCATGTTTTGATACAGAAGGTATATATAATGTTACTTTTGTACAATCTATTATAGCAAATTTAAAGGAAAAGATATAGGGCTTTTATACGCCATACTGGGGATACTATTTACTTATTTTCCCTACAAAAACTTGCTTTCGTACTTCAAACATGCTATAATAGTATTTAAAGTTCTTCCGAAAGGCTTGCTATGTTGATGTTCAAAAAGATTCTTGCAATAGGATGCTTCGGTCTCAGTGTAATTGGGTTGCAACCATGGTTTGGAATATGGACTGTGGGCATCGCCCTTCACATGGTCGCCGGGATTATTGCCCTACTCTTCTATGACGGCAAAAATTTCCTGAGAGGGCCTTGGGACCTTGCAAAGACAGGTATTCTTGTGGCTGTACTGGCCCTTGGTTATCTATGTTTCCTTGCCTACCTGTTTGGCGCACGCGAAGAAAATACCTCCAGTCGCTCGTAGACACCTATGATGCGATTTTTTTTAATTAAAAAATATTTGCTTTCTGTGTCAAAAGTGGGATACTTTACCTGAAACGTTTGGTCAACAAACTACCTTTTACTCAACATGAACATTCGAGTGTTGGTTGCACGGATACTAGTCGTCGCCATCGTGTTCTTTGGATATTGTTTCTACATCAGCAATTCATTGCAGTGGATGTTGTTATGGGTGCCGGCCTTGTGGGTCATCAGCGGAATCCTGGCCTGCGTTATCTCAAAGGTCAAAGAGCTCAATCCCTTCGATTTTACACAGATGATTGCCACTGTCATCGTCGGCTGTCTAGGTGGATTTATCCTCCTCATAGTGATGGCCACAGAACACGAAGATGACAAAGTCAGTCGCACACAACGGTAGTGCGACTTTTTTAGTTCTGTATTTTACAAATATCACTTTACTTTCGACTCATTTTGACCTAGACTAATTCTATGTCAAAAAACGAAAAATCAACCTCAAACAACCTCTCCCGCCACCTCTACAAAGTCTCTACTGTAGACCAAGAAAAGCTCCTCCAGGCCCTCGAGTCACGCGAGGACGCCGAAGCCCTCCGCATCAAACGCTATATGTCGATGGCCGACCTTTCTCGCACATCAGGCAGTCCCCTTTCTGAAATCAAAGAGCGCGTCACCAATCTCCCTGTCCTCAAAGACTTCGACCACATCGACATTCCTGAAGTCATCCCGACCAACATCCTCTTCGACCTCTTCAATTTCGCTCCCGACCATCCAGCCCGCAGTACCTCGGACACCTACTACGTCGACCCAAAAAACGTCCTCCGTACTCACGACACCGTGATGTGGTATTACTATTTCCAACTCGATGAAATCAAAAAGAAAATTGCCGATAAAAAAAAGCTCGGCGTCATGTGCTACGGCAAAGTCTACCGCAAAGACGAAATCGACCGACACCACATGAACATCTTTCATCAGATGGGCGGACTCTACCTCGTGCCAGATAGTCAAAAAGTACTCACTATCGAAGATCTAAAAGCAGTGCTTTCAGAAGTCGTGCAAAGCGTATTCGGCAAAAATATCAAATATCGATTCAACCCAGATACCTTCCCCTACACTGATCCGTCTCTTGAGGTTGAGGTAGAAATCAACGGCGAATGGATTGAAATCTTGGGCGGTTGTATGCCTAGGAAGAGCGTGCTCAAAGATTTCGGTGTCGAGGGCTACAATGGCTGGGCCTTTGGCTTTGGTCTTG
>CALRBR010000014.1 GCA_943354385.1 Candidatus Tayloriibacteriota bacterium
AAGTATTACGATTGATCACATCATGGATCGACCAATAACAGACGACGGGGAGGATGTCGTGGATAGTCTGAATGATTTAAAAAATATAGTTAATAGAGCCCAAGAGATTGGTGTGAAAACAGTCGTACTTCCATTTCTCGAAAAGGCAAGTGTAAAAAATGCCCCAGAAAAAATTGCAAAAATACCTGAAATTATAAACAGCCTCATTGAGTCATCTAATAACAGGGTTGTATTTGCAATGGAGAGTGATTTATCGGTGGAAGAACAACTAGGTATTTTTGGTAAGGTAAATAACAAAAATTTTGGCATTTGTTATGATACTGGTAATAGAATGTATTTTGGCTTTGATGTTGCCTCAGAAATTTTAGAACTTGATGTTGCTATTGTGCATGTACATATTAAAGATAAAAACATTGAAGGAAAAAATGTGATGCTTGGTACTGGGTGTGTAGACTTTCATAAGGTGATAAAATCTTTTAAGGAAATACAGTATAAGGGGCCACTTACTATGGAGACAAGTAGGGGGGACAGTGAAATAGAAGCTGCCAGGATAAACCTTTCATTTATTAAGATGTTGTTGTAAGAAAATAGCACACCTTGTTGTTTGGGTGGTATTGATAGGGTGGGTGATTATTACTTATAATATATTGCTCATAATCATACCTCAATCTATAACTTGTACACCCATCGTTAGTAGGACAAATAATCGTGGTAGATGGTGTGTGCTGTCAATCACGCTCTCCTAGAAGAAAAAATACTCGAAAGTCCTTCTGGCGAAAGCTCGGTGGATCAGGGCGTCAGTTTTTGATTGCGACGGTGTCTTCACCGACAACACCGAAATCATTGGCTTACATGAATATTTTCCACACACGGTGCTCAAGTGTCGAAGTCACTTGGATATTCAAGGTGTATCTTTGGAGCATTGCGCCGTGATGGTGGATGACCTCGTTGACGTGCCGATGCTCCGTGCGGTCGGATTTCGTGCCTGCCCGATCACAGCCGAAGAGGTGATTCGGGAGATGGCGGACTTTGTCAGTGAACGTCCGGCCGGCCACGGTGCGGTGCGAGATCTGGCAAACCTCATCCTAACTGCTCGTGATATTGATCCCAAGACCCTGCCGACCAAGTAGGCCAAGTTGTCTCTATGGTTTACTCGCGTACCCTGATTTTCTCGGGGTATTTTTATTGTAATTGTGGAGAGTACCCAGACGGCTTGATGGCGGGATGAATTAATAAGGAAAATAAAAAGAGGCTACCGAAGCAGCCCCGTGGTGTGTCGTTTATCCTGTCATGTCGAGAATCTTCTCAGTCTGACCAGAATCGATGTGTGCACGAGCCTCGAGAAACTGGTTCTCGGATAGCTCGCCGTAGTTGAGAGGCTTGCCGTCAGTGCCGTGAAGCACCTTAGTTGCGTCGTCGAGCTCAAGCACGTATTGTCGCAGATTTTGGTCCACGACCGGTTCCAGCTTGCAACCAGCTTTTTGTTCGAAGCTGATCCCGAAGTGCTCACCCAGCAGTTTTTGGACTTTTGGGTGCCGGCACATCTCGGTGCCGGGGTAGGCCGTAGCAGTAAACATGCGTTTGTTGACGGATGCTACTGCGTGGTCGTAATCAGGCGTGCCAGGAGTTTTGCCTCGAGTCATCTCACCGATCTGCCACATAATGAATGCGACGGAGGTTTTGATTTCGCGAAGACCTTCTTCTGGCCACCCCATGATCCATGTGCAGTTGGCATGAATGCCGGTTTCCTTGCACATTTTGATGCCGTTCATCATGGTGACGGGGAAGTGGTGATCGCCGACTTGCGTCAGTTGGTTTTTCTTGCTTCCTCGCGGTCGCAGGATAAACCCACCCTTTCCCATGCTCTCTAGCACACGGTCACTCGCACTTTCGGCACCGAAGCCGATGTAGATGCATCCGGCCTTGGCCATGTAGCGCGCGCGGTCGTCTGCTTCGTCGAGGCGAGTGTGTGTGCCCCAGCGAATACCCAAACCTTCGAACGTCTCGGGTAGGGCTTTCATGCGTGGAATGTTGACCCCGAAGTTGTCGTCGGGGAAGCCGAGGAAGTCAATCCCGTAGGTCTTGATTAGCCATTCAGCTTCTGCACGGAGATTTGCAGGACTGCGCATACCGTAGTTGCGCTCGCCCTGTCCTCCGCGGAAACAAAACTCGCATGCGTAAGGACAGCCTCGGCTCGAGACTGTCGTGAGGCTTCGCTCCATCGTAAACGACGTGGCGGAACTGTTGTTGGCAGCAGTGCCCCAGACGGGCGTCCTGATATACCACTCGAGCACCTGGTTTCCATACACGTCTTCGTGCAGGAGGTCCCATGCGGCAAAGGGTAGCACATCGAGGTTCACTGGCCGATCGCCTGCATACATGAGTCGGTGTTGTCCCCCGATTTCGCCCAAGTAGTAGGGGCTATTCGACAGGAGGGAAAGATTCTTTCTACCTCCACGCTCTTTTAGGTATTTGATCTCTCTTGCCATGAGCAAAATAACATCATCTCCTTCGGAGTGGGCAACGGCGTCGAGCTCAGGAATCCAACCAAAGAGGCCTTCGCGGATCTCAGTCGCGAGACCTCCGCCAGACACGAGAAACGCGCCGGGCTGGAGATTGCGACAAATCCGGGCAAAGTTTTCCTGCCAGCGGAGCGTCGTGATCATGCCTGAAAAGGCGATGATGTCCTGGTCGCCATGCTTGGCGAGATGGGCTTCGAGAAGCTGTTCGGCTTCCCGTAGCGTGAGATGTCTGCCGTTGGGCAGGCCTCGTGCAACTGCATCTGCGTCCTGAAGCCTGTAGGCGTTCAAGTCGAGGATGGTAGGCTCAGCTCCGTATTCACGAAGCCGTGCTGCCAGAAGCCCTGGTCCTTGCGGAGGGGTATTTGGCTTGGCACTTTCACGCAGGGGCATGTTCACAAACAGCACCCTGACGCCTTTGATTTCGCCAAACGTGAGTCCGGCGACTTGTGCGCTGGGGTGACCCAGCCCGACCAACCTGTTCAGTTTGAACGCGGGTGGTTTTTTGACTAGGATGTTTGTCATAATTGCCTTTCTTGGGTTGGATTTTGAAACTGTGGAAGTGGACGATAAATTGTTCAAAGAGCGTTCGTCCGCATAAAATAGTACTCAATTTTCTGTACAAAGTCAAGATATACGTAATGGTTTAATATCTTGAGTGCGTCCAAGCTATGGAACCATTACGCAATACTTGACTTTTATACTATATAGGTGTATAATGAAATTTGGTTGGTGGTAGTTACGGTCAAACAAAAAAAGCTCTTATATGAAAAAAGAATATTCGGAAATACTTCTGGCGCAAGCCAGGAAGATCAAAGCGGTCGCACTCGACTGCGATGGGACCCTGACTGACAACACGGAAGCTACTGGTCTCGATGCGCCGTTTGCACATGGAATGCTGAAGCGTCGTAGTCATTCCGATGGCCAAGGCATCTCCCTTTTGCGCGCCATTGGGATCAGGGTGGTCATTATCACCGGAGAGGCAGGTGGCACAGCTGGTGCCAGGATGATCACTACACTGGTCGAACGGTGGAACAATCTTCCCTCGGTGGAAGATGGTTCTTGGCAAAAGGTGACCCTTTACACGGACGTCTTTTGTCAGTCAAAAGTGGCTGCTCTCGATGAGTGGTTGAAGGGAGTGGGTGTTGACCGAGAACACTGCGCTGCGATGGGGGATGACCTCGTTGATGTGCCGATGCTCCGTGCGGTCGGATTTCGTGCATGCCCGATCACAGCCGAAGAGGTGATTCGGGAGATGGCGGACTTTGTCAGTGAACGTCCGGCCGGCCACGGTGCGGTGCGAGATCTGGCAAACCTCATCCTTACTGCTCATGGTATCGATCCCACGACTCTGCCGACCAAGTAGTTTTCAGGTCCGCTTCCTCTAGTTTCCCCACGTACCCTGAGTTTCTTGGGGTATTTTTATTTAAAAGTGTTAAACAAAGAAGCTTTACAATCTGATTATTGTATGCTAATGTGATTCTTGGTAGCTTTTTCCCAAACAACTATGAGCAACAAAACGGTTCAGATCGGACCTTTCGAGGTCGGCGGTAACAATCCGTGCATGGTGGTGGCCGAGATCGGCATCAACCACAACGGATCATTGGACATCGCACGTCGTTTGATCGACATGGCGGTGTTGGCGGGATGTGGTGCGGTCAAGTTTCAAACCCGCACGGTGCATGTCGTCTATACGGCTGAGGAGCTGGCCAAGGCCAGGGCTGTGCCGGAAGAGGTGATTCAGAATGCCCTCAAGCGAGGCGTTCTGTCTCCTGAGGCAGTCAAAATCCTCACCGACAATATCACCAACACGACTAACGGTGATCTCAAGCGTGCCCTCGAGTTTGGTCACGAGGACTATCTCTTGATCGACGCCTACTGCAAGACCAAGGGTATTCTCTGGTTCTCTTCCCCTTGGGACGAGGCCTCGGTGGACTTGATCGAGCAGTTTGATCCTCCGTGCTTCAAGGTGGCCTCCGCGTCGCTCACTGACCGGGGCCTTCTCGAACGCATCGCGTCCTACGGGCGTCCGGTGATTCTCGGCACAGGCATGTCGAGCATGGATCAGGTCCGTAAGGCCATGATCGTGCTAAAAGACGTGCCTGTGATCGTGAGTCATACGGTCTCGACCTATCCGGCCAAGCGCACGGACCTCAACCTGCGCGCCATCACTGCCTTGCAAAAGGAGTTTGGTGTGCCGGTCGCCTACAGCGGACACGAAAATGGCACGACCATGTCGGTGTGTGCAGTGGCGCTCGGAGCGTGCGTGGTTGAGCGGCACATTACCCTCGACCGGACTATGTATGGCAGTGATCAGCCGGCCAGTCTCGAAGCGGTCGGTCTCAAGACTATGGTCCGCAATATCCGCGACCTTGAAGGGGCCCTGGGCACCGGCGAGAAGCTGATCCTCGAGGCTGAGAAGCCGATCTCCGCCAAGCTCCGTCGGGTGAACACGCTCTAGGTCTGTGGCTAGTGCAAGTAGACATGAAATACTGTCTACTTTTTTATTTTTATACAGTAGTTTTTCCCGCAGTATTTTTGTCAGGCAACTCCTTTAAATTTCTGAGGAGAAAAAACATCAAGAGGGCTGTGAGGTATTTTGTAATAACCATGGAAACAATAATACCTAACACTCCATAGAAATAAACTGAAATAAGCATAAATACTGTACCAAAAATACTGACACCAAGGCTGATTATATACTTTTCTTTCAGGGCTTTTTTTGCGGTAAAGGCTGTATCAGATAAATTACCTAACAATAACATGAAGACGGAGTATATTTGCGAATAAAATACTGAATCCATATATTGGGGGAAGAAGACTTTGTATATATAGGGCGCTAGAATAATGTAGGCGATTACGATCGGGCCAAGTACCAATAGGGAAAGAAGGAATTTTTTAGGGATACTTTCCTTTAGTTCGTGTAGACTTCTTCCTGCCAGCTTGGGCATCGCAAGAGGCGCCAACATACCAACAAAACTACGCACCTGCTTGGGTATTGATGTGGCAAAAGTATAAATAGCAAGCTCAGCGGCACCTAAATAGTGGTAGACAAGGACCTTGTCTACCTGCGTAGAAATATTTAGCCAAATATTAATAAAACTTATGTGTTTTCCAAAATTGAAAGCTGTGTAGTCGACGGGTGCATCAGTCGGCACCCCGCGAGCAGTTTTAAAGTAGAAAAAAGATTTGGTCAGTAAGTCAGTTCCAAAAAATACACTAACTAAAATAAGAACACTGTCTGTAAAAAATATTGCAACAAAGAAAGCAGTGGTCGCGATAATACTCTCGACGGAAGCATAAAGAGAACTTTTCTTAAAATCTTTTTTACCACTTAGATATGGGCCATACAATCCAGCCACTTTTAAAAAAGGTGAGACACAGGCGATGATTATGAGTGATAGACCTAGTGTGTAATTATCGTTATATAAATAGTATCCGGCTCCGACGAGTGATCCCGTTACCATAAAGACACTCCATTTTAGGCTTACAGAGACCGCTTTGGCAAAAGTCCCATCAAACCCTCGTGCTACAGCTTGGGTTAGTGCAGTTCCTAGGCCGGTGAGTGCAAAGGTGGTGACTATTCCTGAAATAGAAATTATGTATTTATAATCTCCATAAACCTCTTTCGGTAGAAAATGTGCACAAGCAATGGCTAATAGAAATGAACCAACGGAGGAAACGCCCTGACTAACAAAAAGCCAAAAACTGCCCTTTGTAAGGTATACCATGTCTGTTTTGGTGAACTTTTCGCTCCAGCGGAGGAGGGAATAGGATTTGCCACGGAGGTTTTGAGATTTTTCTTTGGCTCCTGGTATTTCTGCTATTACTGACCTTTTATTTATCTCTGTCTCCATATATGCTATATTTTAGCATATGCAAACAAATAATATACTACGATACGCTGTTTTGGGAGGAGTCTTCCTTGTGCCATTTATTTTTCTTATTGTCTCAGAAACGTTGTTTTTTCCGTTCATTACGGGTAAGGGTTTTACATTTCGTCTGATTGTTGAAATTATTTTCGGTCTATGGATTATTCTCGCCCTTCGAGATAGGACATATATGCCTCGTTTTTCTAAATTAACTCTCGCATTGTGTGCGTTTACCGGTATCGTATTTATTGCTGACATGGCGGGGATGAATCCGTCAAAGAGTTTTTGGAGTAACTATGAACGCATGGAAGGATTTGTGGTCATTATCCACCTACTCGGCTACTATTTGGTGGCCAGTTCTGTGCTAAATACAGAAAAGTTGTGGAATAAATTTATCCATACTACTTTTGGCGTGGGGCTGTTCTTATCGTTGTACGGGTTTTTGCAAAAATTGGGGGAGATAAAAATTAATCAAAGTGACGTTCGACTTGATGCCACGCTCGGTAACTCTATATACCTTGCGCTCACTATGCTTTTCTTCGTGTTCTTCGCCTTGTTTTGGTATGCACGAAATAAAAAAGATATAGGTGCGATTCTCTCGAGTTGGATGATCGGTCTCGGTCTTTTTGTTGCATATCCGTTTTATTATTTCTTCCAAAAGATGTCGCTCGTTCAGGATTATTATGGAAAGGCTCCGATACCGCAGGAGGTGAAAGACAGGATTTATTTCTGGGTTGGCCAGGATCAGGCAGGGGTAACTACGGGACTATGGCAACCAACACTTTTTTGGGTAGCTATCTTTCTCTTGGCTGGTTTTATATATGTGCATGTAAAGAGAAATAAGTTGAATGAATCTGTACAGAAGTGGGGTACGGGTAGTATGTACGGAGTGATGGTAGTGATGAATATCGTGATCCTTTTTTACACAGGTACCCGAGGTACGAGCATTGCGCTTTTTGGCGGACTTTTTCTCTCGGCGTTACTTATCGCTATCTTTGCGAAACAGCAGGCGACCCTGAGGAAATCTGCACTCGCAGTGGTTATTATTATTCCTCTTTTGATCGGTGTGTTTTATACGGCCAAGGACAGTGACTTTGTAAAAAGTCGACCGATGCTTGCAAGGTATGCGTTAGTGTTCACCTATGAAAATAAAACCCAGGCTCGAGGGTATGTGTGGCCGATGGCGCTGACAGGTTTCAAGGAAAATCCGATCCTCGGCTGGGGTCAAGAAAACTTTAACTACGTTTTCAACAAAAACTATGACCCTCAGATGTACACACACGAGCAGTGGTTTGACCGTGCGCACAACGTCTTCTTAGACTGGCTGATTGCAGGGGGATTGCTAGCATTTGCTGGCTACATTTCCCTATACATTATCGCACTCTACTTTATTTGGAGAAGAGAGGAACAGAGTCTCTCGATATATGATAAGGCGGTGTTGACGGGGCTTCTGGGGGCATATGCAGTGCATAATATGTTTGTGTTCGACAACCTTGTCAGTTATATACTTTTCTTTACGCTGTTGGCATATGTTCGCACCATCTCTCGACCAACAGAAAATAAGACTTTGGCAAATCTGAAGCTGGAGGATGGCTTGGTGGAGACAGTTATCGCACCAATCATTGTTGTCGCCACGATTTTCTCGATGTATGCGATCAATTGGAACGGATATTTTGCAAGCAAGACACTGATAAGCGCCTTGCAACAACAGAAGGAAGGTCCTACGAAGAATCTAGAGCTTTTTAAGGAGGTCTTTGAATACAATTCTTTTGGTAATACTGAGGCACGTGAACAACTCTCGATGATGGCTGGCCAGGTGCTAAGGTCTGATGTGGACCCGAATATCCAACAGCAGTTTTTGGCGCTGATTCGTAAGCAAGTGGCAGATCAGATCAAGGCGACACCGTCAGATACCCGAGCATATGTTTTTGCAGGTGCACTTTTTGGTCAGATTGGATTATTGGCTGAAGCGGAAAAATATTTGGAAAAGGCAAGTGAGCTGTCTCCAAATAAGCAAAGTATTTTGATACAGCTGGGCGAGAATAAATTGAATCTGGGTAAGGTTGACGAGGCTTTGGCATTGTTTAAAAAAGCCTATGAGCTCGTACCAGCTCATGATGAAGCGAGAAGTATCTATACTTCTGTTTTGGTGTTTGCAAAGAAAGATAAAGAAGCCGAGAAGATTCTTTTAGAAAAATATGGCACTACAGTAGTGGCGGACGAGCGTCTTTTGCAGGCGTACCTCAATGTAAAGAATTATAAGAAAGCTTTGCCGATATCTTCGTTGTTGGTGGAGAAAGAACCTCAGAATGTAAAACACCGTTTTGCTTTGGCAGTCTCTGAGTATAAGCTCGGTCAGACTAGTAAAGCGATTACCGATTTGAACATGATCGTAAAGATTCAGCCGGGTGCAAAAGACCAGATTGATGGGTATATTAAACTGATGCTGGCGGGTAAGGAAATACAGTAAAAACCAGAGGTGGATAAGTCACCAAAATTCCCCCGATTTTCTAATGAAAATCGGGGGAAAACATGGGCTTGACTTTTAGTGTAGATTTGCTATACTAGTACATGTGAGTACTAACAAAGGTGTTAGTGCCAAACGAATGACTGCGTAAGTCCCCGCCTCGGCGGGGGTTTGCGTTTGTGGGATGTGTCAAAAATTATAGGATTCTTTCTCGGTATATCTTTTTGAGAGCACGAATAAATTCCTGGTTGAATTTTTCTCAAGTCTCGACTGCCCGTCTCCGAAGTCTCTCAAAAAGATACACCTTCAATGAATTCTACAATTTTAGGTACAAATCCCTTTCGGGTGGTGGAGAGGGTGCGGGGAGGAAGAGATTCTATACAACTTTTATTTTTTTATGGTACAATTACCTGGCCACATTGTTCCAAGTTGTGGTCGACGACTGTACTCACAATAGTCATTTATTTGGAGCTCACACCCGTCGACCAGAATTTGGCGTAATTCTATATGATACAGATACAGGAAAATGTTCCGCTTTCACAATACACGACTTTTAAAATCGGGGGTAAAGCCCGATATTTTTGTGTGATAGGAGATGCGGGAGAGCTTAGACAAGCTCGTGCTTTTGCGGAAAAGAAAAACGTACCTATTTTTATTTTGGGTGGAGGATCAAATATTCTCGTGTCAGATGAAGGTTTCCCAGGTCTCGTAATCAAAAATGAAATCAAAGGTATTTTTTATGAAAAACAATCAGACGGTAAAACACTTGTAACTGTCGGTGCAGGGGAGGACTGGGATACTTTTGTGGCAGATACTATTTCTCACTCTCTCGGTGGCCTCGAAAATCTTTCAGGTATTCCTGGTACTGTCGGTGCATCCCCAGTGCAAAATATTGGTGCGTATGGCAAAGAGGCGAGGAGTACTATCCATTCTTTGGCCGCTATCGATCAGGCTACGGGAAAGGAAAAAGTCTTTCATCATGATGAATGCGTTTTCGGCTATCGTCATAGTTTCTTTAAAACACCAGAGGGTAAAAAGTGGATAATTACACAGGTATGTTTTTTACTAGATTCAAACGAGGCTATTTCAATAGATTACAAAGACCTCATCGCTTATTTTTCCGGAAAGGATACCACTAAACTTTCTCGCCAGGATGTCCGTGATGCGGTGCTGGCCGTCCGTTTTGCAAAGTTGCCAGAATTAAAAAGTCTCGGCACGGCGGGTTCATTTTTTAAAAACGTCACTATCCCAAAAGAACAGTATGAAAGTCTAAAAATAAAGTGGCCAGACGTTCCGGGCTTCTCTTTCTCGACTTCCGACTCAGGACTTTCGACTATCAAAATCCCCCTCGCGTGGATCCTCGACAACATCTGTGGTTTCAAAGGCTATCGAATCGGGGAAGTGGGGGTGTATAAAAATCAAGCTCTTGTTTTAATAAATTATGGTAAGGGTACCGCTTCTGATATCGCCAGTCTTGCAGAATGTATACAAAAAAAAGTGTATGAAATGACCGGTATCACTATCGAGCCGGAGGTTGAGTATATTTTTCCGAAAAAACCCTAAAACTGCCAAAAGTAGCTTAAACGGCTCACTGCTTTTAATCAAAACCACTAAGCCATCCACTACTTTTGAAATAGATCAATAAGTTTTTTATATATAGAGTGCAAACATATTCTGTAAGATATATCGTACAAAATATTCAGTAGCTAAAACAATATTAAAAAATCAAAAATATTTATGGATATTGTCAATCCAGTCTGATTAGATTTTATGCTATAATACTCCCACTATGTCATTTTTTAGTACATTATTTAGAGATCCACATACCAAAGCGCTCAAAGCGTACGGACCTGTGTTGGGGAAAATCAACGCCCTTGAGCCAAGTGTCAAAGCACTCTCTGACGAGGCTCTAAAGGCCAAAACTGCTCAATTTAAAGCAGATCTAGCGGGGGGCAAGACTCTGGACGATATTCTGCCCGAAGCCTTTGCTATAGTCCGTGAAGCCTCTCTTCGCACCCTCGGTCAGCGTCATTTTGATGTACAGCTTTTGGGAGGAATGGTTTTGCATCATGGCAAGATTGCAGAAATGAGAACTGGAGAAGGTAAGACACTCGTAGCAACTCTTCCTGCGTACCTCAATGCACTGACCGAAAAAGGTGTGCAGGTGGTGACGGTCAACGACTACCTCTCTCGTCGTGACGCGGTATGGATGGGACAGGTGTATTCATTCCTCGGTCTTTCGGTAGGTGTGATAAACCACGAAGCATCTTTTCTCTACGATCCAAATCACAAAGAGCTCGACACTGAGCGCGATGCGCTCGGCTCATTTAAAGTGATCCATGAGTTCCTAAGGCCGGTCTCTCGTCGTGATGCGTACAGTGCGGATATTACATACGGTACAAACAATGAATACGGCTTTGACTTTTTGCGAGACAATATTGAATATCAGGTCGGCAATCTCCGCCAGAGAGAATATAATTTTGCAATCGTAGACGAAATCGACTCCATCCTCATCGACGAGGCACGTACTCCGCTGATTATTTCTGCACCGACTACGGAGTCGGGAGATCTTTATATTACTTTTGCTCAGATTGCAAGTAAATTAAAAAAAGAGCAAGACTATACTGTCGATGAAAAACTCAAAGCCATCACACTTACCGATGCAGGCATTACTTCTGCCGAAAAGATTCTCGGTGTGGAAAATATTTATACTGAAAAAGGTATTAAATACGTACATCATCTCGAGACTGCAGTGCGCGCTCAGGCACTTTTTCACCTCGACAAAGAGTATGTGGTGCGTGACGGCGAGATCATGATCGTCGATGAATTTACCGGTAGAATGCAACCAGGCAGACGCTGGTCAGAAGGTCTGCATCAGGCCATCGAGGCAAAAGAGGGTGTGAAGATTCAAAAAGAGTCTCGCACTTTTGCGTCTATTACATTTCAAAATTATTTCCGTCTGTACAAAAAGCTGGCGGGCATGACAGGTACGGCACTTACCTCGAGTGAGGAGTTTTATAAAGTGTATGGTCTTGATACCGTAGTGGTTCCGACCAACAAGCAGATTCAGCGTCTCGACCACAACGACCTCATTTTCCAAACCGAATCTGGTAAATTTAAAGCTGTGGCGAGAAAGATTAAAGAGCTCAATAAAGCCGGCCAGCCAGTGCTCGTCGGCACGGTGTCTATTGAGAAAAACGAAGTGCTTTCCGAGTACCTCAAACGAGAAGGTGTGCCCCACGAGCTTTTGAATGCCAAGAATCATGAGAGAGAGGGGGAAATTATTGCCCAAGCCGGTAAAAAAGGTGCGGTGACTATTGCGACCAACATGGCCGGCCGAGGTGTGGATATCAAGCTTGGAGGCAATCCGACTACATCCGAAGCACAGGCCGAAATACTGTCGCTCGGTGGGCTTTTTGTACTTGGTACCGAGCGACATGAGGCGCGTCGTATCGACAATCAGCTAAGGGGGCGTTCTGGCCGACAGGGTGATCCTGGTGCGACCCAGTTTTTTGTTTCGCTCGAGGATTCACTAATGCGTATTTTTGCTTCGGATACAATTAAAACAGTAATGGGTAAGCTCGGTGTGGCCGAAGACGAGGCAGTGGAAAACAGACTCATCACACGATCGCTCGAAACCGCTCAGACTAAGATCGAAGGGTTTAATTTTGACTCTCGAAAGCATGTACTCGAGTACGATGACGTGCTCAACCTTCAACGAAAGACAGTGTACGAGAGACGCCGTAAAATTCTCGTCGGTACTGTGGCCGAGGTCAAAGAAAAGCTCGCTGAGGTAGTGGGCGATGATGCGGTTTTGAATAAAGTGATTGCGGATAAAGTAGCCTCTGTGGGCGAGGATAATTATTTTGCTACTGTACGACAGCTTTTACTTCAGACTATCGATATGTTTTGGGTGGAACATCTTGAGCTCATGGACTATGTTCGATCGAGTGTGAATCTCCGTGCGTATGGTCAGCGAGATCCACTCGTCGAATACAAAAAAGAAGGTCTGCGATTGTTTAAAGAAATGCAGGTGGCGATTGATGATCAGATTTGTAAAATTTTGCCAAATATCGGTGGAGTAGCACTCTCACAGGAGGAGGTCAAACTCCAAGAAGTGCATGAGCAGGCACAAGTGATCGGTAGTGGCGATGGAGATGCTCAGAAAGGCCATTCCGGGGCTTCTGAGGTGCCAAAAAACGCTGATGGTGAGAAGATTGGTAGAAATGACCTCTGTCACTGTGGGTCAGGAAAGAAATTTAAAAAGTGTCATGGGAAGTAAAAAAACTATAGTCGCAGTAAGTGGCGGTTTCGATCCAGTACACATTGGGCACGTCAGAATGTTTAATGAGGCTAAAAAGCTTGGAGACATGCTCGTGGTTATTATCAACAACGATCATTGGCTCAAGAAAAAGAAGGGCTACTCGTTTATGTCTGAATCCGAGCGAAAGGAAATTATCGATTCGTTTAGTTCGGTAGACAAGGTCGTGCTGACAGAGCATGTTGAGAATACCGAAGACATGAGTGTGTGTGAAGCACTGATGAAACTCAAACCGAATATCTTTGCTAATGGTGGTGATCGATTTTCACATAATGTTCCTGAAGTCTCGGTCTGTCAGGAAATCGGCTGTGAGATGGTGTTTAATATCGGAACCGGTGGTAAAGTACAGTCGAGCTCAAAGCTTGTTTCTAAAGCTCGGCAAAAAGGCGCTCGTTAAGGCGATTTTAGATACCATAGATATGGGAAATAAAGAAGGAAAAGTTATAAAATCTAAAAAGTCAGTGGAAATATTGCATCATTTTTCTTGTGGCAAATGCAAAAAGTGGTGGTCTATAGGCGACGCTACGAAAGATAAAAAAGAATGGTTTTGTCCTTGGTGTGGAGAGGGGAATATGTATGAGTAATCCTAAAAAGTATGGTATTGAAAATTTATTCCTCCTTTTCTAAAGAAGGCCGTCTACAGGTGTCGATCAATAGACGATCGACTCGGCTGGTAATCCAGACGGAGGATTTGGAATCAAGTAAAAATCCCTCCTTCACACTAGTGAAGTGCTCCCTTTAAAAAGGGAGAATAATCCGAACATATTTTTAACCGTGGTATACTAAGCAGATATAACAAAACCATGTGGTCATTTTCTAAAAAGATACAAGTAATAACGCACGATAGTCACTTTCATGCCGATGATGTGTGCGCGGTCGCGTCACTTTCACTGCTCTACGGTAATAAAATGCAGGTTACTCGTACTCGTGATCCAAAAATAATCGAGCAAGGCGATATAGTACTAGATGTGGGTGGCAAATACGATGGGGAGAAATTTTTCGACCATCATCAAATGGGGGGGGCGGGGAGACGTGAGAACAATATACCCTACGCATCATTCGGTCTGATTTGGAAACGTTTTGGTAAAGAAATTTGTAAAAGTGAGACGGTGGCCAAGCGTTTTGATGAGGTTTTTGTACAGTCGATCGATGCCAACGATAACGGTGTCTCTATTTCGGAGACCAAATTCTCTGGTGTGTATGCATTTAAATTTGATGCCTTTGTATTTGCTTCAAACCCTACATGGAAAGAAGATGGGATGAGTCATGATGAGAAATTTTTTGAAACAGTAGAATTATTTAAGAAAATTATTGCTCGAGAAATTATTTTTTTACAACACGAAGAAGAAGCTCGAGAAAAAGTGTTGGCTGAATATGCGCAGGCTGAAGACAAGAGAATCGTCGTCTTATCAAAGCATTACCCGGTCCAGGATGTGCTAGGAACCCTACCTGAGCCACTTTTTTACATATATCCGCGTGACTATGGCATATGGGGTGCGAGAGCGGTGCGTTATGGCTCGGCTGATTATAAAAACAGGAAAGATTTTCCTTTAAGCTGGGCAGGAAAGAGAGATGCTGAGCTCGCCAATGTGACTGGTGTTCCCGACGCCATCTTCTGTCACAATGGCCGGTTTATGGTAGTCGCAAAGTCAAAGGACGGAATATTGAAACTGGTAAAAAAAGCGATAGAAGCTTAGGCGAGTAACAAGGTCGAACCTTGTTCTTTTTTGGGGCTCTTTAGAGCCACTTTGAGCGTCTCAATAAAAAAGTCTTTACCCGCGGCGATTACGCCGCGGGGCCATTCCCCCCCCACAAGCATCCCTATTTTGCTAGTTTTTAAGCCATAAATCTGCTACACTGCTCCCATATGGCTTTTATCGATGAGGCACAATTTAATATCAAGGCAGGCAACGGTGGCCACGGTGTGGTGCGTTGGCGTCATGAAAAAGGCAAGGAATTTTCTGGCCCATCTGGAGGCGATGGTGGTAAAGGTGCGGATATTTATGTACGTGCGGTACGAGACGTGGGTATTCTCGGGCGCTATCGTCACGTCAAAGAATTTGTCGGCGAACATGGTCAGGATGGTATGAGGAATAGTATGCACGGGAGTGATGGTAAGGATTTGATAATCGATTTGCCGATCGGTGCTATCGTGACTAATACGACAACTGGAAAAACATTTTCACTTCTTACTGAAGGCGAGACAGTCTTTATTTTGAAAGGTGGTCGCGGAGGAATGGGCAACGAGCAGTTTAGAAGCTCGGTCAATATTCGTCCGGTAGAATCGACCAAGGGTAAGCCTGGCGAAGAGGGGGATTTTTCTCTTGAGCTCGAACTCGTTGTGGATGCGGGACTGATCGGTATACCCAACGCAGGTAAATCGAGTCTCTTGAACGAGCTGACGAATGCTTCCTCGAAGGTAGGAAGCTATCAGTTTACTACACTCGAGCCACACCTCGGTGCGCTCTCGGGTGGATTTGTGCTTGCGGATATTCCAGGACTTATCGAGGGGGCCTCGGAAGGCAAAGGTCTCGGGCATGCATTTCTCCGACATATCAAGCGTACCAAAATGATTCTGCATTGTCTTTCACTCGAAAATACGGCGCTCGTGGAGACCTATAAAATCATCCGAAAGGAGTTGACCGAGTACGATCCTGCGCTGGCTGAGAAAAAGGAAGTGGTGATTTTGACAAAGACAGATTTGGTCACCGAAAAAGAGCTAGCGACCGCAATAAAGAAAATCGAAAAGTATAACAAAGATATTTTTACGGTGACGGTCTACGATGATGTTTCAGTAAAAAAGCTCAATGATAAATTGGTGAAGATATTGAGGGCACTTTAGGTTTTTTTTGAATTATTCTCCCTTTGTAAAGTCCGTCACAGGTGTCGGTCACGAACGATCGACTGAGCAGGCTCCATGCCGAGGGATTTAAATCCCTCCCCCTACGGGTTCTCCCTTTAAGAAAGGGAGAATAAATACTATAGACAATTTCGACAGAACTCTAGGATGTATGCTAAAATGACTAAAAATATGGATACATATAAAGCAACTATCGGACTGGAAGTACATGCGGAATTAAAGACGAAAACCAAGGTTTTTTGTGCTTGTGTAAACTCTGCCGATGAGGTGCGACCAAATGTGAATATTTGTCCTGTCTGTATGGGGCATCCTGGGACGCTCCCTGTGCTAAATAAAGAGGCTGTAAAGCATGTTTTGAAAGTAGGTTATTCTATCGGTGCGAACATCGCCGATTTTACTGAGTTTGATCGCAAAAATTATTTTTATCCAGATATTCCAAAAGGGTATCAGATCAGCCAATATAAATATCCGCTAGTGTCAGGTGGTGAGCTTGCTGGGGTCAAAATAACTCGCGTGCATCTCGAGGAGGACACAGCTCGTTCGACACACGACACAGGGGATTGCAGTCTGGTGGATTTTAATCGCGCTGGCGTGCCCCTCATGGAGCTTGTGACCGAGCCAGTGATACATAGTGCTGAACAAGCCTCGGCTTTTGCGAAAGAATTGCAACTTCTTTTGCGATATCTTGGCGTTGGAGATGCAAATATGGAAAAAGGGGAGATGCGAGTGGAGGCAAATATTTCTGTAAGTCAAACGGATAAGTTTGGGACAAAAACGGAGGTGAAAAATCTGAACTCATTTAAGGTGGTAGAAAAGGCTATTTCGTATGAAATAAAAAGACAGATTGCACTACTTGAAAGTGGTGAAAAAGTGATTCAGGAAACTCGAGGCTGGGATGAGGCGGGGCAGAAAACGTACTCGCAAAGAATCAAAGAAGATTCGCATGATTACCGATATTTTCCAGAACCAGATTTACCAAAATTAAAACTCAGCGAGATCACAGAATTTAAAAAAGAAGCGCTCGAAAAAGAGCTCGGCGAGCTCCCGTGGCAGAAACGTAAAAGATTGCAAAAAAACTTTACTTTGAAGGCCGAAGACGCGGAGATTTTTGTGCAGTCAAAGGAACTGTCAGACTATTTTGAGCTTGTGGTTGAGCCATTTAAAGAGAATTCAAAGCTTGTTAAACTTTCTACGAACTATATGTTATCGGATTATCTTGGACTGCTCAAAAATGACACATCTGGTGCGACAATTTCAAAAATTCCACCAGGAAACTTTTCAAAACTCATGCAAATGGTGGGGGATAATAAACTTTCTTCTCGTGGAGCAAAAGATACATTACTAGCACTTTTTACTGATGGTGGCGATCCAGAAAAAATAGCAAATGAAAAAGGTTTGATACAAAAAAGTGATGAGGGTGAACTTATGAAGGTTGTATTGGCGGTGATTGAAGCAAATCCAAACGCAGTCGCCGACTATCGCAGTGGAAAAGAGTCGGCACTTCAGTTCTTAATAGGACAGGGAATGAAGGCAACTCGTGGTGGAGCAAATCCAGATGTTCTCAAAAAATCTTTTGTTGTCGGTTTGACCAATGCTAAATAATTTACGCAAGAATAAAAAATACTTTCTAAAAAATTTAAAAAGTATTTTTTTATACCAAAAAGTGATCATAAATTATTTTTGAATATCCGAAAAAGGATCTAGGATAGGCAAAAAAACAGCTATTGACAATGGGTTTTAAAGGTTGTTTGTTGTTTTAGGAAAATGTTGATTTCTTTGTAATTTTTTTACACTATATATAGAGATGTCAGAATAACTCTATATAGAGCCACTTTGCAGGATTTGACCGCAAAAAAAAGTATCGGTAATTTTTAGTCACTTTAATCATTTTTTGACATTGAAAATAAGTCAAAAAAACCTGAGTAATCCACACCCCCTTCTTCCCCTCTTCATGCTAAAATATGGCTTAAATGAGCTTGAAAAGGCTGGTACCAATCCGACGAGTTGTGCGACATTTTTCCCTCCTAATCGAGAGGGTTTTAGTACTAGTTTTATTGCTCAATCTAGCCTTTTCTCCAATCCTCTCAGTAC
>CALRBR010000015.1 GCA_943354385.1 Candidatus Tayloriibacteriota bacterium
ACCTATAAAAGATTTAAGAAGGATTATGGTAATCACTTACCTTCACTTGAAGATATGCTTAAGCCTTATGAAAATAAGGTCATAAGACTTAGATCGCTAAAAGGGATTCATAGATGTTTAGATGGGTTTACAGTCGAAAACAATTGTTCTTGTTAAGGTAACATAGCAAGAACCGTTCCTACTATGTTCATTCCACGGTTCTGCTTTTAATGCTATAATTTTTTTGATGTCATCATCCGAAGTTTTGGAAACAATTTACATCCTCACGGTAATTGTGATTCTGGGTAGCTTAACCTATTTTTTTATCCTGGTTGCCTATGAAGTTCCAGAGTGGGTTAGGAGTTTCCGGCTCTATTCTTTAGCTAAAAAATACAACTTACAATTTATTAGGGCAAAAAAGGGGTGGAGATGTGGTTGGCTAAGTTTGCGGGCAGGAGAAAAGAATTTTATTAGTGGAAGTATTAAGGGAAACAAGATTGATTTCTCCGACGCAACTTTAATAGAAGGTAGTCGTATGCTCGGGGAACTGCCGTCTGTTTCGATACAGGGTAGCAAGTGGGATCTAAATACATCTGGGGGGTATGTATTTTCTCAGCAGATTTCAAGATTAAACGGCCGGCTCTATTATCGATTGGAGATAAAACAAGTATCAAACTTATTTGAGAAAATTTTGGTTGGTGAAATTGTTGCTGAAGAGGATTTCTACGAACAACTTAAAAAGAAAGATTTTTCTAAACACATAGTAAAGAACTACGAGCTCGCGAGGTACATTTCCTTTTCTGTCTTTGTTGTTTTATTTTTATTGATGTCATTCATACCATGGGATTTTTTGAGAGTATATGAAGGTTGGTTTTTTGTAGGGATAATTTTGATTTGCATCTTTATCTTTTTGTATACTTCTCAGAGATTTGGAAAGATATTTTCTCCCCAAGATATATACAAGTATCCAGGACAAGATGAAACTGAAGAAAGGATAGTGCTTGCGAAACGTGAGTCGAAAAGCTGAGGTAGGGGGTAAACAATGGTCTATGGTACAATAAAGCCATTAATAGTTTAAAAACTTTTTATGCTACAAGCCACAATAATTATCATATCAATCCTTTCTATAGTTTTAATGTTAAAAACCAAAAAAACTATTGTTGATGGACAGGTCTCTCAAGACGTTTTAACAAAGAATGAAAAAATATGCATTTGGATTTTTTCTCTACTAGATCCAGTTTTGGCTGGAGCAATCTTTTATTATGGTTGGAAGAAGAAGTTACCTAAGAAGGCACACCAAGCAAACCAGATTTCGATGTGGGCGTTTTTTATTGCGGTTGCTGTTTTTTTCGTTTTTGCATTTATATAACCCACTCAACTCAATGCAAAGAATCATCACTCTTGTTGTCGTAGTCGCAGTCGTTCTTATTGCCGGATTTTTCTATTTCACCCGACCGGTAGGAGCGCCGACACAGGCGGTGGATACGGTAGCGGAGAAACTGGCGCCAGCGACACAGACAGACGAGACAAAAACTTCTGTAACCGAAGAAAAAGTCTACCGCATTTCCCAAGCGCAATCATCGGTACAGTTTAGTATCGGTGAGATCTTAAACGGAGCTCCTTTTACCGCAGTGGGGAAGACGAGCGAAGTTGGTGGAGATATTTTGGTTTCTAATACCGCAATCAAAGTAGGAACCATGTCTGTAAATGCTAAAACATTTAAAACCGATAGCTCTCAGCGAGATGGTGCTATCGTCCGCTTTATTTTGAAGTCAGATAAGCCAGAAAATGAATTTATTACTTTTAAACTAGCTCAGCCTATTGCTCTCATGGCGCCACTTGCAGAAGGAAAGGAAATTAGTGCAACAATCTCAGGAAATGTGACAATCTCGGGTGTGACTAAGCCGGCAACTTTTACAGTAAAAATAAAAACACAAGCCGGCAAGTTCTCAGTGGCAGGAGATACCACTATCAAGCGATCTGATTTTGGCCTGAAGATTCCAGACCTTTCTTTCCTTGCGAGTATAGATGATGAGGTGAAGATTTCTGTATTAGCGGTAGCTGAGATGGTGAAGTAAATAAAATCCTCCACCTAGGTTACTAGGCACCTCCTTTAGGAAAGGAGGAATGGGCTCGGGTTCATTCTCCCTTTGTAAACGGACCGTCCACAGGTGTCGATCACAAACGATCGACTTACCCGAAGGGGGAGGGATTTTTCGACTTTCAACGAGTTTTTGAATTTGTGATAGTATATTGGTATGTACATCACTCCATCAATACTCCTCTCGTTTGTAATCGGGATCGTTGTCGGGATTTTGTTTGTGTATAAGAAAAGTGGGACACATAAGTACAATCGACGTTATCAGGAAAAGCAGAAGAGAAAAGCCAAGATCATGGATCTTTTCGCGACTCGATTTGAGGTACGAAATAATGATGTGGAAAGGATGTTTGCGGTGTCTGACGCGACCGCGACGAACTATTTGAGTGAGCTTGAGAAAGAGGGGAAGATACGACAGATAGGGAATCGAGGTAGGTTTGTCACATACGAGAAAATCAAAGGCTAACTTTGGAAGTTAGCCTTTGAGCGTGGCTCTGTAGAGCCGTTTTGTGTTTCGGGTCATTTTGGAGTTTTTGGGATGGTTTTATAATATTTTGCATTGGGGATAACTATAATTTTAGAAACAAACCCCCTGTGTTACCATATGACGATAGAAAGTTTAACATTCTTAACCATTCATGAATGAATTAAAAAGACCCTGGTATTTAACCACAGCTCTAGTTTTGGTTGTTTTGCACCACATTATTAATATACTTTCTCTTATTTTATTACCAGAAGGTGTGTCTGGATACGAATTACAAGTTTGGTATTCAAGGGCCTCTGTATTTTTTGAAGTACTGATAGTAATTGGGTTAGTGAGTCTTTTTTATTGGAAAAAGATGGGTTTTTATGGTGCTTTGGTTGTCTCTCTGATTTCAATAGTAGTTGATTATATTGCAAAACCAGACTTTATTGCCGTAGCTACTATAGGTACCTTACTACCTTTGGTTATTGTCTATTTATGTATGCGTCCGGTTATGGGTAATTTTAAGTAATTGATCATGGCTATCAGTATGCGTGGAGGTAAGTCATTTATAAACTATTCACTCATTGCACATGTTTTTGTTGCCGGGTTTCTGTTGCCACTTACAGTTTTCTTTGGGACGGGTGTAATTTCTGGGGTAATAGAAGCGTGGGTACAACAGGTCTATGGTCTAGAGATGGTGCTGTCTCTTTCAGGACCAGTATCGTTACTTTTACTAATGGTTGCATTTTGGTTTGGCGTTAAGTATTGGGCAAAATATTTTAATACCAAATTTGGTTTGGTTGATAAAGGTTTTTCACTACAATCCGCGGGTAGCCTTTTGGTATTAATTTGGTTGTATAATTTTTTGATCAAATACAACCTATCTCTTTTAAAAGACAAAGATACCGCTTATTTTTTGGGCTTTATTGTGGGTGTAATGTTTGTAGATTTTATTACTGTAATCCCTTTTTACTTTTCAACAAAGAAATATATTACAGGTATTGTAAATAAGATTTAGTTTTCCCTTTCGACTATCTACTACCCTTTATGCTATGCTCTCAGTATGAAATATCTCGGTATAGATTATGGCTCAAAAAGGGTGGGTGTGGCAGTATCTGACGAGACTGGAAAATTTGCCTTTGCTAAAGCGGTGCTCGCAAATGATAAAACACTTTTACAGACCATTCATAAAATCTGTATAGATGAAAAAGTAGAGGCGATCGTGCTCGGTGAATCAAAAGATTACGAAGGAAAGGACAATCCTATTATGAAGCAGATTATGAGACACAAAGGGGAGCTCGAGGCGGAAATCGGCGTACCGGTGTACCTCGAACCAGAGTTTATGACTTCATCTCAAGCAGAACGGCTTGGCTCACAAGACTCCAGCCAGAACAGGAGATCGGGACTGAGCACAAGAAGTCCAAAGGTTAAAAATACCATGCTCGATGCCTCGGCGGCGGCACTGATTTTGCAAAGCTATCTGGATAAAAAGAGGTAGGGTGCAAAATCCCTCCTTAATTGTAATGAAGTGCTCCCTTTAAAAAAGGGAGAATTGGGTGCCTATTCATGAATCATGAATCATAAATCGTGATTCTTAAATATACCCGGATATGCTATGCTCTCAATATGGAAAAAATACGACTTTCTGCAAATATTATCTATGTGACTGATTTACCTCGCGCTAAAGCGTGGTACGAGAAGAATTTTGGTATGAAAACGGTAGAATATCGCCCTCCAGAATTTCTAGAGATGACTCTTGGTGACCAAATTTTTGATATTGAAACTGAAAACCCAAAACGACCAGAGGGTTTCCGAGAGGTGCAGATAGGTGGCGCGAGCTCGGCTATTTTTGCGGTAGATGATCTTAAAAAGACTATCGAAGAGATGAGAGCGAAAGGCGTCAAAATTGTGGCTGAGCCGGTAGAGCCTTTTTGGGGCGGGCTCGTGGCAAAAGTAGCTGATCCAGACGGTAATGTGTTTACTATCGATCAAGAGGTGCTGGTTGCAGTACAGCCAAAAACCTACATTTCTTACGAAGAATTTGCTCAGGTGGAAATCAAGGCGGGTAAAATAATTTCAGCTGAGAAAATTCCTGATACGGATAAACTTTTGAAACTGATGGTGGAGTTTGGGCTAAAACCATCGTCTCAAGAAATGGGAGACGATGGTTCGCCTAAAGTTAATCAGCCGGATATCAGGCAAATTGTCTCTGGAATCTCTACTTATTTCCCAGATCCATCGGTGCTCGTGGGGAAGAAGTGTATGTTTGTGACCAATCTCGAACCGCGCAAAATCCGTGGCTACGAAAGTAATGGCATGCTTTTTGCACTCAGTACTCCAGAGGGAGCATTTTCACTGCTCGAGCCGATAGGTGCGATACCACCAGGCACAAAAGCAAAATAATATGAGCATACTTGAGTTTCTCGATCCAAAAACATTAATACAGACCGTGGGTATCCTCGGAGTTTTTGCGATAGTGTTTGCCGAGTCCGGACTTTTCTTTGGTTTTTTCTTGCCCGGAGACTCACTTCTTTTTATGGCTGGATTATTGGCGTCTCAAGATTACTTTAGTATCACTTGGCTCATTATCGGTTGTAGTATTTTTGCTATTCTCGGAGATAATGTCGGCTATGCTTTTGGTCGGCGGGTGGGGGAGAAAATATTTACTCGCGAGGACTCTTTTTTCTTTCACAAAAAAAATGTTACGCGAGCGCAAATCTTTTATGAAAAATATGGCAAGAAGGCTATCGTGCTGGCGCGATTTGTACCAGTAGTACGCACTTTCGCACCTATTTTGGCCGGAGTGGGAAAAATGCACTATCGCACCTTTCTGATCTATAACATTATCGGGGGAATTATATGGTCTGCGGGACTAACTCTTCTCGGATTTGTGCTCGGCAGCACTATTCCTGACATCGATAGCTATATTTTACCGATTATACTCGTGATTATCTTTGTTTCGTTTATACCGATTATTGTTTCCTATGTACTAGAGAAAAAATCATCCTAAGCAGTTTCCTTTGTCTTATCTCCGTAGTATACTGTAGGTAAGATCATCTTCTGTTTTTTATGTATTCACAAAAGATTCTTACACATTTTCCAACACCAGCTTTTCTTGAAATGACTGCCGTAGGTCTTGATGTTACCGACGAAGCTATTTATTTTGTAGAATTACACAGAAACAAAAATACGTTTACACTCGGTGCCTTTGGGGAGCGGGCATTGCCTAGTGGTATGGTGGAGGGAGGAAGAATCAATGACGTCGAAGGTCTTACAAAGATTTTGAGAGAGCTGAAAAATGAATATGGGCTCGAGTATATCCGGGCATCATTACCAGAGGAAAAAACCTTTCTATTTCGTACCGAGATACCATATACAGAGGATAGTAAACAAATAAAAAGTAGTTTGGAGTTTAAGCTTGAGGAAAATGTACCTATCCCACCGGCAGAAACAATTTTTGAATTTGATGTGATTAATTCACCATATGAGAGAGTCGACCATCTAAATGTGAGTGTTTCCGCTGTGCCAGAGAAGGTTATTAGTAAGTATGCCAATGTACTGCGTAGCGTCGGTCTAACACCACTCTCTTTTGAAGTAGAAACTTGGGCTATTGCAAAGTCAGTAGTGAGAAAAGGGGACCAGGGAACTATCATGATCGTCGATGTAGGTGCCGTAAAAACTGTCATATGTATTGTATCAATGGGTGTGGTGCGTTTTTCCTCGACGTTGAGTATTGAGGTAGGGAGGGATGTTTCTCTGATCGGTAGGGATAGTACAGGACTCCTTTCTCTCGTCAGCGAGATTCAGCGTATTCACACATACTGGAATACTCATAATGATAAGGGCAAGGAAGTAAATCAAAAAATAAACAATGTTGTTTTATCCGGTACAACTGCCCTAAACCTCAAGCTAGATCAACACCTATCTAGAAAACTTTTGGCTCCAGTTGAGTTTGCTAATGTTTGGTGTAATATGTGTTCATTTGAAGAATATATTCCGCCGGTCGATTTTTCTAAGTCGCTTGATTATGCTGTGGCTATCGGGCTCGTGCTTTCTCAATATCACGATTTTTAATCATATGTATCATTTTCTTCCACTAGCAGAAAAGAGATTACTCAGGCAAGAATATCGGATCCGCTTTGTCATTGTCGCTTTGGTAATTTTTTCAATATTAGTGTTGCTCGGTACAGCGTTCCTTTTACCTACGTGGTTTGTTGCGAATATAAAAGAGCAAACTGTTGAAAAACGCATGGACATATTGCAACATACTATATCAAAAAAACAGGATGGGGCCTTGAATACGATTTCGGATAATACAAAAAGCGAGATAAAACTATTGAGAAATGGAGAAGATTTCGTTCCGTTCCGTACGGTCCTGGAAATCATTATAGATAATCGCTCCTCAGGAGTAAGCTTGCAGAGCTTCTCCTTTTCTAGGGTCAATATTGATGGAGACATTGCAGTGGTTGTACGGGGAGTGTACCGAGACAGAGATTCTCTGGTGAATTTCCGTAAAAATCTAGAACGAGAAAAAATGTTTACACGGATTGATTTACCGATCGCAAACCTGGCAAAAGGCAGGGATGCTGATTTTAGTATCGAGCTGACAGCAGTAGCTCTTAAACCATAACCACTATGAATACTCCCAAAAAACTTTTCCTTCTCATTGCTGTAAGTATTGTGTTTTTGGCGATACTGGCCGGATTTGTTTTTGTGATCGGGCATATTAACGATCGAAGCGCACGAGTGGGTTCTGTCCTAGCGGGGATAGATGCTTTGACTAGAAAAGATCAGGAGTATCAACTATTTGAGAAAATCACTAAATCGACTGAGATGGATAGAGCCAAGATATCTTCATACATGGTGAAGAAAGATGGTTTGGTGGATTTTATTAAATTAATTGAGGGAATGGCAAATGCCAGCGGGGTACAGGTGGTAATCAAGACGGTCGCAGAATCTGACGTCTCCATTCAGGCAAGTACCTCTCCAAAGGTTATGTTAACACTGCCTTTAAATACTGTGGGGACTTGGGAAAATACAGCTATGTTCCTCGCGTTGCTTGAGAGTATGCCGTACAAGACAACTTTGACCAAGGTCGACCTAAAAAAGATGGGTAACGATGAGGCCGTAGACCCAAAAAAGAGACGTTTCTCAAAGGCTAATCCTAGCTGGCAGGGAGACTTTGAGTTTGGTGTGCTAAAATTTAAATAAAATATATGGATGAGATGATTAAAACACAAAAATCGCATGAGGTGCCTAATAGAAAAATAATAAAACACACTAGATTTTTTAGACAATTTGGTCACGATGCCAGACATGATTGGTTGTTTTTACTTTGTCTTTCTACTTTTGTGATTGCGGCGCTTCTTGCTTTTGCGGTCTGGATTTATCTAAGAGTAGATGCGGAAAAAACTTTTTCTTTTGAGACCGAGCCTATATCTGTGCCATCGTTAACGGTCAGCTCTGAGTCTTTTGCTCAGACAATAGATTTGTTTGAAAATAAAAAGGTTCGGTTTAATTCGATTTGGCAGATTGGGGTGGATGCTTTTGACCCGTCTTTGTAAAGAGGCTTTAAAAATGCTATAGTCGTCGCTGAGTGAATAAATAAATGCCCTCGTAGTTCAATGGATAGAACTGCGGACTTCTAAGCCGTCAATGTTGGTTCGATTCCAACCGAGGGCCCAAAAATAAGCGCCGAAAGGCGCTTTTTGTGCACCTCGGTTGGAATCGAACGGGGAGGGGGTCGGGGAACGAGAGTTCCCCGTGGAGGAAGGATTGGGAGAACCGTGGGTTCCCCAGGTGTTCGATAGCGAAGCGTCCAACCGAGGGCACAAAAATAAACCCGTAAGGGTTTTTTGTGCAAACTACGGGCTTCGTGTATAAAAATAAGTGATTGTGTTATAATGTTGACAAGCTAATCGGCGGACAGTTTGAAAGTGGCATTGCGAATTGTGCGTGGGGGGGGGATAAACTATAGGCAGGGTCGAGCTAGCATGATTTTCAAAAATTATTAAAATATGATTAAAACTTAACTATAAATTAAACTTATGAAACTTTTTTCAAGCTTAAAACAGCGTGCTGTAAATTTCCTCGAACCGTATAAAGCGAAAGGACCGGCTACTTACGCGGCGGCAGAACAAGCAATAGGAGCAATTTTAATAACTGATGGCTTTATTGGCATAGATAATCCATTAGGTCAAAAAAAACGTCCCGGCATATTTGGTACAATAGGTGGAATAATTTTGGGGGTGATCTTCATGTTTATTCCTACTTTTTTTGGAAATATATCCGGAATCAATGATATGACCGCTGTAACTTCGGCAACAGTTGTTTCAGTTGGTCCGGCCAGTTATACAAGAAATAGCAATGGCAACAGTAGTGCCTCTTGCCCATTAAGTGTAAGTTACTCGGTTAATGGTCAAGAATATACAAATCAATCTTCCATATCTTCATCAAACCAGTGTTCTTTGTCAGCGGGACAAAACATTACTATTAACTACAATCCAGCCAATCCTGGTTCTTGGGCTTATGGAACTAAAACAATTAGCAATTTTCTCCAGATCTTTTTTTGGGCGGGATTGCTTGTGTTAATTTCTAGCATTATTACATTTTTCATTCGATTATTTAGTATTATATTCGGCTGGAAATTGTTAAAGGATGGCCGAAAAAATGCTGTCAGCTTGCCAGCAGGAACGAATCTGCAAACCATGATTGATGAAATTAAACAGAACTTTACCGCATCAATTTTTGGTTTTGGAGGCACACAAAATATTGCAACGCCTGGAAATATACCCAACCCGCCCTCCTCTCCCATAAATTTATAAGAACATAACCCCTCATTTTCTAAAACGGCTCAACAGAGCCAAATCGAACGGCCGAGCACGGAGCTCGGCCGTTCGATTTTATACCCCTTTACACCCCACCTCGGAGCACTTTTTCCGCCATTTTCACGGCGCCCTCCTTTGACCAGGTCTTCGCAATAAAACCGTTTTTGTGACAGAATTCTGCGTCAGGAATGTCAGTAATTTTGGCGAGCTCAGCACGCATTCGTCCGCGCCATTCGACAGGGAAAAGTACTCGATAACTAAAACCTTTGGCGGTGTCATTTGGTACGCAGGCAATGACCCATTCTCCGGTATTTTGGTCGGGATGGATTACAAGCATTGGCTCTTTGAATTTACTCAGCGTCGATTTCCATGGATATGGATGATCGAGTAGAATAATCTTTTTGTTCCTTGCCTGTGTGTATGATGTGCGCACCTCCTCGAGGTCTCGGAAAAAATAGTCGGCTTTCTCGATTTCTTTTAAGACGATCACTTTGATGAGCGGAAGGAGTTCGGTGAAAGTGTCGTCAACGTTTGCACTGTCTCGCCAGGTGGGTGTGAGGGCAGAGAGAACGTTGTTAAATAAATAAGGGTAGACACCTTCTCGGACCGGGGAGAAGAGAGCAACACCATTGTCTGCTGCGTCGATAGGTTGGACTAGTTTTTTATCTACAATATCAGCGACACGAGGGTCTTTGGCAAGTCGATGTCCATATTCTTTCCATACAAGACCGAAACTGGCGTAGGGGATACCGTTGGCTCTCTGTCCCGCTCCACCTTCCTGATGGTGGTCGAAACGGCCTTTTTTTGGATCATTTATTCCACTGACGTCTATCGCGTAGTCAGCTTTTTCGATAAGAGCGCTATCACGCGTGCGGACGATTTTTATTTCGTCACCAAAAATTAGGAGAAGGGTAGCAATGGCAAAAAGTTCATCTTGATGGAAACTTCCGCTATGTGTGACAAGGGTTTTCATAGGTACGTTGGATGGAACAAGTCTAACATTTTTTGAGAGGAGCCGAAAGGTCTGTGAGATTTAGGTTGGTATGTAAAGAAGTTTGCGCTTCTCTAGTCCACAATGCACGATAGACCGTTCAGGAAATGTCAGTATGACGATGCCAAACTCCTTTGTAACCAATCAGTAGTGGAGAATTGGTATATATAAAAAAACACCGCATGATTAGCGGTGTTTTTTTGTTGGTGCGCGATGCAGGGGTCTCTTTCCCTACGGGAACGGTCACCGTCGCTGGACTTTTTCTTCGCGAGTACGCTCAAAAAAGTACTCAGCGAGGCTTCGAGCCCTGCTCGCAAAGCGGTTCACGCTTTGCCTATCGCGCAAGAAAAAATCCCTTTCGGGATTATTTTGTGCGCGATGCAGGGCTCGAACCTGCGACCCTCTCAGTGTAAATGAGATGCTCTACCAACTGAGCTAATCGCGCATATATCTATGATTCAAAATTGAAAGTGCAAAACCCAAGAGCACGAGGCATCAAAGAGAATATAACAGAAAAGACACATTATCGCAAGTCCCCGATTTATAAGGAGTGAAGCGATTATATAAACCGAGAACACAGAGGTATTTCCCTCGGTGCAGGCCACATAGAGCGAAGCAACTATATGAAAAAGACACCCATTTTCGACGTGCGCGATGGATTGATGTATAGTAAATACATGCAAAAAGAAATCAGATGCACCATAACCGGTAGGGTCCAGCTCGTTATGTTTCGAGACTTTGCTCAGAGGAAGGCTCGGTCACTGGGAATTACTGGTACTGTGCAAAACATGAGAGAGGGAACAGTGAAAGTCGTTGCTCAGGGTGATGAGTCTATACTTACAAAATATCTTGCCTATCTAGACAAAGGTTCGTTACTCTCTCGTGTCGATACTGTGTCGACTGTTTGGCAAACTCCCACTTCCACTTTCTCAGATTTTGAGATACTCTATTAACCTATGTCAAAAGCTCAATCTGTGGGAATTATTATGGATGGCAATCGTCGGTACGCCGAGAAAAATGGTATTACGACACTTGAGGGTCACAAGGCCGGCTATTCAAAACTCAAAGAGTTGCTTTCTTGGGCCGAGGAAGCCGGGGTTCGTTATGTGACAGTTTACGCGTTCTCAACTGAAAATTGGAAGCGAGATCCGCTAGAGGTATCGTACCTAATGGATTTATTCCGCTTTGCATTACAAAATGAAATTCAGACTTTTATCGATCGCAAAATCCGTGTGCAAGTAATAGGAAGTCGAAGCGCGCTTTCTCCAGATCTTCAAAAAATGATTATCAGTGCTGAACAAAAGACCTCGCAGTTTTCTGGAATGACCCTGGCGATTGCTTTTTCATACGGGGGTAGAGCGGAGATTGTCGATGTGTGTGCTCGATTGGCTGAGAAATATAAAAAAGGGGAAATAAAACAGATCGATGAAAAAGTAATATCGGATCATTTATGGACAGCGCAGATTCCTGACCCGGATCTCGTTATTCGTACCAGTGGGGAGGTGCGACTTTCAAACTTCCTTCCATGGCAGTCAGTGTACAGTGAACTAGCGTTTACAAAAACATTGTGGCCAGATTTGACAAAAGGAGAATTTATTGATATTCTAAATGACTTCGAGGTCCGCAATAGACGAAACGGTAAGTAAAGCAGATTTACCCTCCCTCGAGATTATTTTATGAAGATAAATATTTTATTTGAAGACAAAGACTATGTGGTAATAGACAAACCAGTCGGTCTTATCGTGCATTCTGATGGAAAGCGCGAAGAGCCGACGGTGGCCGACTGGATGCTCGAGACATATCCAAAAACAAAGGACGTGGGAGAGCCTATCGTGCTCACTGATGGACGAATTCTCTTGCGACCAGGTATTGTGCACCGTATCGACCGAGATACGTCGGGTACGCTTATTTTGTGTAAGAATCAAAAAGCTTTTCTTGCACTCAAAGAACAGTTCAAGGCAAAGACAGTCAAAAAAACATATCACGCATTTGTATTCGGTAACGTCAAAGAAAAAGAGGGGATTATCGATCGACCGATTGGCCGAAGTCGAAAAGATTTTCGCATGTGGTCTGCACAGCGTGGTGCGCGAGGAGAAATGCGAGATGCGGTGACCGAATATCGAGTTTTAAATACTAGTAAAAAGGCATCACTGGTGGAGGCAGAACCAAAGACAGGACGTACTCATCAGATCCGTGTACATTTTAAAGCTATAAACCATCCTCTAATAGCCGACTCACTTTACGCACCAAATCATCAGCCAGTGTTCGGTTTCGAGCGCTTGGCATTGCATGCTTTACGTATAAGTTTCGTGGACATGAAAGGAAAAATGGTGACTGTCGAGGCTCCGTACCCTGCGGATTTCAAGAAGGCGGTAAAGGAGATAGAGAAGGAGGGGTAAGGTGCTTAATGTCTGAATAAAATCAAAGGCTAAACGTCACGTTTAGCCTTTGACCATGGCTCTAGAGGGCCGTATGTTCCTACAATCACCCTCAACGATTTTAAGCCACCGTTTGTCGGAAAGGCTCAACCGTGTACGGTTGAGCCTTTGAGGAAAAAATCCAGAAATTGCAGTAGCAATTTCGGGGGGAATTAAAAATCGTGAGGTTGCTTCGCTTTATTGGCCTTGACCGAAGAGAATACTTCGGTCCCCTCGATTTATATAGTCGCTCCGCTTCTTATAAATCGGGTGGCTTGCTAATATCCCCACTCTATGATAAGTTAGTGTCTACCTATGACAACGACACAAAAGACTATTTCTTCAGTAAATACAGAGGAGCGAGCTGCGCTTTCTATGCGAAGTGGTGATACTGTACGAGTATGGCAGAAGATCAAAGAAGGGGACAAGACACGACTTCAGGCATTTGAAGGGCTTGTACTAGCTCGAAAGCATGGTGCTGAGGCGGGTGCGACTTTTACCGTACGAAAGGTTATTGATGGTGTTGGGGTTGAAAGAATTTTCCCACTATACTCTCCGTCTGTCGATTCTATTGAGATCATGCGACGATCAAAAGTTCGAAGAAGTAAGCTCTATTTCGTTCGAGAAAAGGCAGCAAAAGAGATTCGACATCAGATGAGAAAGATCATTGCTCAGAATAAAGATTTGAATACTGATACGAAACACAACAAGAGTGAGCAAGCATTAGAAAAGAAAGAAGAAGCTGTAGAAGTAAAAGCATAGCAACTAAATCACCCGCCGTATCCTCGGCGGGCGTTTTAGTTCCGGACGCAATTAATTGGTAGATACTATGCTTTGATGTATGGTATGATATGGCAATGGGGAAGAGAGGCCCAAAACCAAAAGGTAAGGTGTTGATAGAGTGGTCGGCAGATTTTGCATACGGTATTGGTCTTATTGTGTCTGATGGTTGTTTGTCAAAAGATGGTCGACATATTACGTTTGTTTCTAAAGATAAAGAGCAAATCAACAATTTCCTTAAGGCTTTTAAGATTAAGATTTTCATAGGCCTAACTTTTTCTGGGTACAATGGCATGTCGGCTTACCGAGTGCAATTTAGCGATATTCCTTTTTATATGTTTTTGCTTTCTCTTGGTATTACACCAGCAAAATCAAAAACAATTGGAAAGATTCTAATTCCTAAGCAGTACCTGTTTGATTTTGTAAGAGGGGTTTTTGACGGGGATGGAACAGTTTACTCTTACTGGGATAAGAGATGGAAATCTAGTTTTATGTTCTACACTTCTTTTATTAGTGCGAGTGATATTTTTATACAATGGTTGCGGACAGTTATCGAAGAGAGTACGGGTAGTATGGGCCATGTGAAAAAAGACGGCAAAGGCTCCACCTTTCAACTTACTTATGCAAAGAAGGATAGTGTTAAAATTATCAATAAAATGTATCAAAAGAAAAAACAAATTTCACTTTCCAGAAAAAGGTTGAAAATAAAGCGAATCTTAGGTATAGTAGGGAGGTCGATCGGTGATATTCACAGATAAATGCGCGAGTGGTGAAATTGGCATACACGCAACCTTGAGGTGGTTGTGCCTTTACAGGCGTGGAGGTTCAAGTCCTCTCTCGCGCACAAAATACATAAAACCGACTTTTTAAAAAGTCGGTTTTATGTATTTTGTGTCTCTATTGTACCAAACTCGCACCTACTTCCAAAACAAATGATGTCGCACGCTCCGCGTGCGTGGTGAAGCGAAACTGAAGCGTACGCTCGGA
>CALRBR010000016.1 GCA_943354385.1 Candidatus Tayloriibacteriota bacterium
GCGCTATCGTCGAGACGCTTTCTACTCAAAAGTCTTTTTATGGCCTCCTCTCGACTTGTGTTAATAAATATCAAATACGGCTTTTCTCTGCCGTAAAAGTTAAAAATCGAATCAAGGGTACCTGCTTCATGAAATTTACGGGGACTACCGTCAGTGATAAGGTGTTCATCACCTTTAAACTTTTCAATCAAAATATGTGACCACATCCAGACAGCGAGAAACTCTGGCTGAAGCTCACCAGTAGTGTATGCCTTGTTTGAAAGCTTTTGAGTATAAGTGTCGCCCTGAATAAACTGGCGAAATTCTGCCCCGGTTTGCAGGTAAAATACCTCTCGATCTGGGTCAATTTGTTTTAAGTAGTCTGTCAGCCGTGTTGCCTGGGTTCCCTTGCCACATCCGGACCGGCCGATAAAGATGAAATTCTGGGCCTTCATTACCCTCATAGTATACAAAAAATTGCCCTTTTGGGCAATTTTTAAAAAGTCTTTAAACTGGATGCAATTCGAGGCGCAAGTGAGAAGTGAGCGAGCCGTACCGTCTCGACTCAGTGGACGGTACGCGACGCGCTCTCGCGAGACCGGGTGAGCGAGCATCGGAACGAAGCAACAAAGAAGTGCGCCAGTTTAAAGACTTTTAGTATTCGCGCATTGAGACTTGTGCGTCCACCTTCTTCATCAAATCAAGCACCACTGAAACCACGATGAGAAGCGCCGTACCACCAATAGCAAGCTCCGTCACACCAGTCACAGCTGTCATAATGAGCGGAAGCACCGCAATAAAGCCGAGGAAGAGTGCACCGACGAGAGTCAGACGAGTGAGAATCTTTGCGATATAAGCTGAGGTTGATTCTCCTGGACGAACACCTGGAATGAAAGCGCCGTTTTTCTGGAGATTGGTCGCGATTGAGTTTGGATCAAAGGTAACAGCAGTATAGAAATAAGTGAACAAAAATACCAAAACGAAGTACGCTACCGCATACAGAACACCATCTGGTGCAAGCCAACCATTAATCTTTGCTGCAACAGTAGCGACACCTTCAGAGCTCACTCGTGAAAGGAAGCTCAAAATCATCTGGGGGAAAAGCAATATTGAAAGAGCAAAGATGATTGGGATCACACCTGCCTGATTGACTCGGAGAGGAAGGTAAGTAGAAACACCGCCATAGACTTTGTTGCCACGCACTCGCTTGGCATAAGTCACTGGTATAGGTCTCTCTGCCTCTGTCACTATCACCACACAGACGATAATAATCAGAGCCACCACTACCCCGAGTGCATACACGGGAAGCTGTGAGGCATCGGTAAACTTGAGTGCAAGACGGCTGATTGCAGATGGGAGTCCAGCCACAATACCCGCAAAAATAATAAGGGACACACCGTTCCCAATACCAAACTCAGTAATAAGCTCACCTATCCACATGAGGAGGATAGACCCGCCAGTCACCACTGCTACGTTTACAATCAAATCAAATGTCGTGAGATGTGTGATCACACCCTGACTCTGGAGAAGTAGGAGGAAGCTAAAAGCCTGAATAATACCGAGAGGAATAGCAAGCAGTCGTGAATACTGAGAAAACTTGGCTCGTCCTGCCTCTCCCTCTTCCTGGTACATCGCCTTGAGCTTTGGAGACATCATTGTCAAAAGTTGCATGATGATAGATCCGGTGATATATGGACCCACACCGAGCATAATGAGTGAGAAGCTCGAAAGACCTCCGCCTGAAAATAGGTTTAGTAGGCCAAGGAACTGGTTGCCGGAAATAAGTCGCTCGAGAGCTGCGGTATCAATACCAGGGATTGGTATTGCAGCCAAAACTCGAAAGAGCACCATAATAACTACGGTGAACAAAATTCGCTTCTTTAGAATCGGATCCTTCAAAATCAAGCTAATTTTTGTGAGGAGATTTTTCATGAAATGTGGGAAACTTTACGCAACCTTCGCCTTCACTGTACCTCCAACCTTTTCTATCTTTGCCTTTGCACTTGCAGAAACCGCACAATCAGAAACAGTAACTTTTTTAGTAATTTCTCCAGATGAGAGAATTTTAATGATAGGCTTGATACCTTTGTAAAGAGATACGATACCCTTTGCTACCAATGAGCCTGGATTGACGATATCACCAGACTTGAAAGCCTTCTCGATAGCATCGAGATTTACAGTAACAAACTCCGCCTGAATACTTTTGAAAGATGAGACGCCTCGTCCGCGGAGCTTTGGAATACGCTTGATAAAGTCTCTTAGCTCTGGTCGCTTCTTGTGTCCAGAACGAGCGTTCTGTCCTTTGGTGCCTCGGCCAGAAGTTTTGCCGCGTGTACCACCTCGGCCGACTTGTCGGCTTTTTGTATTTGGAGTAACTCTGACTAGCGTGTGTAGTTGCATGGTGGTAATTTATTTAGTTATCTCTACTGCCCCAGCGAGTGCCTTTGCTGTCGCAACGGTAGCTCGTAGTCTCTTTGTCTGGAGCTGTGAAAGTGCGTCCACTGTCGCTCGAGCAATATTGAGCTTGTTTTTACTACCTGAGTATATTTTTGAGTTAATGTCCTTGATACCCGCAAGCTCGATAACATTTCGAAGTGCGCTACCAGCAATGACACCCCTACCTTTTGCAGGCATAATCATAATGCGAGCACTTGAATATTTTGATTCTACTGGGTGAGCAATAGAGAGGTCTTTGGTCATGCTTACCTTGATCATGTTTTTCTTTGCATTTCGGGTCGCTTTGTCAATAGCCAGTGAGGTGTCTCCTGCTTTGCCAAGACCTACTCCCACCTTACCTTTTCTGTCTCCAGAAACTACTGCCACACTAAAGCTAAATCGTCGTCCTCCTGATGCCACTCGAGTTACTCGACGGATGTTAATAATTTTTGTTTCGAATTCTGGCTTGACTCGCTCTTTAAATTCTCGGGCAGGACCTCGGCGAGGTGGTCGTGAGCGATTATCTCTAAAATCTGGTCGAGCGTTAGGCTTTGCTGGAATTGCTGAGCCTGAAAGAGAAGCGCTCTCAATAGGAGCTTTTGTAGGAGCAACTGGTGGAACTGTATTTAGAGTGGTGATTGTATTTTCCATATTTATTAAAATATAAGACCGCCTTCTCGTGCAGCATCTGCTACCGCCTTGATCTGACCAGCATAAAGGAAACCGCCTCGGTCAAAAACCACCTTGGTAATCTTTGAAGCGAGAGCCCTCTTTGCAATCTCGATACCAGTCTCCTTTGCTCGGTCAGACATAGTCTTACCCTTTGCATCAAGAGACGAGAAAGATACTAGGGTCTTGCCAGCTACATCGTCTACAAGCTGTACGTATACATACTTGTTTGATTTGAATACACACATTCGTGGTCGCTCTACAGTACCTGAAATAGTAGAACGAATGCGCTTGTGGCGTCGAGCAATCTTTTGATTTTTGGCGATGATTTTATTCATGGTGATTATGCAGATTTCTTACCTTGCTTTCGGCGGATCACTTCTGTGTCATATCGAATACCCTTACCCTTATATGGTTCAGGCTTTCGCTGTGATCGTACATGTGACACAAACTGTCCAACAGACTCAATGTTACTTCCGGTGACCGTAATGATATTTTTCTCTGCAGTTACCTTTAGGTCAGCTGGAATAGCAACCTTAACAGGATGAGAAAACCCGAGCGCTAGTACGAGTTCCGCTCCCTTTACATCAGATTTGAAACCGATACCTTCTACAACAAGCTTCTTTACGAAAGCTGTATTTACACCAGCAAGCATGTTTTCGATATGAGAGACATATGTTCCCCAGAGAGCTGTAAGTGCATTACTAGTACGAACTGGTAAAAGCGAGATAATACTACCTTCAATATTTATAGCAATGTCAGTATTAAAATGTTTAGTGAGAGTCGCGAGTGGACCTTTTACAGTAAGAACACCTCCAGAAAGAGTTACTTCTGTTTTTGCTGGGATCGTTAGTTGTTTTTTACCAATTCTTGACATGATAGTATTACCAGATTTTAAATAGTACTTCTCCACCAACATTCTCCTTTCGAGCTGCCATCTCTGTCAAAATACCCTTTGGAGTTGAAAGAATGATGCTTCCGAAACCACTTCGAAATGGCTTGAGATCTTTTGCACCAGCATACATTCGCTTTGAGAGCTTTGAAACTCTTTCTAGACCGTGGATAACAGGTGTGCCGTTGTCGTATGCAAGAACAACCTCTAATTGCTTGCTAACCTTCTTACCTTTCTTTGCTACTGACTTTAGATACCCTTCTTTTTCCAAAGTAACTGCGATAGATTCTTTGAGTTTTGAATATGGAAGAACCACTGACTCGAGGCCAGCCTTACTGCCGTTCTTAATGCGAATAATCATGTCTGAAATAGGGTCGGTGATCATAGAATTACCAAGATGACTTTTTAACACCAGTAATGACGCCTTCGTTTGCAAATTCACGGAAGCAGATTCGGCAGATACCGAAGTCTCGCATAAAACCATTTTTACGGCCACATCGGAAACAACGTCGAACCACCCGAGAGGCGAATTTCGGTGTTTTCTTTGATCGTGCAATGACTGATGTTTTTGCCATATGAAATGAAAAAAGCTCTGAAAAGCTGTCCGTACATACTAGCAAAAAGCAGTTTTAAAGTCAAATTTTCCTTCTAGCTCATTGTTCATAAACAGATACCTCAAGAAATAACCTTTCACCAAAAAGATGAATTCCCCAAAAAATTAGGTTGAAAATATAGAAATATTACACCATACTTTTTAGGAATCAATGGTGGCTGACCCCTTTCCCTCGCATTTACCACACTGAGCCCAATAGCAAATATAAAAGCTAGACTAGTGATAAGGGTCGTTTTAAAAAAATCTTTGGTGAGTGATTTCATAAATAATGGGTGATTAATGTTGTTGTGAAAGTCTATCAAGTGTCTTGATTTGCTCCTCTACGGTCAGTACTTTTAGTGGAGGGCTTGTCGTGACTTGAGATTTCTTCTTGGTTTTGTTGGCAGGTTGACGGGAAGTGTCCATTTGACTAAGTCTTTTGAGGGCTTGTGCTTCTTCTGCCCCAGTCATAGGTACTGCTTGAGAGCTTAATTCATCCAGTCTGCGTAGCTGATCTTCTACGGTAATTAGAGAGTTTTTCCCTTTACCCACCGCACCATCTTTCGACTGAGAAGATTTATTAAATATAAATGATGTTATTGCCCACAAAACGAGGCCTATCCCGACCAGAGCAAGTATCACTACTACAAAACGACCAGAGGGCTTGTGTACGTAGTCCATGAGAATATAGTACCACAATTTCCCCCCGTATCGTATGTGGATAAAGCTAAAATAAATACAAAAAAATCGCTCCCTACTGGGCGCGATTTTTTGTCCCCTAAAACTTTGAGAGCTGAGTGCAGTTCGAGGCGCGCCCGAGGATTGTGACCAAACTGTACCGTCGCGACCCAATGGACGGTACGCGACGCGGTTTCGCGAAACCGACAGTGCGGGAGCAACCGGAGGGCGCAACAAAGAAATGCGCCAGCTATGGAAGTTTTACTATTTTAATTCTACCTTTCCACCTACCTCCTCGATTCTCTTCTTCAGTGCCTCTGCATCTTCCTTCTTCATACCCTCCTTGAGAAGTGTTGGAGCAGCGTCAACGAGATCCTTTGCCTCCTTCAAACCGAGACCTAGGACTTCTTTAACAATCTTGATCACACCGATCTTCTGCTCACCAGCTGAAGCGAGGTGTACATTCATAGTACTCTTTTCCTCCTTTGCCTCCGCTGCTACTGCTGGACCTGCTGAAGCAACCGCCGCAGCTGATACACCAAACTTTGTTTCGAGTGTCTTTACAAGCTCATGAAGATCGAGCACTGACATCTTTTCGATGGTCTCGATCAAATCTTGAAACTTGCCGGGCACTACTACATTTGTGTCTTCTGACATGTGAATAATAAATTACGAATAATTAAGCTTTCTTTCCTGCTACTGCGTTGAGTGCAATAACCAATCCCTGTATTGGCGAATTGATTACATTTGCAAACATTGCATAGAGAGTCTTTAATGGAGGGATATTGGCAATCGCCACCATCTCCTCTTTTGTCTTATACGCACCTTCAAACACACCGCCCAAAATCGCAAGACTGTCTTTGTTCTTTTTCTGGAACTCGTACACTTCTCGAGCTGGAGCTAGTAGGTCTGCGCCGTAAGCAATACCGACTTCGCCTTCTAGTGTTGGCATAGTACCGGTCACTCCCTGAGCCTCAAGGGCCTTTCGAGTGATGGTTTTCTTTGCCACGAAGTAGGTGACGTCAGCTGCCTTCAACTTTCGTCTAAGCGCGGTCGCCTGCGACACTTTCAATCCGTGAAAGTTTACAAATACTGCTGAGTTTGCACTCTTGAGTTCTGTAGCAACTTTCTCAAATATTTCTTTCTTTTTTGCTTTTGTAATGGCCATACGAATCGCGAGCTGTACTTTTTTAGTCCTGTTTAAATGAATTATTCCTCCTTTTATAAAGGAGGTGGCGAGTACTCGAGACGGAGGATTTAAAATCCCTCGGCCCGGAGCCTGCTCCCTTTAGGAAAGGGAGAATGATTCAAATTCCCAAGAACTAAATTTTGATACCTATCGCGTAAATTAAATTAAAAGGCGCCCAAGAGAACCAAATCTCTGAGGGCGGAGGAGAACAATGCTCGTGTGAGCATTTATTCGACCTAAATAGGGTTTACGTTTGTACCTATTGTCTCCGGCCTTTATGTAAAGACTATAGCACACACACTCGATGAATACAAGAAAAATCCCGTGCCTTACTCGGCGCGGGATTTTTCTTTCTAATGTCTAAGTAGTCATGTCTAAAGTCTGTTTTTCCCTTACTCCCCCTTCTTTTGCTTTCCCACTTTTCGACGAGAAACAATATTGAGGTTTGAATATTTCTTTGGAGTTCGTGTCTTCTGACCCTTTCCAGACGGCTTGCCCCATCGTGTCTTTGCTCGCCGTAGACCTCGTCCCTGTCGTCCTTCTCCTCCTCCGTGTGGGTGATCCACTGGGTTCTGCGCAGTACCTCGAACAGTCGGTCGGATACCGAGCCACCTCGATCGTCCTGCCTTACCAATATTTACTAGTCGATTTTCATCATTTGAAACTCCACCAACACATGCCCAGCAAGAATCGTGCACTCGTCTGATTTCGGTAGACGGGAGTTTAAGATGAGTATAGCCAGCGTCATTTGCCACCACCTGTGCAAAACTACCTGCTGACCTTACCATCTTTGCTCCGTTGCCTGGCTTGATTTCTACATTGTATACAAAAGTACCAACTGGGATTTTCTTGAGTGGAAGTCTATTACCAGTTGTAACCTCCGCGCTTTCGCCTACCATAAAACCATCACCTACCTTCATAGACTTTGGTAAAAGCACGTAGCGCTTTTCTCCGTCCGCGTAATTTACGAGACCAATAAAACCAGTTCGGTTTGGATCGTATTCAATAGTCGCGATTTTCGCAGGAATATTGAATTTATTATACATAAAATCCACTTCTCGAAAAAGTCTCTTATGCCCTCCTCCCTGATGTCGTACCGTGATACGTCCAGCGTTATTGCGTCCCACATCTCGCTTGAAACCGTGAGTGAGTGCCTTGTGCGGATCTTGTGTAGTCAGCATCTTACGATACAAGACGTTGGTCATGTGTCGACGAGAATCGCTAGTTGGTTTATATTTCTTAAGCATGGTGGTTTATTTAAATGAATTCTATCTTATCGCCCTTGTTCAAAAACACCATCGCCTTTTTGACGCCGGTCTGTACCCCAAACTTACCACGAACAAATACCTTTCGTCGTGGAAGGTTGATGATATTTACTTTTCGAGGAGTCACTTTGTAGAGATCTTTGATCGCTTTTGTAATAGTGAATTTATTGGCATTAGTAGACACTTCAAAAGTGTAGACATTTGACTCAGATAGAAGACCAGCCTTTTCGGTCACTCGAGGCTTGGTAAGTACCGTCAGGTCGGCATTACTCACACCAGTAGAAACTGCTTTTGTGGTAGCAACTTTCTTTGGAGCGACCGCCTTTACCACCTTTGGTGCTTTTACCACTTTCTCCTCTGTCGTTTTCTTTTTTGAGCTAAATAGTGACATGGTATTAAAATTATGAAAGTTTCGCGGATAGAGTCGCGAGTGATGAAGCGGGGTTGGTAATCACTAAATATTTGTAATTCATAATGGTGACTGGATTTACATTTCGAAGCTCATCAACAATGATGTTACTAAAATTGCCAAAGCTCTTTTCAACTCCCACATTCTTTGTATCGGTGGCAATATAGGCTGCGTTCTTGCGCTTGGTTGAAAGAGTTTCAAAACCCTTGATAGAACCGAGGTTTGAAAGCACTTCTCGAGCATCTGCTGTCTTTGGAGTACTAAATGAAACTGAATCCACAAAAAGCACTTCGCCGTCTCGCATCTTTTTTGAAATGATCGTAAAGAGGGCCTTGGCTTTCATTTTGCGATTTACCTTTCGATCAAAGTTTTTGTCGTTTCGAGGACCGTGTGCGACACCTCCACCTACCCAGATCGGAGATCGTGTAGAACCGTGTCGAGCCTGACCAGTACCTTTCTGTTGCCAAGGCTTTTTACCTCCTCCGCGGACTTCCCCTCGGGTCTTGGTATGAGCGATAGGATCTCGAGCACTGGTGAGCATAGATGCGACTACCTGATGCACAAGGTCAGCATTCCAAGATAGGCCAAACACACTCTCAGGTAATGAGATTTTGCCAGCTTCTTTGCCTTTCTGATTGTAGAGTGTTGCTTCCATAGTATTAAAATTAACCTCGTATTTCGACTAATGTGCCTCGCTTGCCTGGTACTGCGCCTTCAAGGAAAATCTGATTTGCGACCGCGTCCACATGAAGAACGGTGAGGTTCTTGACCGTGATCCGATCACTACCCATACGTCCTGCCATACGCATTGCTTTTGGCACACGTCCACCGTTTCGAGTACCTCCAGAAATAGAACCCGGTTCTCGTTCTGAGTGTTTCTGGCCGTGACTTCGAGGACCTCCACCGAAGCCGTGTCTTTTGACTACACCTTGGAAACCTTTACCTTTTGAGATAGCTGAGATTTCTACGATATCCCCTTCCTTGAAAGAAGAAACGTCTATCTTTTCACCGATAGCATATGTCTTACCCGCTACACCTGGGAATTCTTTGAAAGTCGCGAAATTGCCCAAATCTTTTGAGTGGCCTTTCTGCGCTTTGTTGATATTTTTTACCTTTCGAGTACCGAAGCCTACCTGCACAGCATCATAACCATCAGTCGCCTTTGACTTGATTTGAGTAACCACAAGCGGAGAAACATCACCAACGATAGTCGCTGGGCGAACATTTCCGTTCTTGTCGAAAACTTGTGTCATATTGACCTTTTTGCCGAGTATAAATTTCATGGGGGTGTAGTTTGGAATTCAGAATTACATCATCTTTACGTCAATGTTGACACCCGATGGGAGGGAGAGGTTGGTAAGCGCCTCGATCACCTTTGCATTTGGATTCACAATATCGATCAATCGCTTGTGCACTCGCATTTCAAATTGCTCACGGGCATTTTTGAAAACGAATGATGAGCGGTTGACAGTGTATTTCTTGATCTCTGTTGGTAGTGGAATCGGGCCAATAATCTCCGCATCATAGCGAAGTGCAGTATCCATAATCTGCTTGATTGACGCGTCAAGGATTTTGTATTCGTAAGCACGCACTCGGATGCGGAGCTTTGCAACCCCATCAGTCTTTGCGCTTGCCTTCTTTGTTGTTTTTTTAGTATCTTTGACGGTCATGGTATTTCAGATTGTAGAGATTAGGCGTTGATTTTAGTCACCACACCTGCACCTACGGTCTTACCTCCTTCTCGAATCGCAAATCGCATCTTTTCTTCGAGTGCAATAGGCGCTACGAGCTTTACATTGAAGGTCACAGTGTCTCCTGGCATAACCATTTCAACACCTGTTGCAAGGGTTACTTCTCCAGTCACGTCTGTGGTTCTTACATAGAACTGTGGCTTGTACCCAGTAAAGAACGGAGTATGTCGTCCACCTTCCTCCTTCTTTAGAATGTATACTTCTGATACGAAATCAAAGTGTGGCTTTGCAGTACCTGGCTTTGCAAGGACCTGACCTCGAGTAACATCATCCTTTCCAATACCTCGGATAAGGAGCCCTGCGTTATCTCCAGCCATACCTTCGTTTAGAGATTTGTTGAACATTTCTACTCCAGTTACTACAGTCTTTACAGTGTCTTTAAGTCCAATGATTTCCACTTCCTCACCCACCTTGATAATACCTCGCTCGATTCTTCCTGTAACCACAGTACCTCGGCCTTCAATAGAGAAGATGTCTTCAATAGGCATAAGGAATGGCTTGTCAGTCTCGCGAACTGGAACTGGAATAAAGTTGTCAAGCGCTGAAACGAGCTCAGTGATCTTCTTTGACCATTCGTCATCAGTACCAGTCGCTTCGAGGGCCTTGAGAGCAGAACCTCGGATTACTGGAGTATTCACCCCGTCAAAATGATTCTTTGTCAAAAGCTCTCGGATTTCCTCTTCAACGAGGTCGATGAGCTCCTTATCAGGAACTAGATCACACTTGTTTAGGAAAACAACCACCTTTGGCACTCCCACCTGTCGAGCAAGGAGAATATGCTCACGAGTCTGTGGCATAACACCGTCAGTTGCTGATACTACTAGTACTGCACCGTCCATTTGAGCGGCACCAGTGATCATGTTCTTTACGTAGTCAGCGTGACCTGGACAGTCTACGTGTGCGTAGTGTCGAGCTTCACTTTCGTATTCAACGTGAGAAACTGCGATGGTAATAGTCTTGCTTGCATCTCGAACAGTACCACCCTTTGTGATATCTGCGTAACTTGTAAGCTTTGCTAGACCCTTTCGGCTCTGTACAGCTACAATAGATGCGGTAAGAGTAGACTTGCCGTGGTCAACGTGACCGATGGTACCTACGTTTACATGGGGCTTTGTTCGATTAAAATCTGCCATAGTTTTATTGACTCTTAATTCTCAAAGCTCAGCTCACGAGAATGGCTAAGCTCTGTAACTTAAGAAAAAATTAATGATAATAAATCTTTGTTAATACCAGGTTATTTTTAAAAACAACCAAAAAATGCGACAGAAGCAATCATAGCAAATGATATAGAAAAAAGCAAGTTTCTCTCATACAGCCCACAAGACAAAGGAAGATGTGGTTACTCTTATGGCAGAAATTTCTATCCCTCAGTAACCTGATTTCGAAGTTTTATTCGGTACTAGTTGTTAAATAATAATGGGTAAAAAATACCCCGTGACGAGTTCGTAGCGGGGTATTTTCCTATTTTGATAGACTTAATCTATAAGGTTGCTTCGCTTTATCGACCTTGACCGAAGAGAATACTTCGGTCTCCTCGATTTATATAGTCGCTTTGCTCATTATAAATCGGGGATATAAATCGGGGGATTACTTTCTCGACTCTGCAATCGTCTTCTCTATATTTGGTGGCACGATATCGTACTGAGCAAATTCCATAGTAGAGCTTGCGCGACCTTCTGACATCGAGCGAAGTGTCGTCACATATCCAAACATTTCTGAGAGAGGTACTTTGGCGGTAATCACTTTGTTCATACCTCGATCACCCATGTTTTCAATCTGTCCTCGCTTTGAAGAAAGATGTCCGGCCACGTCTCCCATAAATTTCTCTGGCACCACAACTTCTACTTTCATGATTGGTTCGAGAATCACTGGTCGAGCACGTTTAGCAGCCTCCTGCAACGCCATTGAGCCGGCAATCTTGTACGCGATTTCAGATGAGTCCACATCGTGGTACGATCCGAAAGTCAGCTCACACGAAATGTTTACCAGCTTGTAGCCAGCCACCACTCCGCGCTCCATTCCCTCTTTCACACCCTTTTCTACTGCAGGAATAAACTCTTGTGGAATCACACCTCCCTTGGTTGAGTCGATAAACTCAAACTCCGCATATCGCTTGACGTTCTTTGCCATCTTCTCACCTTCGACAAGAGGCACCATTGGTCGGATAGTAATCTTTACGTGACCATACTGACCCTTACC
>CALRBR010000017.1 GCA_943354385.1 Candidatus Tayloriibacteriota bacterium
TGGTTTTGCGCTTCTCATGCTCTTGATGATTATTGTGACATATAAAGATATTGCAAAAATAGTGGGGAATTAAATGGAGAAAGTTAAAAGTAGAAAGTAACGAGTACAAAGTACCATGGAAAATTTGCGGATTTTCGCGCGCGTGGGGGGTGTAAATAGCTCGATAAACTGGGAAGCAGCATCAACCAAGGCCAGATTTTACTAAAAATTTCAAGGGCTAAACACTCACATTTAGTCGTTTAAATTTTCAGCAAATTTTTTTCCTGGGATCTCTACTGGAAGGTTTTTGATTTACTATAGATATCACTGTATACACCAAGTGTGCGACCGCACACCTGGTGCATACAGTGATATCTGATTTATTGTAAAGATTTTTGAAAAATAAAAAACCAAGCGTTTCAGCCTGGTTGGGATTAATCTTCAGTCTCTTCTTCGTGTGAGAGGCGTTCGAGAAACCTTTCGGAGAGCCACTTGAGGAAGATCATGGTGTCGGCCATGCACACAAATAGCCCAATGATGAGCGCCCAGATTTTGTCATCAGTGAACCATAGGACACCAGCGCTAATGAGCAAGCCTAGAGATAGTGCGATAGCCAGTCTTTTTGTGTTGAACCACTTTTTGATCATGTCCGCCACCAGCCATGCGCACATGAGATCGAGGACTACAAGGGTTAACGCAACGTTTTTTACCCAATCCTTCCCTAGTTCATCAACAATGAGGAACCACATAGGAATAGAAATGAAAGCTATGACAAGAAGGACACCAAAGAAAATAGCATTTCCGAGAGATTCGATGGAATATTTTTCGGGAAATTTGGCAGAATCAAGAGCACCAGACTTTTTGAACAGATTCATATGAAAAGAGCAAGTAGAGGGTTGAATTGTTTCCGTCAGCTACTTTTACGATACTACCGCATAACCATATAGTCAAGTATTCTCTTTAAGGCACATTTGCTGTACTATTGTCCTTATGCGACAATCATTTCTCTTTACAAAAACCAGAAAAGAAGCTCCAAAGGACGAGGTGGCACAGAATGCCAAGCTATTGATTCGTGCAGGATTTATACACAAAGAAATGGCAGGAGTATATTCCTATCTGCCACTTGGTTTGCGAGTAATGGAAAAAATCGTGGGTGTGATACGCGAAGAGATGAATGCGATCGGTGGACAGGAAGTGACCCTCACCGCCCTTCAAGACAAAAAAGTGTGGGAGACTAGTGGGCGGTGGGACGACTCGGTGCTCGATGTGTGGTTCAAGACAAAGCTGAAAAATGATACGGAACTCGGTCTCGGGACGACGCATGAGGAACAGTTGACAGCACTTATGAAAGACTACATCGCCTCATATCGGGATTTGCCTCGCTATGTGTATCAATTCCAAACTAAGTTTCGAAATGAGACTCGAGCGAAATCTGGTATTATGCGTGGACGAGAGTTTATGATGAAAGATTTATATTCTTTTTCTGCTGACCAAGAGTCGCACGATGTTTTTTATGAAAAAACAAAGCAGGCATACTCGAGAGTCTTTGCGCGACTTGGTCTCGGAGATCGTACCTACGTTACGTTTGCTTCGGGTGGATCTTTTTCAAAATATTCTCATGAATTTCAGACGGTGACTGATGCAGGAGAAGATAGTATTTTTATAGATGAAAAGAAAAAGATTGCGGTCAACAAAGAAGTACTTAATGATGAGGTTTTAAAAGACCTTAGTATAAAGCGTATTGACCTGGTGGAGAAAAAAGCTGTGGAAGTCGGAAATATATTTAGTCTCGGTATACGATTTTCTGACGCTTTTGAGCTGAACTTTGTGGCGTCGGATGGAAGTAAGAAACCGGTGATAATGGGAAGCTATGGTATCGGTCCTGGACGACTCATGGGGACTATTGCTGAGGTGCTTTCAGATGCCAATGGTCTCGTGTGGCCAGAAGTAGTCGCACCATTTAGACTTCACCTGATTGCACTTTTTGATAAAGAGGGTAAGGTAAAGACATACACAGATGAATTGTATCAGGAACTTACTGAGCAGGGTGTAGAGGTGTTGTATGATGATCGAGATCAGAGAGCGGGAGAGAAGTTTGCTGACGCAGATCTTATCGGTATTCCATACAGAGCTATTGTTAGTGATAAAACTCTTGCAGAAAGAGTTGTGGAGTTTAAAGATCGTAAAACAGGCGATGTGACCAAAATCTCAGAGACGGAATTGCAGAAGATATTGGCAAAAAAAGCGAACTAAAAATATGGCCACTCCACTGAAAGAAAAAATTTACCGTATGTTTTCAAATGATATCGGTATCGATTTAGGTACTGCCAACACCCTTGTGTATTTGCGGGGAAAGGGAATCGTGATCAATGAACCATCGGTAGTAGCGGTCAATCAAAAAACAGGTCAGGTTGTAGCAGTAGGAAGTAGTGCCAAGGCTATGCTCGGGAGAACGCCAGCACACATTATCGCAGTAAGACCTCTTGTGGATGGAGTGATTTCTGATTTTGAGGTGACCGAAGAAATGATTGCTTATCTTGTAAAAAAGGCAGAGAGTCAATCAAAGAAATTTCTCGGCCCGAGAGTAGTAGTGGGAGTGCCTTCGGGAATTACGAACGTCGAAATTCGAGCCGTGCGAGATGCAACCAGAAATGCTGGAGCTCGAGAGGTATATATAGTGGAAGAGCCAATGGCGGGGGCGATCGGTATTCGACTGCCTGTGAACGATCCTGTGGGAAGTATGGTGGTGGATATTGGTGGAGGTACAACAGATGTGGCGGTGATCTCACTCGGTGGTATTGTGCGTTCTAAAAATCTTAAAATTGCGGGAGATAAGCTAAACACTGATATCATTACCTATATCCGAAGTGAGTTCAAGATTTTAATCGGTGAAAAAACAGCTGAAGCGGTAAAAATTGCAATAGGTTCGGTGCTACCAGGAGAGGAGCCACTAGAGACAGCTATCCGCGGGCGAGATTTGATTACTGGCTTGCCACGAGAGGTGGTGATTACTGATTCAGATATTCGGGAAGCAATAACTCAGTCGATAGACAACCTCGTAGAATCGGTAAAGGAGGTTCTTGAGACCACACCACCAGAAATTATTGCTGATGTGATGAGAAATGGTGTGTACCTATTAGGAGGAGGGGCCTTAATCAAGGGTCTCGACCGACTACTTCACGATGTGTTAAAAATGCCTGTCTATGTGGCGGAAGATCCACTGACCGCGATAGCTCGTGGTACGGGTATTATTCTCGAAGACCTTGAAAAGTATCAAGAAGCCTTGATTCAAAATGAAGATGAATTACCTCATAAAAAATAATAAAAGAAATGATGATAGGAAGAATAAAATTACTCTAGGTATTATTGTGGTTGTTTTTTTGAGTGTTATCGCTGCCTCTTTCTTATCGGGAATTTTTTCAAGATTTGGATCATTGGTGTGGAGAAGTGAGAATGCCTTTTCCCAATCGATACGCAGTACGGTAGACCTTTTTAGATCGAAAGAAGTCTTGTTGACGGAGAATAAGGAGCTTAAAGAACATCTGCAAACAATGATTATCGATACTTTGGCAGTAGATATTGCCCGGCAAGAAAACAAAGAACTAAAAGAGATATTGGGCCGAGATGAAAGTCGCATCTCTATGCTGGCCAGTGTTTTGCGTACTCCTCCATTTTCCCCATATGATACATTTATATTAGATATAGGGAAAAATAAAGAAGTAGAGGTCGGTAATTATGTTTTTGTTGGGGGTAATAATCTAGTTGGTGAAATTGTTGAGGTCAACAACACGTCTTCAAAAGCTCAGCTTTTATCATCTCCTGGCAAAAAAACACCAGTTTTAGTGGGTCCAAAATCAGTTGCTGTAGAGGCGGTTGGTCGTGGTGCGGGCAATTTTGAGATTATTCTCTCTCGGGAAATCAGTGTGCAAAAAGGTGATTCGATTGTGGTGCCAGATATTCACTCCATGTTACTTGGTGTGGTGGGACAGGTCGATCTTGGTCCAGCCAAGACATTTCAGAGAGTGCTTTTTGCTAGCCCAGTCAATATTCAGGATGTGCGATGGGTAACTGTGGCGAAGCCAGCTAGTATCCAATAGATATGTTACGAATTATCAGCTTCTGTATTATTGTGTTGAGTATTTTTCTCTTTCCTTGGTGGGTAGGGACAGTTTTGGCTGTGGGGGGCGTTTTTTATTTTACTACCTATGCCGAGATTATTTTTTTCAGCATACTCATTGATGCTTTATATGGACACGGCATGATGATGGATAGATTTATTTTCACGTTTGTATCGGTACTTATTTTCCTGCTCGCTCCGATTGTAAAAAGTAAGCTCTATGTGCGATCATAATTATATAGCATGAATCGCAAGATTAAAAAATATTTTAGTGGACTGGGAATAAAAAAATACAAGGACATTGATCCGGATGAAATTTTTCTTGACTCGAGTAATTTACCTGAATTCGATACACATCAGTTTGAGGGTCGTTTAGAAAAACCAATTTCTAAAACGAGTCTTATTGTGTTGGCATTATTTTTTGTATTTATTGGTATGGTGTATGTATCTCGAGTGTGGGCACTGCAGGTGAAAGGGGGTGATATGTATATTTTAAAAAGTGAGAAAAATCGTCTGCGTAACACGCTCGTGTTTGCTGAGAGGGGTATTATTTATGATAGAAATGAAAAGGAACTGGCGTGGAATGTACTCGGTGAAGATACCAACTTCTCATTTAGAAAGTACGTTGATATAGCGGGTCTTGGTCATGTGCTCGGCTACGTAAAATATCCTTCAAAAGATACTTATGGATTTTATTATAGACCCGATTTTGAAGGTTTTGACGGTATTGAAAAGTTCTATAATGATCGACTACGTGGTGCGCATGGCCTAAAAATTGTCGAAGTGGATGCTCTGGGAAAAATACAATCAGAAAATATTATTAAACCGACAAAAGATGGTTCGAATATTACATTGTCAATTGATGCAGGGGTGCAAAATAAACTATACGAAAAAATAAAAGAAGTGGCGACTGATCTCGGGTTTGTGGGAGGAGCGGGTGTGATTATGGATGTGCATACAGGCGAGATTCTTGCTTCAACTAGTTACCCAGAATATAGTTCACAGGTTTTAACCGATGGAGATAATGCAGATTTAATAAAAAGTTATGTAAATAGTAAGCGCCGCATCTTTTTGAACAGAGTCTCTAATGGTACGTATACTCCGGGCTCGATTGTAAAAACAGTAATGGCGATGGGAGTCTTAAACGAGGGCGTAATTGATCCAAATAAAAAGATTTTGAGCACCGGCTCTATTTCTTTACCCAATCAATACGACGATACAAAGTTTTCTATTTTCAAGGATTGGAAAGCCCATGGATGGGTGGATTTGAAACGGGCGCTCGCAGTTTCCTCAAACGTTTACTTTTATGAAGTGGGGGGAGGATACAAAGATCAAAAAGGCATTGGTATCGCTAATATAGAGAAGTATGCAAAACTTTTTGGTCTTGGGGAGAAGACGGGAATCGATTTGCCTGGAGAGGTCAGTAAACCTATCCCAAGTCCAGCGTGGAAAGCGGTAAACTTTCCGAATGATCAGTGGCGTGTGGGAGATACTTATAACACGGTGATCGGACAGTATGGTTTTCAGGTAACGCCGATACAAATGGCACGTACGGTCGGAGCGATTGCAAATTATGGTAAGGTACTCCAACCCAGCTTGCTATTGGGTGACACATTTAGTGTTCCAAGGGTTTTGCGGACACTCGATATCCCGAGAAAGTATTTTGATATTGTGCATGAAGGTATGAGAGATACGGTGGTTTCTGGAAGTGCTCCAGGACTCAAGTTTTTGTCAGTAGAGGTAGCAGCCAAAACTGGTACTGCACAGGTAGGCAGGGGGAATCAGTATATCAACTCCTGGTTGGTTGGATTTTTCCCTTATAAAAATCCAAAGTATTCTTTTGCAATTCTTATGGAGGAAGGTGATCTTGAAGGTGGGGCCGCTTCGGTGAGGGTGATGTCCCAGATACTGGACTGGATGTCGGTATATGTGCCGGAGTATATCAAGTAAGTTTAAAATTTAAAGTTAAAAATTGGGAGTCAAACCCCGATTTTTCAGTAGAAAAATCGAAGGAACTCGTTTTAAGGGCTCAACGGTAGACCGTTGAGCCCTTCTGCCAAAGCACAGCTCTAAACAAGGCTACTTTAGTGTTTTCGGTATTTTTGTTTGACTTAGGTCAAAATTGGGAGTATACTTGAGTAAATTAATTATTTAAGAACACTTTTCAATGACTGAAGGTTTAAACTATCTTACAAAGGAAAAGTTCAAGGAGCTCAAGAATGAACTTGACTTCCTAAGAACGACTCGCAGAAAGGAAGTGGCTGAACACCTTGAGTATTCAAAGTCTCTCGGGGATCTCTCCGAAAATGCTGAGTATCAGGAAGCTCGTGGCGAACAGGCTAATGTTGAAGATAGAATCATCAAACTTGAGATGCTACTTAAGAGTGCTTCACTTTTACCAGACAGACACTCGGATACCGTGGGGATAGGCTCTACAGTTATGGTCAGAAAAGACTCGGAAAAGCTGATCCACAAGTATCATATTGTAGGTTCAGAAGAGGCGGATACCACTCAGGGTAAGATTTCAAATCTCTCTCCAATAGGTATGGCTCTCTCAGGAAAGAAGAAAGGGGAAACTTTTACTTTCAAAACTCCAAAAGGTGAGGTAGAATATACTATTGCATCAATAGAATAAATATATAATGGCCTCTATCGAAGAACTTCGAGCAACACGACTAGAGAAGCTCGCACTGCTCAAAAAAGCGGGGATGGATCCGTACCCAAGCAAAGTGGCGCGTGATTTTGCATTAGTTGAAGTTAAAAATCGATTTGCAGAACTAGAAAAAAATCATGGAGAAAAAGGTACACCAGTTTCGCTCGCGGGTCGTGTTATGGCTATTCGTGGTCAGGGAGCAATTCTTTTTGTCGTGCTTGATGATGGGACCGCAAAATTTCAGACGGTGATTAAAAAGGATACGCTTGAGGAAAAATTGTTTACACTTTTTACAAATGCAATAGATATTGGTGATATATTGAGTGTTTCTGGGAACTTGTTTACAACACAACGTGGTGAGCAAAGTATTTTGGTGACATCTTGGACAATTGCCACAAAGGCACTTTTACCACTACCCGAAAAATGGCACGGTATTCAAGATGCAGATGAAAGATATCGCAAGAGATATTTGGATTTTATCATGAATCCAGAATTACGAGATTTGCTTTACAAAAAAGCGCAGTTTTGGAATGTGACGAGACGAATCATGTCGGAGAACGGCTTTCTTGAAGTAGAGACGCCGACACTCGAGGTCACTACTGGTGGAGCAGAAGCAACGCCATTTAAGACGCACCACAATGACTATGATTTGGATGTGTATATGCGAATCTCAGTGGGAGAACTTTGGCAAAAGAGACTGATGGCAGGCGGATTTCCAAAAACATTTGAAATTGGGAGGGTGTACAGAAACGAGGGTTCTAGCCCAGATCACTTGCAAGAGTTTACCAATATGGAGTTTTATTGGTCGTATGCTGATTATGAGGACGGTATGCGACTTGTTCAAGAATTGTATCGATCTATTGCCACAGAAGTTTTCGGTACGACGAAATTTACTACTCGTGGACATACATTTGATTTGGTTGATGAATGGAAGAAAATTGATTATGTAGAAGAAATAGAAAAACAAACAGGTTTGAATGTAATCTCTGCTTCTGAAAAGGAGATGAAAAAGAAGCTTGATGAGCTCAAAACAAAATACGAGGGTGATAATAAAGAGCGTCTCACGGATACTCTTTGGAAATACTGTAGAAAGAATATTTCGGGTCCAGCTTTTCTTGTAAATCATCCTCTGCTTGTGGCACCACTTGCAAAATCGGTAGCAGGTACTCAGGTAGCACAGATGTTCCAGCCACTTATTGCCGGTAGTGAAGTGGGAAGAGGGTATTCTGAGTTGAATGATCCTATTGACCAAAATGAGCGTTTCGAGGCACAGAGAAAGTTGATTGAATCTGGTGATACTGAGGCTATGATGCCTGATCATGAGTTTGTTGAGATGCTTGAGCATGGTATGCCACCTACGTGTGGTTTCGGCTTTGGTGAGAGACTTTTCGCGATACTTGCTGATAAACCACTTCGTGAGACACAAGCTTTCCCAATCATGAAACCGAAGGAGAATAAAAAATAGGGAGACGAACAACAAAATACCCCGCAAAATCAACACATTTTGCGGGGTATTTTGTTGTATCTAAATGTGGATAACTTGTTTGTATTGTGGGATGAAGTGTTATATAATATGTTGTAAGTGGGATGAAGTGGGACTAAAACATTTTTAGTAAAAAAAGTTCGTCCAAGCAAATTTTAGTAAAAAGTTTGCTTTAGGAAATAATAAAACCTAAAAACCATGAAAATCACAAAAATAGTTTCAAAAATAATTGTGTCAGGTATTGAACAAGAAACTGTACTCTACAAAATGAAGGGGGTTAAGGTGTGTGAGCTCGTGTTGGTGAAGAAGTTTTCTCCACCTAACTTCATAAATCTTAAATCTTAAATCTACTCCAATGCTCATCGGCGAATACACACACACCATAGATGACAAAAACAGACTTTCACTTCCTGTGAAGTTTCGTCAGGAAATGGGCAAAAAAATTGTAGTTACCCCAGGTCTCGATGGTTGTTTGTGGATATTTACAATGGAGCAGTGGACCTCTATTTCGGGCAAGCTCGGTGAGTCATCACTTTTGAGCGCAGACAACAGAAGTTTTAACCGATACATGTTGGGTGGAGCTGTGGAGGTGGATGTCGACACTATTGGACGTATTTTAGTTCCAGATTTTCTAAAGGAAAGAGCGCATTTAAAAACCAAGGTGGTGCTCATCGGTGTGCAGAGCCGAGTAGAAATGTGGAACGAGAAGTCATGGATTGAATATAAAAAGGTCGTCGAAAAACAGGCTGACAGCCTTGCAGAAAAGCTTGGTCAGCTAGGAATACTATAATTTTATGATACACAAAAGTGTCCTTTTACAAGAAGTGCTCGCTGATCTAGCTTTTGAAAAAGGTAATGTTTTTGTGGACGGTACAGTCAACGGTGGAGGACACAGCGTGGCGGTAGTGGAACGTTTTGGAAAAAATATTTCAATAGTAGGTATTGATCTCGATACAGACGCACTCACACATGCAAAAGAGCGACTCTCAGGTGGTCAGGTCACTTTGGTAAATGAAAGTTTTCGAAATATTGACAGTGTCTTAGACACTACCGGGTACAAACACACCGATAAAATTCTATTTGATCTCGGCTTATCATCAAACCAATTTGAGGAATCAGGTAGAGGGTTTACTTTTCAAAAAAATGAGCCACTCTCTATGTCATTTAAAAAAGAGGGTGGTGTAAAAGGCTTTACTGCCTACGACATTGTTAACTCATGGGAAGAGGAAAATATTGCTGACGTGATTTATGGATACGGAGAAGAGAGATATTCGAGAAGGATCGCAAAAGCTATTGTGGAGGCTAGAGAACTAGCTCCTATCAAAACTACATTCGATCTCGTTGAAATCATCAAAAGTGCCGTTCCTGGTAGCTATCAGCACAAAAAGACACACCCTGCGACCAAGACATTTCAGGCTCTCAGAATAGCGGTCAACGATGAGCTGGGAAGTCTTCGGGAAGGTTTAAGTAAGGGGTTTGAGAGACTTAGGCCCACAGGAAGAATGGCTGTAATATCATTTCATAGCACCGAGGACAGAATAGTTAAGAATTTTTTCAAAGATAAGGTGACAGAAAAGAGTGGGGAATTGATACATAAAAAGCCACTCATAGCCGGAGAACAAGAATTAACGGAAAATCCTAGAGCAAGAAGTGCAAAATTAAGAACAATTCAAAAAAAATAAATATATGACCGAACAAATAAAACACCAAATACAAAATGTCTCAAAACTAGAACAAAAGATATTTTTTGGGCTACTTCTTTTGCTTGTACTTCTATTTACTACCTATGGTTTCCTTGTAAAAAACACAGTTCACAATATCGTTTTACGAGAAAGCTTTGGAAAGGAGAGAGCATCACTGGTCTCACACATTTCTGATTTAAATACAAATTATATTACACTAAAAAATGCGGTTACGCTCGAGGTAGCATATGAAAAAGGATTCATGCCTTCTCGAGAACCCCATTTTGTCTCAAGGCAAAATACACTAAAGACTTTGTCGTTTAATAATGCGATTTAATCATGTAAACAGAATCCGCTTTCTTTTAGTCGTTATCTTTTTGGTAGCGTGTGTACTTGTTGTAAAGCTATATTTTGTACAAATAGTAAGAGGTGAACAGTACAGTGAACGCGCAGATAGACAATACGCTCGACCAAATCAAAACACTTTTGATCGAGGAAGTATTTATTTTGAAGCAAAAGATGGTGGTCGTGTGAGTGTGGCAAGCGTTAAGGAGGGCTTTACTTTGGTCGTTAATCCAAAACTTCTTGTTGACCCAGAAGTAGCATATAATTCATTGAAATTCATTCTACCGACTTTAGACAGGGACTCCTTTTTGCAAAAATCGCTAAAAAAAGATGATCCGTACGAAGAAATAATTAAAAGGATGTCAAAAGAGGATGGTACTAAAATTGGTGATCTAGCGGTACCTGGTGTACAAGTTTACAAAGAAAGATGGCGTGTTTACCCGGCTCAGAAGCTGGCCGCTCACACAGTGGGTTTTATTGGATATCGTACAAACGACGAAACTCTTGCAGGACGATACGGCCTCGAACGATCGTATGAGGGTGTACTTACACGCAATACAAAGGATTTGTATATAAATTTCTTTGCGGAGATCTTTTCAAACATAAAGAAGTCACTTTCAACAGAAACACCTCTCGAGGGGGATATTGTAGCTACAATCGAACCAACAGTCCAGAACACATTCGAAGTCACTCTAAAAAAAATGCATACTAAGTGGGATTCAGAGCTTTCTGGGGGTATTATAATTGATCCAAAAACTGGAGAGATATATGCACTTGGAGCATATCCTACATTTGATCCAAATGCCCTAAAGAACGAAAAAAACAGCGATGTATTCACAAACCCTCTAGTAGAAAGTGTCTACGAAATGGGTTCTACCATAAAACCACTTACGATGGCTATTGGTTTAGATACTGGGAGGGTTACTGCTACCACAACATATAATGACGAAGGTTTTCTTGTCTTCAATAATAAAAAAATATCCAATTATGATCTAAAAGGAAGAGGGCCAAAGACATCTATGCAGGATGTACTCAATCAGTCACTAAACACCGGGGCAGCTTTTGTAATGCAACAGGTTGGTAAAGATGAATTTTCACACTATATGCTAGACTTTGGTCTTGGGGAGTTTACTGGTATAGATTTACCAAATGAGGCAAAAAGTCTTGTACAAAACTTAAAAAGCACACGTGAAATAGAGCATGCGACGGCTGCATATGGTCAGGGTATTGCCATGACACCGGTGGCCACAGTGCGTGCACTATCAGTTCTTGGTAATGGTGGCTATCTTGTCAACCCACATCTAGTAAAGGAAATCGACTATTCTGTCGGTCTTGTTAAAAAGATTGACTCTTCGCAAGGCAAAGAAATAATTAAGAGAGAGACATCTACAGAAATAACACGCATGCTGGTAGAAGCTTTTGATACAGGACTTCTTGCTGGTACCATGAAAATGGATAAATATCGTATCGCTGCAAAGACTGGTACTGCACAGATT
>CALRBR010000018.1 GCA_943354385.1 Candidatus Tayloriibacteriota bacterium
GGACGGCGAGGGTCTGAAGGCCTGCCTTGAGCGCGGCTTTATGCGCAATACTGTCGATACCGAGTGCTAGTCCCGATACTATAGTAATAGGGTACCCAGCCAGACCTGCAATAATGCTCTCGCAAGCCTCCTTGCCATAGGTACTAAACTTGCGCGAGCCGACTACGCAGAGGATCTTATTATCTTTTTTTGGAAGCATACCTTGTAGATACAGCTCCGCAGGAGGGTCAGTGATTTCGCATAGTGCTTCGGGGAATTCTTTTGCCCGAAGTTTTCGGATGAGGTGTACCATTGGATTAATTATATCATTTTTGGTATGATGACGGAATGTTGGATATAAAATTTATACTCGAAAACAAAGACCTGATTGAGCTCGGTGCAAAGAAAAAGCACATCAAATTTGACGTGGCTGAACTCATTGCCCTCGATGTGACTCGTCGTGAGCTGACTGCAAAAACAGACACTAAGCGTGCTGAGCAAAATGCCTTTAGCCAAAAGATAGTGGGGATAGCTGATCCGGCTCTCAAGATGTCTATGATCACTGAGATGAAGATTGTGAAGGAGGACCTAGAAAAAGCCGAGACCGAGCTCAAGACTGTCCTCAAAAAGTGGCAGGCGCTGATGCTCCAAGTGCCAAACATTCCCGACATGTCTGTACCAGAGGGGGTGAGTGACGCTGATAACAAAGAGGTAAAGACTTGGGGTGAAAAGCCACAGTTTACTTTTCCTGCAAAAGGGCATATTGACCTCATGCAGACTCTCGACATGGTGGATTTTGATCGTGGTACCAAAGTGGCCGGTTTTCGTGGTTACTATTTGAAAAATGACGCAGCACTCTTGTCTTTTGCTATTTGGCAATACGCGATGGATTTCTTTTTGAAAAAGGATTTTGCTCCGATGATCGTGCCTTCACTTGTACGAAGAGAGACACTTTTTGGTACAGGGTATTTGCCACAGGGTGAAGAGGATTTGTACAAGACGCAGGACGATGATTTCCTCGCCGGTACCGGCGAAGTGGCGACTATGGCTTTTCATAGCGACGAGATTCTAGAGCAAAAAGATTTACCAAAAAAATATCTGGCTTTTTCTCCATGTTTTAGGCGAGAAGCGGGAAGTCACGGTAAAGATGTGAAAGGGCTCATCCGTGTACACGAGTTTTTCAAGGTAGAACAAGTGGTTATCTGTGAGGCGAGTCATACTGAGTCTGTAGCTCAGCATGAGGCGGTAAATAGAAACACAGAGGAGTTTATCGAATCTCTAGGTATTCCATATCACAAGGTGGTCAACTGTGGTGGCGACCTCGGTCTCGGTCAGGTAAAAAAGTACGATATTGAGCTTTGGGTGCCAAACGAAAACACATATCGTGAGATCAGTTCTGCATCATACTTCCATGATTTCCAAACTCGCCGACTCAATATCCGCTACCGAGACTCTCTGGGAAAAATGCGCTATGCCCACTCACTCAATAGTACCGCGATCCCTACTCCACGTATCCTCGTGTCATTGGTAGAAAATTTCCAGCAAGCAGACGGCTCGATACTGATTCCTCAGGTACTACAGAAATACATGGGAGGGAAGACGGTGATTACTGCAAAGCTATAGGGCCTTTGGGTGCATTATTCTCCCTTTGGTAAAGGGAGCTGGCTCCAGGCCGAGGGATTTTGATTTCTAAATCCCTCCCCCTACGGGTACTCCCTTTAAGAAAGGGAGAATAATGAAAGAGGGACTTATACTGAGTACTTTAGACTTTCGACTACTCAATCATGTCGTACATTCCAACAAAAAAATTAGCAAAGAAGAGGAAGAAGATTTTTATAAAAAGATCTTTTATCTTGGCCGTATCCATTCTTTGTATTGTCAGTAGTATTATTTTTGCATTCCACGTAGAGAATTTTAGGATTCACAGCATTTCGATCTCTGGTATCACCTCAATACCGGAGTCCGACATAAAAGAATTGGTAAAAAAAGTACTTGCCGATTCGTATGGATATGTGATTCCTCGAGATAACACCATTTTTTATCCTAAGGAAGAGATTCTTTCTACACTCCAGAATGCTTTTCTAAAGATACTCTCCGTAGATGTTCGACGTGACGGATTACAAGGGATCACTATATCTATAGAAGAACGTAGTCCGTACGTTTTGTGGTGTGGAAACAAAATCGCTATATCACCAGCAGATAATACAAAATGTTATTTCGTTGATTCTTCCGGACTAGTTTACTCAGAGGCACCTGTCTTTTCTAGTGATGTCTATATGCATTATTATGGTGGAGCGGTGGGGAATGGAGTGGTGTTGGGGGCGCAGTATTTACCTACTAACGATTTTCGAAGTCTAGATCAGTTTGTGTACATGCTCATTTCGGTGGGTGTCGAAAGTAAGCAAGTGCGCGTCTATGGTGGAGATGTTGAGGTGTATCTTTTGGGAAAAGGTGGCACGATTCCTACAGTGCTTAGATTTACTATCGCTCAGTCATACACAAAAAGTCTTTCGGCGTTTAATACTTTTATCAGTGACCAAACTGCCACGACAACGCTTCAAAAGTTCCTCACTAGTGTCGAGTACCTAGATTTTCGTTTTGGGAATAAAATTTATTCTAAGGTGAGAAAGTAGGTAAAAAGCTAGACTAAACACTATAACCAAAATCAATTATGAGCTCTTTAAATGACATCGGTGCGCGTTTTTCTGCGTATGCCTTTGCTGACTCAATCGTCTTTTCAAATTTGCTAAAAACTGCTCGCACTGCATCCTGCGCAGGTTTTGGTAGGGGGGCTATTTCAATTTCAAACAGTTTTTTTCTACCTTCTGCAAAGGCAATTTGATCACGAGTCCAGTTTTTCATTCGGCTGGCAAAGTAGGTTTTTGTCCTTTCTGAAAGTAGCTCCCTTTCGGCAACAGCTTTAGTAATGTCAATATTGTCTTCTCGAAAAAGAGCATCCCCCGCGGTATTAAAGGCCTCTGGACCGTCCATACCGGCCGCACCGATATCTGCGAGTGCCAGCGCCCGCGCCACTGGAGAACTCTGCTCGGTGATATTTTTCTGAACGACCGTACCATCCTCAAAGCTAGGTACAGTAGCTAGGATAGCTTCTGTTATATGCTCCCGGCTTTTTGCTGAAAAAAGTTTCCCCCCAGTTTCTTCTTCAAGTCGGTCGAGAAAGTTAAGTGCGATCCGTACACTTGCAAGCTCATTTTTTCCACTCTCTCTTTTTCTAATTATTTTAAAATCGAGGCCATTTCCGTTTCCACTAAGGATTGTCTCTGCTTCCCATTCCTGAACAATGTCATGAAAGGCAGCCGCGATCTCACCATCCTCGACAGCGGTCTTATCGACGAGCTCTGGGCAAACTTCTTTTATTGTCTCGAGTATAGTTTTTGTTCTACGGATAATATCCTCGGTATGAAAGCTAGTGTGAAAATCAAGAACGCGATCATCTTCCACAGGAAAAACCCCTAGCCCGTCTTCGTGCTTCTCATAACGGTGTCGCAATTCTGTGAGCGCGTGTTCTTTGAGTCGCTCAAAGTATTCTTTTCGAGATGGTTCTCTTTGCTCGTCTGGTCGAGGTACTTCTGAGGGATTCATATCATTATTCTCTACTATTTGGCTATTTTGGGCAAGTGATGAAGCTTAGGTCGATTGAAAATTTTCTAAATCCCTCCTAGGCCAGGGCGTAGATGATATTTAGCCGAACCGTTCGGTTTTTATTGAATGTGGGTTAAATCCAATCTCAACCAAAGTGTTTGCGACCGCTTCTACAAATCCGGTGGGGCCACAAACGTAGGTTATCGGCATTTTGTCTAAAAGTCCGGAAGTGATTTCTGCGAGCATTGCTTTATCGACTCGGCGAGCAAAGCCTGTCCAGTCCGCAGGCGTATCTTTGGTAAGGGTGTAAAGTATTTTTATATTCGGAAAATTTCTTTTATATTTCTCGAGTTCAGTATAGTATGGAATCTTTTCTCGGCTGAAAGCGCTGACGAGTAAAACTACTTCTCGCTCAGTGTTTTTGCTGTACCTAACATATTCCCTGAGCATTGAAATGAGGGGTACTATGCCCGAGCCTCCGGCAATGAGGACAAGTGGCCCGGGCATATCAGTGCTCCAAATAAAATGTCCACCCAGAGGTCCTTTGATTTCAATTTTATCTCCAGGTGCGAGATTCCACAGATACGGAGAAACCTCGCCATTGTCAAAAAGCTTTACACCAAACTCGACGAATTTTGAGCCTAATACTGGAGTACTGGCTATAGAGTAGCTTCTCTGTGCTTGATAACCTGTGTCGGAGGTAAGACGAATATCACAATATTGTCCGGCTTTGTGTCCCGGCCATTCAGGGACTTCAAATATCAGAGATTTTACATTCTCCGAAACCACTTTTGATGAAACTAATTTAACGATGAGCCAGGGGGACATTTTATAGAATTATTTTTATCCGTTTTTTGCCAGAAGGTTTTTTAAAAGGTGTCAGCGCCTCATGCGCTAGAGCCTCGTAAATGTCAACAATCTCTGGCCAATCGGAGACCCACTCAGCGATTTGTTTTTGTTGATTGGCGTACATTTTTTCGAGTTCATCGCTTTTTGAAAATCCAGCTTTTTTCTCGGTTGCGCCATTGTTTAAAATACTTGTAATCTTTGGCATGATTTTATCTATCGCTTTGATAAAACGAGCCTCCGGTGATGCGAGTGATTCGTATTCGTGAATTGTCTGAGTAATCCATGGGAAGACAATTTCAAACTGGCCCTCAATTTTTTTGAAAGCTTTTTCTTCTCGAAGTTTTTTTTCATGAGCACCTTTTTTGTCGAGTGGTCTGAGAGTTGGAGTATCTTTTGCGTATACCTCTACTAGATCATGGACAAGTGCGAGTTCAGCTATTTTTCCACGATTGAGACTGGGGGCAAATTTCTCTGCACAAGCACAGGCTATTACCGCGAGCATAATAGTATGGTCGGTATCTGATTCTGGTGTGATACCATCTTCGTGATAGGTAGCGCGGTTGGTACGAGCAAATTTCAAAAGAAGTTGCCCGAGAGAGACGATTGACTGATGAGTTTCTAATATTCTTTTTTTCATATTTATTTTACTATCCTGAATATCTCTCTTCCTTCCACGGGTCGCCGTGATTGTGGTATCCGCGGACTTCCCAGAAGCCAGGTGCGTCTTTTTCAACAAATTCGAGCTTGGCCACCCACTTGGCACTTTTCCAAAAGTAGAGATGTGGGATGAGGAGGCGAGCGGGACCACCGTGCTCGTCGGTGATGGCGTCGTCATCATATGATGTTGCAATCCACGCTTTGCCACCGACAATATCTTCGAGAGGTATGTTGGTACTGTACCCGTCGTCTGAATAAGCGATGAGAAATTTGGCTTCTGACTTTACCCAGACTTCTTTTATCAAATAATCGAGCGACACACCTCTCCACCGCGAGTCGAGCTTGCTCCATTTGGTGACACAATGAATATCACGCACTACATCCTCGTGTGGAAGTTTGGCAAACTCGTCCCAATTCCATTTCTGAGGTTTTTCTACCAGGCCTTCCAAGCGAAGCGACCAGTCTTTAGTATCGACATGCGGAGTCGGGCCGAGAGAGAGGACGGGGAAGTCGTCGGTTTTGTATTGTCCGGGCGGAATGCGACTCTTGTCACCCGGGTCGCGTTTTGGAGAGAAGCCCTTGTTGATAAGCATAATTGTAGTATAGCGTACCAAAGAGCAAATAAGCAAAATAAAAATTTAAATAAAAAACCGCCAATCTCAAGGACTGGCAGTTTCGGAGAGGAAGGGTTCTTATTCTCTTGGATTTGTGTTACGCGGATCGGCCAAAGCAGATCGGCTACTGACAAACCGGAATTACCCCTTTATGAAAAGCGGTTGCTTTTCGACCTTGTCCGTTGTGGACGATTACTTCTCGTCCTGTGGTGCCTTGATCGAGTCGAGCTCGGCCATCGTTTTGTCGAAGGCTGTCTTGAGCACGATCTTGGCGAATTCGGCCATTTCGTGTGCGGGGATCCCGAGGTTTTTGGACTCGTTGGCCATGCTACGCTTGATCTCCTTTGGGGTCAAGCGGATGAGGCCATCTGATTCCAATTTGCTCTGGAGTATCAGCATTGCGATTTCACCGATTCTCTCTTTGCTAAGTGCCATAAAGACACTCCTTTCTCTTTACTTTGTTTCCAATGAACAGTCGAATTTTTGGCAACATGCCTCAATTCTTGCTCAAACCCTATTATACACCCGATGAGTGTATTTGTCAAGTACCATCGAAAGGCCTTAAAACATGCGTTTTTCTATCAATTTGCTACAATTACCCATATGTATCTGAAAAGTCTCGAAATTGCTGGGTTCAAATCGTTTGCCAAGAAATCTACTCTCGATTTTACTTCGTCTATCTCGGGTATTGTGGGACCGAACGGCTCGGGTAAGTCCAATGTCGCTGAGGGCTTTCGTTTTGTACTCGGCGAGCAGTCTATAAAATCTCTTCGAGGTAAGCGAGGCGAGGATCTCATTTTTAATGGCGGAGGTGATCTCGGTCGGCAAAATCGTGCTTCGGTCAAAGTGGTTTTTGATAATAGCCGGCGTGTGTTCAATGTAGACTTTGATGAAGTCACTCTCGAGCGCGTGGTGCATCGAGACTCTTCAAACGAATATCGCATCAACGGCTCACAGGTACGACTCAAGGACATCATTGAGCTACTCGCTGGTGCACATATCGGCGCCTCTTGTCATCACATCATTTCTCAAGGTGAGGCAGATAAAATTCTCAATGCCAATCTACGCGAGCGTCGAGAAATGATCGAAGATGCTCTTGGCCTTAAAATATATCAATACAAAAAGCAGGAGAGTCAGAAGAAGCTAGAGAAGACCGATGAAAATATAAAATCTGTTGAATCTTTGCGTCGGGAAATAGCTCCGCACCTCAAATTCCTAAAAAAGCAGGTAGAGAAAATAGAAAAAACATTTGAGATGAAAAAATCTCTCGCGGTACTCTACAGAGACTACTTTAAGCGTGAGGAAATATATTTAAAACATGAGCGGACTCGTATCGAAAGTGAAAGAAAGAGTCCGTCGGCGGAACTTGAAAAGCTTGGGCATGAGCTCGTCCTTGCAAAGGCGCAACTCGCAAAGTCCAGTGCCTCTGATGCAAAGAGTGCTGAAATAATCGAACTTGAAACTAAGATTGCCGACACTCGAGTGCAGAAAGATTCCGCCACACTCGACCTCGGCCGACTTGAGGGACAGGTCGCAGGACTTGAGCGCATGATTGCAAAGGAGAAGTCACGGCAGACAAGTGTGGAAAACAAAACTATCTACATGCGTGACGTGGAGTCTTTTGCAAACCGTATTGTGAGGGAGATAGAAGTGGGAGAAAAGCAGGATTCGCTTTTGGCTGTGAAAGAAATTTTAAATAAAGTAAAAAGTTTTGTAAAAGATTTTGTAGCTCATAACATGGGTGTCAGAGATGATGCCTTTTTGAGAGAAAATGAGACCGAAAAAGCCAAGCTAGAAGAATCTAAAAAAGTTTTGATGGAAAAAGTCGACATGGCTGTCGAGACACTTTCTCAGTTACAAAAAGAATATATTGCTCTCAAGGAAGCGATTGATAGCGAAAAAGATTTAAACCGTGATGCAGAGAAAAATATCTTGATCAGTATGGCCCGGCAGAATGAGCTCCATGGTTTACTTGGTATTTTGAAAAGTCAGGAAGACAGACTTGTGTTGCTGGAGGAGGATTTTAAGCGAGAACTTTCCGAGGCATATGTTTTGGCTGGCCGAGACACGATGGATTTCCAGAAACACGAGTTGCTCGATACGTCTGGACAAGCTGTCTCTACGGAAGCGGTCTATGCAGAAATGCGACATATACAAGAGGAGCGCCGAAAGCAAATAGAAAAAATGAAAGTTCGTCTCGAGGATGCTGGTGGAGGCAATAGTGAGGACGTGATGAAAGAGTTTAAAGAAGCCGAGGAGAGAGATGCTTTTTTGGCTCGTGAGCTCGAGGATTTACAAAAGTCGGCTGAGTCTCTGAGAGGAATGATCATGGAGCTCGATGTGCGACTGGATACGGAATTTAAGCAAGGGATTTTAAAAATTAATGGACAGTTTCAGGAGTATTTCTCATTGATGTTTGGTGGAGGAATAGCGTCACTTTCCGTAGTGCGTGAGAAAAAGAAAAAGCGCGCTGAGCTTGATATGGAAGGTAACCCAGTTCTCTCTGGTGAACTCGAGGAAGAAGGTGATGAGGGTGTGGATATTGTGGTTTCTCTGCCTCGCAAGAAAATAAAAGGTCTCGTGATGCTCTCTGGTGGGGAACGCGCACTGACCTCTATTGCACTCCTCTTTGCTGTCTCACAGGTTAATCCACCACCGTTTATTATTCTCGACGAAACTGATGCCGCCCTCGATGAAGCCAATTCAAAAAAGTATGGCGACATGATTGCAAACCTTTCAAAATATTCTCAGCTCATTTTGATTACCCACAATCGAGAGACGATGTCTCGTGCTGGGGTACTCTACGGTGTGACGATGGGAAGCGATGGGGCGTCGAAGATTCTTTCTATTAAATTTGAAGAAGCGGCAGCGGCGGCAAAGTAGACTCTATGAGAATAGAACGCAGGGCAGCGCGTAACAAAATCGGAAAAATCCCTGATTTATTTTGAAGGAGCAGTAGGGTAATGGTGTTTTTTAAGGAAAATCTTCGAATTTTCACTAGAAAATTCGGGGAGTTTTGAGTCGATTTAAAATAGTCAAAAAAAATGTATTTAATAGGATATATTGAAGTAAGTATGGGGTATGAGAAAAGTGTAAGAAGTATTTTTTCCCAAAATAGCCTCGATTAGAACCGTGGTTTAGTTAAAGTGCTAAACCGTGTCCCCGTGCTTGTAACGAGTCTTGCTAGACCGTGTCACATTCGCACACTTCGCTCAGTAATCCCGACACAAGTTACGTCTCCTGTATCTGCACCCTTCTTTGATGTTAGTTCCCACGAAAATCAATAGATTTTCGTGGGAATCTTTTTTGTCACTAATCTTCTTGCAATAAAATCAGGAAAATGTACTATATAAAGGTTGTTTTTTGTAATATGCAAATTGAAATTACTTTCTCTAAAGTCAAGGTGGGTCAGTGGTTTACTCTCAGGGGCTCGATAAAGGGCTTGATGGTGGGCGGCAAAAAAATCCCACCTTCCATCGGAAACGCCAATGCGGAAATGAGTACTGGTTTTCGTTACATCCCGGATTCAACCCCAGTGCTTGTCGAGAGTGATTGATGTCCACAGAGGTCTGCATTTTTTTGCAGATCTTTTTTATTTCAACCTATTTCACCAACGCGTAATCCAGTGTCTTTCTATCAAGATCAGCAGATATCACTTTAATCTTGATAGTATCGCCGAGCTGGAAACGCTTTTTAGATTTTTCTCCGACGATGGCGTAGTTCTTTTCGTCGAGAGTGTAGAAGTCGTCACCAAGCTCTCGGAGTTTGATCATACCTTCACATTTTGTATTGATTTCTTCAACATACACACCCCATTCGGTAACGCCAGAAATAGTGCCATCGAACGTCTCGCCAACATGTTCCTGCATGTATTCTACCTGCTTGTATTTTTTAGATGCTCGCTCCGCTTCAGAGGCAGAAATTTCTCGGTCTGATGATTGGCGGGCGATTTTTTCATAATGAATTACTTCGGCATCGCTTATATTTTTGTCTCTTAGATGGTTAAAAAGGATACGATGGATAATGAGGTCGGCGTATCGGCGGATAGGCGAGGTAAAGTGGGTGTAGTAATCAAATGCGAGTCCAAAGTGGCCGATATTTTTTGTAGAATAGATCGCTTTTGCCATCGAGCGAATAGTCGTAGTCTTTATCAGTGACTCCTCGGCCTTACCCTCAACTTGTTTGAGGAGGATGTTAATATCTTTTTGATTGAGGGTGTGATTTTTCACTGGTAAGACATATCCCATGGCTTTGAGGAAGATCACGAGGTCAGCTACTTTTTCTGGCTTTGGTACATCGTGAATGCGGTATAGAGAGCCGAGCTCTTTCCACTTTTTGCTTTTGATTGAGTTGTGAATAAACTTACTGACCTCGCGATTAGCCAGAAGCATGTATTCCTCGACAAGCTTGTGTGTATCGAGGCGAGGTTTTTTGTACACACCGGTCGGCTTGCCGTTCTCATCAAGAATGAATTTTATTTCTTCCTGGTCAAACTCGATAGCCCCATTTTTAAACTTTTCCTCCTGAAGTTTTTTGGCAATAGTATTCAAGGTCGAAAGCTCATCCCAATATTTGCCTGATTTCCCATTTAAAACTTCTTGTGCTTCTTCGTAACTAAAACGCTTGTCCGATTTAATAACGGTTTTACTGAAAGAGCGTTCTTTTACTTGGCCATGAATGTCCATAACAAAAATAGCAGAGAAGGTGAGCTTTTCTTCGTTGGGATTCAAACTACAAACGTCGTTTGAGAGGACTTCGGGAAGCATGGGGATAGTCCGGTCAACAAGATACACAGAAAAACAACGGCTAAACGCTTCTTTGTCGAGCGCAGAACCTTCGGTAACATAGTGTGACACATCAGCAATATGCACACCTATTTCATAGAGACCGTCTGGTAACTTTTTAAATGAAATTGCGTCGTCAAAGTCTTTGGCATCGACTGGGTCGATGGTCATAGTGAGGGTATCTCTGAAGTCTCGGCGTTTGGCAATTTCCTCGGCAGTAATTACTTTTTGATCCTTACCTATTTTCTCTGCTTCAGCTAGCACGGCTTCAGGGTAAGTGGTATTGAAGCCCTTTTCAAGGACGATAGAAGCCATCTCGACATTGTTGTCACCTTTTTTACCGAGTACTTTGACTACTTTGCCACGAGGGTTTTTCTTGGGATCTTCCCATGATACAAATTCTACTTGAGCTTTAGTGCCATTTCCGATGCCTTTGATTTCCTCAGCAGGTAGCATGATTTCGATGTACATCTTTCGGTCATCCGGAATGAGAAAACCGACACCTCGGTCAAGCTCGATGGTTCCCACAAAAGAGGTTTTGTTTCGTTTGATTATTTTAGTGACCTTGCCCGTTTGACGTTCCCCTTTTTTGTCTGGTTCGAGAGTGACTTCTACCTCGTCTTTGTTTAAAGCAGTGTTGAGGAAACCTTGTACGACTATAATGTCTTCTCCGTCAGGATTTGCTGGATTCTCGATGAAGCCGATACCTTTGCTGATGGTGCTGATAATGCCAGTAATTTTC
>CALRBR010000019.1 GCA_943354385.1 Candidatus Tayloriibacteriota bacterium
GAGATTGTTTTTTTTACCTGCTCTACCTCGATATTTAATCCTGCTGGACCTGCTTTTGCCATAGTGGTAACCGCGAGAATAGTATCCCCCGCCTTGAGTCCTGCCTTTTCAGCTGGCGCACCTTTTTGCACCATCGTCACCACAATATGAGGATCCTGTAATCGCTCACCGTATCGCGCATAATCAGTCGAAGATGCAGTCACACCAAAAAGAAAACTGATAGAAATAAGTAACCACGCAAAAAGTAAATTAAAAACAATTCCAGCCACTAATACCGCAGCTTGAATGTGTTTTGGTTTTTTTACAAAACTTCTCGAACTATCAGGGCCGGAAATAGACTCTTCGTTTGGATTCTCACCAAAAATTTTAACAAATCCACCAAAAGGAATCGCGTTCAAAGAGTATGTGGTTTCGCCTTTTTTAATACTCCAAATCTTTGGCGGAAAGCCGAGGCCAAACTCATCTACTCGTATGCCTGACTTTTTAGCCACAATAAAATGCCCGAACTCATGTACGAGCACTAACACTGCCAACACAATCAAAAATAAAATAATGTTCATGGTGAATACTATAGCATACCTGTATTAATTCTCCCTTTGTAATGGGACCGTCCACAGATGTTGATCAACAGACGATCGACTAATGTGTACCAGAGCCATGTATTATTCTCCATTTGTAAAGGCCGTCCACAGGTGTTGATCAACAGACGATCGACTCAGCAGGCTCCGGGCCGAGGGATTTAGATTATAAATTCCTCCCCCTATGGGTACTCCCTTTACAAAGGGAGAATAATTCCAAAGAGATGCGCCCTCCCCAACACCTCTCACCCTCCATCTAGATGTTTGGTATAAAATTCGTTGATGGTGCAACTTTTAAAGAGACTTCGGAGACGGGCAGTCGAGACTTAAGAAATTTTTCACCAGAAAATATGAGGGCTTCGTCTACAGATGCTTATCTCAGTCTGATAGGCCTTTAAAGGTGCCCCGAAAAAAAAAATTTCTACCTACCCCACAATCTCCTTCTCCTTTTTACTAAACATCTCTTCAAACAATTTATTACTCACATCCACCATCTTTTGTATTTCGTTTTTCACTCGTTTGATCTCATCCTCGCCAATTCCCCCAGCCTTCTCTTTTTCCTGCACATCTTTCAAAGCATCGTCACGATGTTTTCGCAGAGACACTTTTGCCTCCTCCATCTTGCCTTTGGCAACTTTTACCATCTCCACTCGTCGCTCGGTAGTAAGCTCGGGAAAAGTTACTCGAACACCCTTATCATCGACTACTACAGACACGCCGAGACTCGCAATAGTCAAGCCTTTTTCTATAGCTTTCACTACTGTCATATCCCATGGAGCGATACGGATAGTGCGTGCGTCTTCGGCAGTCACGGCAGCGACCTGATTAATAGACATTTTTTCACCGTATGAGTCCACAGTGACTGTATCCAAAATAGCCGTGTTGGCCCGACCAGTACGGACAGTACCGAGTTCTTTTTTGAGCCTTTCTTCTACATCTTTATTTTTAGTTTTGAATTTTGAAAAATCGTAGGCCATGGCGAAAATGTAAAGTTAAAAATTATAAATTTAAAGTTATCGAACTCGTCGAAGACGTATCTTTTTGAGAGGGGCTTCACATCGGTAGATGATGTATCCCTGTCGACGGCGCAGGACGGGAGCCGAGACTTCAGAAATTTTTCACCAGAAAAATATTCGTACTCTCAAAAAGATGTGCCGAGAAAGAGTTTGATATAAATAGTATACCCTAATCTACTAAAAATAAAAAGTTTTATGTAAAAGGAAAAGGGCAGGACAGGAAGATTTGAAGTCTCCCCCATCCTGCCCCCGAGGCCACCGAAGCGACCCCTACCGACACTCGAAATGAACAACACTTTTTCGCGCACCCCTTTTTGGGTGAGAACGGCTAGGGGCTTCTCAATACCCGAGCACTGTTCGCCTCGTAATACCGAGCTACACCTGTAGCAGTGGATTGCCTACCACCATTGTCGCTCTCTGTTGCACTTACCAGTTCCATGGTATTGCGTATCTGGTCTTGAGGGACCAAAAACAGATCGAAGGACTGACCACAAGCACTACCCCTGGGAGACGGGTCATATCTCACCAAGGCTACCACTGTTCAGTCTCAACCTACGGACCGTGGGTCATCCGTTGGAAGGAGGTGTGATCCCTAATGGAGCTACACACCCGTTACCAATGAGCGAGTGTCTTTGGTTACCCTAAACACCCTTCATACCTAAGTATAGCATAGGTAGTTTTAAAAGTCAAGCGTTTTACACAACCTGAATACGATTTCTTATATAAAAACCTTGTTTAACCCAACATTAGAGCCGTATGTTCCAAAAGCATCTTTACAGAGGACGAGCGGTCATTGATGTACTTTTTAGCCAAAAGCACCTCTTTTAGAGCAGATAGCGCTTTTGCTTCTGTCGCTTTTTTTTTGGATAATGCGTACAGCTCTCGTTCGAGGCAGGAGATAAATTCGGCCACTCCGGCACGAGTTTCGAGACTTTCAGAAACTTTTTCTGCAGTCCCTTTTGCAAATTCCAGTCGAGCTGAAAGTGGGCCTTTGATAAAATCTCTAGCCGACTTGGCGAGATCACTTTGACTATCCCCCGCACCAAAAGATTCGTGAGTAATGATCACCATGCGCGAACGCAGTGTCGGCAAGAGAACTTTACTCGTCGGCAAAATAAAAAAGAAATGACTTCCCTCCACTGGTTCCTCGAGTACCTTGAGCAGAGAGTTCTGTGCCTCGTGCCCCATGGTATTGAGAGACAAAATAAAAATCCGTTTGCCACCACTTGCAAACGCCCGGTCCGTATGCGAGATCTTTAGTGTGCGACTTTCATCGATACCGAGAGAATCACCGACAAAATTCCATATGTCTGGATTACCTTGCACTGACATCTTTAAATCATTTGCCAAAAAAGTGTGGAGCTCATTTCGCACCACGTCTCTCACTCCCACCAAGCAATAGGCGTGATGTAGATTTCCCGTATTTTTATAACTTTCGCGCAAGGATTTCATGTTTGTATTATTCCTCCTTTTCTAAAGGAGGTGCCCCGTAGAGGGCGGAGGATTTTATAACCTTAACAAAAATCCCTCCCTCTTCGGGTAAGTCGATCGTTTGTGATCGACACCTGTGGACTGTCCCTTTAAGAAAGGGAGAATTAATTCGGCAAATAGTGAATATCTTATCTTTTCGAAATAATCGACTTCTTGTATGTATGCAAATGCTCAAGCGCTATACCCGTACCTTTAGCCACACAAAAAAGAGCATCCTCAGCCAAAGTCGCCTTTACTCCCGTGCGACGGAAAACTAGTTCAGGAAGATTGCGGAGCATAGATGAGCCACCAGTCATAATAATACCCTGATCAATAATATCCGCCGCAAGCTCGGGCGGAGTCTCTTGGAGCACGTCCTTGATCGCCTTAATCATTTCGCGGAGCTCCTTACCGATCGCCTTCACTATCTCATTGGTCTTCATTTCAGTAGAGCGTGGAAGCCCAGTCACAAAATCTCGACCTTTGACGATCATGGTAAGCTCCTCCTCGAGTGGTATCGCTGAGCCAATTTTTATTTTAATATCTTCGGCAGTTTTGTCTCCAATGGCAAGATTAAAAGTCTTTTTAATATAGTCCGCTATAGCATAGTCGATACGGTTGCCAGCACATTTGACTGAAGTCGATGCCACAATACCGCCGAGCGATATCACCGCCACATCTGTAGTACCTCCACCAATATCCACCACCATGTGCCCAATCGCTTCCTGTATCGGAATGCCCGCACCGATCGCCGCGAGTATCGGCTCCTTTACCACGTAGGCATTTTTAGCTCCTGCCTTGAGTGCCGCTTCTATCACCGCCCGACGCTCAGTTGAAGTCACTCCCGCCGGTACTGAAATCATCACATCAGGTTTGAAAATATTCCATTTGCCGAGCGCTTTGTCGATAAAATATCTAAGCATCGCTTCGGTCACTCGATAGTCCGCGATCACCCCGTCTTTCATCGGCTTATACGCAATAATATTGTCTGGTGTACGACCGACCATGTTTTTAGCTTCGAGACCGACCGCGAGGATTTTATTGTCCTGCTCTGATACCGCTACTACCGACGGCTCATTCAAAACAATACCTTTGCCAGGGAGAAATACGAGTGTATTTGCTGTGCCCAAATCAATACCGAGTTTTTTAGAGAAAAATGACATACAAGTACCCGTACTATACGCTTTTTTGGGAAAAAAACAAATGAAGGATAAAGGTACCATTTACGAATTGGGAACGCTCCGAAATTTTCTACTGAAAACTTCGGAGCTAAACTACTTCAACGGCTCAGTGGTACCACTGAGCCGTTGAAATGGCTTAACACAGAGATTATTTCTTGTACGATGTATCTTACAAAGTACCGTCAACATACTGAGTTGACTGGTAAAAAATTATCTGGTTACTTCTTTTACACAACCCATCAAGTCTTCCACGGTTAGTATTTCTTCGGCCCTCACATCATCGTGATTCACCACCCAAGGCAAATCATCTATTGTATGTTTTGGGGCCACATCTGGATTCATAGCGACATGCCATGTTCCACGAGTTCTTCCTTCCTTTGTTCCTTCTTCGCATAATTCTATCATCTCTGACCAGCTATCTTTAACACTTTTTTGAGTATAGCCTCTTGCGCTTAACAGTCTTAAATGAGAATACAACTTATCAACCTTGGATACTTGCCAAGAACTCAATCTAGACTTAATCCCATCAATTAATTGTTTTTTTGCTCCGGAGTATACTGTAAAGGCACTTCTATTGTTTCTGCCATATTTCATATGTTATTAATAATGAGCTTAGTTTACCACATTCAGCATTTTTGAATAGAAAAAACATAGAACAGGTTTTCCACAGCCTCCATCTCCCACTTTGTATAACATAGCATATATGCTATACTATATACCTAACACTAAATATCATTTTATGAACAGCGACATACAATTAAAAGATATCGGAAAACTCATTAAAAACCTTCGCGAGGAGCGAGGTATTACTCAGGAGCAGTTTGCAAAGAAACTCGAAACCACCCAGAGTGCTATCGCCCGTATTGAAAGCGGTGAGCAAAACATGACCACTGAAATGCTAGCCAAAATAAGTGACGCACTCAAAAAGGATATAGTAAAAATTTCAGACAATTCACTCAATCTCAAAATAGAAGGTGGTAGAAAGCTTTCTGGCGAAGTGACCACCAAGTCATCGAAAAATGCCGCTGTCGGTCTCCTCTGTGCTTCCCTTCTAAACAAAAACAAAACGACGCTGAAAAATATGCCGAAGATAGAGGAGGTCTATCGTATCATCGAAGTACTTCAGAGTATGGATGTCTCTGTACGTTGGGTCGGTGATGATGTAGAAATCAAGCCAGGCGAAAAAATAGCCGTAGAAAAAATAGATCACGCCTCAGCTACTCGTACCCGAAGTATCATTATGATGATTGGTTCCATTATCCACTCAGTCAAAAAGTTTCGTCTCCCTCAGGCTGGCGGCTGTAAGCTCGGCTCACGTACGGTCAAGCCACATTTTTTTGCTCTCGAAAATTTTGGTGTACACATAGCCACCAAGTCGACCCACTACGAAATTACAGCCTCAAAACTCAAACCAAGCTACGTCGTCCTCTATGAGACCGGCGATACCGTAACAGAAAATACTCTCATGACCGCAGCACGCATTCCAGGCAAGACGACTATCAAATTTGCCTCAGCCAACTACATGGTGCAAGACATGTGCCATTTCCTACAGCTCCTCGGTGTACAAATAGAGGGTATCGGCACAAGTACACTAGTAGTACATGGAAAGGCAGAGATCGACACACCGGTCACCTATTATTTAAGCGAGGACCCTATCGAGAGCATGTTTTTCCTCGCGGTGGCTATCGTGACCAAATCATCCATCACCATCCGTCGTTGCCCTATCGACTTTCTAGAGCTCGAGCTTTTGAAACTCGAAAAAATGGGTTTTAAATGTAAAATTTCTAAGCGCTACAAAGCTTTAAACAGCTATACCGACCTCGTCGATATCCAGACTATGCCGAGCAAGCTCGTCGCACTCGAGGAAAAGATAGAAGCCCGTCCCTACCCCGGCCTCAACATAGACAACCTTCCCTTTTTTGCTATCATCGCCACTCAGGCCGTCGGCCAGACTTTTATACACGACTGGGTGTACGAAAAGCGTGCCATACATTATAAAGAGCTCGACAAGCTCGGTGCTGACACCCTACTTGCCGACCCCCATCGATTTTATGTCACCGGCCCTACCGAGCTCAAGGCGACTGAGGCTATCTGCCCTCCAGCTCTCCGACCTGCTGTCATCCTCCTCATCGGTATGCTAGGAGCAAAAGGCACATCTATTCTCCGCAATGTGTACAGTATCAACCGTGGCTATGAAGACCTCGCAAATAGACTCAATAAACTCGGGGCAAAGGTGGAAATTATCAGGGGGATGTAAAAAAATTAACAAAATGAATTCTTACCATTCCTAATCAAAATAAACTGATCTTATAGTATGAAGACCCTGTTTTTACATAGGTACTTGCATTATTACTAAAAAAAGTTGGGTATGATATATCAATCCCTTCGTGTAAGATTGGGTGAGCGATGTCATTTTTTATAAGAAACAAATCGTGCGAACCATCTTTGATGCGCGTAACGAAAACATTCCCCCTATTATCTAAAAAGATCTCGCTGGGTTTAAAATGTGAACCATTGACCTTAATCTCCTTAAAAGTTTTATCCTCTAACCGATATAAACTATTTCCCCCAAAGATATCAGTATCTACTAAACCCTTAATATAAATTTCACCCGTAACTGGGCTTCCTATAAAACGGGCATACTTATGAGGCAAATTATCAAGCCTAACCAATTCTGAACCAATGATCTCATAGACAACTAGTCCATCAGATTCCTCGATTGGTAAAAATACTCTACTGTTAGCAATTTCCGTGAGTGCCGAGGTTTGAGTAATCCTCCTTATGTTAGAATCACTTACCAAATAAATACCATTGAAAGTGTATGCGTACAAATTATCATTTTCGTGTATCCACGAAAAACCGGTATTAGTTTTAGGAATTATATTTCCTGATAATTCTGTACACACACCCTTGTCGCACATGGCCAAAATCATTTCGCCATTCTTAAAAAGAGAAGTATATATTTTCCCCTTATAGTTAATAAAAAGAGCATGGCTAAGATTTTCTGAAATACGAGTAGCGGTAGCATTCTGAATATACAAAAAATATTGTTTTGATTTCTGTTCGGTTCCATCATATAAATCAATATACCAATTACCGTATTTGTCTTGGACCCCCTGTTCTACACTTGTAAATCGAGGCAAACCTTCGATACGAGTTTCGACTTGTCCATTAATAACTGCAACACGTTCTTTATCTCTAATGGCCAGTACCCCATTATCTAATCCTTTTATAAATTTATTATAGGAGACATGTGGTGGATACTCACTCTGTTGAAGTTTAAGTGCTGAATTTCCCACTATTCTAAATACATCACAACAATCCCAAGATGAAACGCCAGCCGTATGAGAAATAAACAAATAGGAAAGATCGTTAGATGGAAAAATAGAGTAGTTTATTATAGTCGAAGGTAATCCCGTTATTTCTGACTCCATACCATTTTCCGCTAGATAAAACTTACCTCTGGATCCAGTTGTAATAATATAATCCTTATTATTAACACTTTCGAAATAAATATTATCATTTGTAAAAAAACTTAAATTTCCAGCCGGAACCGGCTTTGGGCCACTTTTGTTTAAAAATAGTACCAAAGCAAATATTAAAGCCGTTATAATAAATAGGTACTTCCAAACGTGTTTCTTGTTTAATGCTGGCGTATAAGCCGGCAACCCATTACCCAAATTATTGCTACTGTCTAACATATTTTATAAATTGTACATGATTTAATTTTTATCCACAACCAACCAATTACCCCAATCTTGCAATATTTTTGATAAAAAAATCTCTTGCCCTTCAAAAATCCAGAAACTGGCGTATACTACCAGGATGTATATTGTGCAAGTCATCCCTATCGCCAAGGGCATGGGCAAAGAGACTCTCTCATATTTCAGTGCCAAAGAGGTGCTTCCTGGCTCACTCGTGTCTGTGCCAGTACGGTCAAAAGTCATTCCCGCCATTGTCGTAGAAAGTCAAAAAGCTAGCGAGCTCAAGTCCGAGCTTAAAAGATCTGCCTTCGCAGTCAAAAAAGTCGATTCTCTCCGTGCTAAACAATTTCTCCGATCTGAATACGTCCAAAGCGCCCTTCACATCGCCGACTATTTTGGAAGCACTGCCGGAGCGACTTTCTACACTCTCCTACCGAAAATTGTCCTGGAAAATATCACTTCACTCAAAACCAAAATTGCTCCTGTCGTAACACCAATAAAGCCTCAAGAAAAATGTATCGTCCAAGGTGATGATGCGGACCGTTTTGCAAACTATCGCAGTCTCATCCGCGAGCAATTTGCCAAAAAATCTTCCGTCTTTTTCTGCGTACCCACAGTCGAGGATGCCAAAATATCTGCCAAGGCGCTCGAAAAAGGTATTGAAAAATACACCATCGTCCTCCACAGTAGTATGGGTAAAAAAGCATTTTTGGATGCCTGGAGCCAACTTCAAGACACATCTCATCCAGTACTGATTGTTGCCACTGGGCCTTTCCTCTCGATTCCTCGCACTGACATAAGTACCATTATCCTCGAAAAAGAAAATTCGAGATCATACAAATCTCAGATCAGACCATTTCTAGATATTCGAACTTTTGCCGAACATTTTGCAGAAAAAATACACGCTCGACTCATAATGGGAGATATTGCTCTCCGTATAGAAACTATTTGGCGACATAAAAATGGCGAGCTTGTCGAGCTCTCCCCACTCACACTCCGTTCACTTTCTACTGCCAAACAAGAGCTCATCGACATGCGCAAACACAAAAAACCTGATGGAACACAGGCAAGTTTTAAAATCCTCAGCCCAGAGGTTGAAAAGCTCATCGAACAAAGTCGAGAAAACAGCGAACATCTCTTCATCCTCTCCACTCGTCGGGGTATCGCTCCATCGACTGTCTGTGGGGATTGTCAAAACATCGTCACCTGTACAAAATGTAGCGCACCGATCACTCTACACAAGGGCAAGGACGAGGCACAAAACTTTTTCCTATGCCATCGTTGTGGTGAGAGACGCAGTGCCGAGGAAATGTGTAAAGTCTGCGGGAGCTGGAAGCTCGGCACCGTCGGTATCGGCATCGACCTCGTCGATCAGAAAATCAAGGATCGTTTTCCCGAAGCCAAAGTTTTCCGTATCGACGCTGATACCACTAAGACAGAAAAGAGCGTCATCGACACTGCGGCCAAGTTTTATGCCTCTCCTGGTAGTATTTTGATCGGCACTGAAATGGCACTTTCATATCTTCACGAGAAAATAGAAAACACCGCCATTATTTCTATCGACTCACTTTTTTCTATTCCTGATTTTCGCATCAGCGAAAAGATTTTTTATCTCCTACTCAAAATGCGGTATATCACGCGTAATGTTTTTCTCCTCCAAACTAGAAATGCCGAAGAAAAGGTACTCGAGTATGCTTTGCGAGGTAACATCGTCGACTTTTATCGTACTGAAATAGAAGCTCGTAAACAATTTGACTACCCACCATTTAGCACACTGATCAAAATCACGCTCGAAGGCAAGCGAGATGTGATCGTCGCCCAAATGGACAGTATCCAAAACACTCTCGCCCCATATGTCGCCGATATTTTCCCCGCCTTCACTCATACGGTCAAGGGTAATTATGTCCTCCATGGCCTGATAAAGCTCCATCGCGGAAAATGGATCGACCCCGACCTCCTCGCCAAGCTCAAATCTCTTCCCGCAAGTGTGGGTGTTAAGGTAGATCCGGATAGTCTGTTATAAAGTTTGATCACGATACTCACTTGCGCCTCGAACTGTATCCAATTATAAATTCTTGCAGGAATCATAAAAATGACAATTTACCTAAAATAGCCTTGATTAGAGGCGTAGTTTGGCGGAAAGGCTCAACGGTACACCGTTGAGCCTTTAAACCACTTTTTATTTTTTTTCCGTTAATCATGAATCCTAAATCACATGCTACGCATAGCTTCACTCAGCACGCCCGCCACAAGTCATGGCTCCTGAATCTTACTTCTACCCAGTACCATTTGCAGAAAGCCCTCTTTTCCCCGTATAATCAAGTAATGGTAGAAATAGTCCAAAAAAATAATCCAGTGCTTAGACAAAAGGCCACTGAGGTCAATGTGTCGGAGCTCACCTCACCTCGGATCCGCCAAGTATTAGCTGACATGAAAAAAGCTCTCGCCTCACAGGAAGATGGTGTAGCTCTCGCAGCACCACAGATAGGTATTCCTTTGCGTATTTTTATTGTAGCTGGTTTTGCATTAGCCGAGGAGCTCCAAGAAAGTAAAGACCGACCAGACGACCTCGTGTTTATAAACCCCGTCATCACCAAACTATCAAAAGACAAAGCTGAGCTAGAAGAAGGGTGTCTCAGTGTCAGAAATTTTTATGGAAAAACTCTCCGCTCTACTAAGGCCATTGTAAGAGCCTACAATGAAAAGGGTAAAATTTTTCAAAGAGGTGGTAGTGGTCTACTTGCCCAAATATTTCAGCACGAGACAGATCATCTTGATGGTATACTGTTTATTGATCACGCAAAAGATGTACGGGAAGCAGATACTATAAAATAGAAGCTAGGAACTTGTTCTCCCTTTTCTAAAAGGGAGAACCGCTAGTACTCTAGCGTGGAGGGATTTTAAAATCCTCCGGCTCGAGTACTCGCCGAGTCAATCGTTTGTGATCGACACCTGTCGACGGCCTCCTTTAAAAAAGGAGGAATAATTCTAAAAAACAAAATGAAAAACATTATTCCTAAAATTGCATTTTTTGGTAGCTCACTTTTCTCAGTAATCACACTCGACAAGCTCAAAGAAGCTGGATTTATTCCTGCTTGTATCGTGACCGCACCCGATAGACCAAAAGGACGAAAACTTGTATTGACCTCAACCGAAGCAAAAGTATGGGCAGAAAAAAATAATGTACCCGTTCTTGCACCAGAAAAACTAGATGAC
>CALRBR010000020.1 GCA_943354385.1 Candidatus Tayloriibacteriota bacterium
CTTTTCGGCCTCATCTTGTTCTATCTTTTTCTTTTCGAGAAACTGGATGGTGCGGAGTTGGGTTTCCTCGACTCGCTTGTCCTCAAGCAGTTCCTTTTGAGCATTAGTTTCGGCTTTAGTGATTTCGAGATCATCAAACGATTGCCTAAGCGCAGTATTTATAGAAGCAAAGGAATCAACATCTTCAAAAAATTTTGAAAGTGGTTTATTTGACAAAAGTACTTCCGACAAAGAGGCGTCCTCTATCTGTGCAGTTTTGCGTATGAGCTGTGCTACCGCCTCTTTTTCTCTATCAATCTTTGCGGACAGTTTTGAGATGACAACTCTCTTGGTGCCAATATCACTTGTCAATTTTTCAATAGCAATGTCTCTGGCTTTAATATTGAGCCTGGCTTTTGCAATCTTTGCATTCAAAATGGCGATATCTCGCTCAAGACTGACGCTTTTATTTTTTTGGTCTTTGAGAATAGTCTCCTGGAGCGTAATGGCGGATTCAATACCATCAAGCTGTTTCTGTAACTCGGCACGACGATTGGCCACATCGGCACCAGTGACTGTCTGAGCAAAACCATTTATTGGAAATGCGACGGCTAAACAAGATAACAATAGAAAAACAGAAGTAAAACGGATAGGGTGCATAAATTTAGTATATCAGTTTTTGGGGTGAGACAAAAGAAAAACCCCGCCGTATTCTCGGCGGGGTTTTTCTTTTGAATTACTTCTTCGCCGCTGGTTTTGCTTCAGCCGTTGCTGTAGCCTCTCCCTCTGCCCCTTCTTTACCCTCCTTCGCATCCTTACCCTTCTTTGCTACCTCAATCGCTGACATATCTACCGCTACTACTTCTTCTACCACTTCTTCTTTTGGTTCATACACTGAAACGACTACTTCATCAGCACCAGTAATGAGAGTCACACCTGCTGGCATTTTGATATCCTTTGCGACAACCACACTAGAGAATGTAGCAAGACCAGAAATATCTACAGAAATAGTATGTGGCAAATCCTTTGGAGTAGCTTCGATGCGTATTTCTCGGAGCACCTTTACGAGATTTCCACCGAGCTCTTTGACTGCTGGAGCGTTACCCACAAACTCAATTGGTACATTGACCTGAATCTTCTGACCCTTTTCAAATACATAAAAGTCAGCATGTCGCGCAGTACCTTTGACTGGATCAACATCCACGTCATGGATAAGTGAGTCGAGCTCTACTCCTTCACTTTGGAGAGTGACGACTGAAGATTCACCCGCTTTTCGCCACACTTTAATAAAATCCGAGAAAGAAACCTGAATAGGAGTAGACTTTTCTTTCTTACCGTAATAGACGGCAGGAATCATCCCATTGGTGCGTAGTGCATCAAGGTTTTCCTTCAAATCTCGCTTGTGTATATTCAATGTAATCATGAGGATGTAGTATATACTGCCTTCGAAAAAAAATCAACTTTAGCCGACCATATTGGCTGGCACCCCCCCTTCCATCACCTGAATGATGTTCGCGGTTGAAAGCATTGCCATCTCAAGTCGAGCTTCGGAAGTACCCGAGGCGATATGTGGAGTCATCACCACGTTCGGTAGTTTGGCGAGGCCTTTGGCGAGCTTTGGCTCAAATTCAAAAACATCGAGGCCTGCACCGGCAATCAAACCATTTTTGAGAGCAGATACGAGAGCATTTTCATCTACCACCGGCCCGCGAGAGGTGTTGACTAGATACGCAGACTTTTTCATCATCGCCAGTCGCTCAGCATTTATTAAATGTTGGGTGGTCGGCAAAAGTGGTACGTGTATTGAAACCACATCAGCTACCTTCAAAACTTCTTCCACCGTCTGACAAAAAGTGGCGCCATAATTTTTCTCAAGCTCATCATTTCTCTTTACATCATAATATGCGAGCTTCATGCCAAAACCGTTAACTGCTCGATGGGCTACATCCGCACCGATACGTCCGGTACCAATAATCCCCAGTGTCTTCCCCGCCAATTTCATGCCGTGGAAAATCATCGGGTTCCAACCATTAAACTTTCCTCGTCGCATATATTCATCACTTTCTACCACTCGACAAGTCAGGGCGAGGATCAGTGCCCAGGCGTGCTCTGCTACCCTGTCAGCTCCCCCACCGGGAGTGTTAGTGACATATACGCCACGCTTTTTTGCTTCATTTATATCTATATTATTTGTACCAATAGCATAATTGGCAAAAATCTTGGCTGTAGGGCAAGCATCCAGCACTTCCGCATCCACATGATCAGTCAAAAGGGTTAGCACCGCATCATACGGCTTTTTTGAAAGAATTTTCACAAGCTCTTTGTGTGTCAGTGGTCGGTCTTTGGGATTCACATCCACTTCATATCCCTTATCGGTCAGTATTTTTATTCCCGCATCTAAAATTCTTCTGGTAATATAAATTTTTTTCATACTCAAGATTATAGCATATTGATAAAAACTGAAAATTGACTTTTACACCGTCGAAAAGGTAGTGTTAGCAAGGAATGAAAAAAATTCAAATCGTGGAAATCGATCCAGAAAAACTCAAACTGACCCCTCGCCAACATGAGGTCTGGCTCTTGCTTGCCAAAGGTAACACTGACAAGAAGGTCGGGGCTAAGCTTGAGGTGAGCTGGAGCACCGCCTACACACACCGTTGGAATCTCCTAAAAAAGTTCAAGAAGCTCCTTGGGTTCCGGCCCACCATCGCCGATTTGGTGCAAATTGCCCTGACGCTCGGCTACCTTGAAAACCGATTCAAAAGAAAAGAACTTGCTCTGGCGACTAAGAAATAGTCGCCGGATTTTTATTTTACAAATCCTCAAATGGTCGAAATTGGGCAATTTAACTTTTTAATGGCCCAGTTGAGAGGTTTTTTAGTGTAAAGGCTCAACGGTATACCGTTGAGCCTTTACACTCTATTTAGCGAGGTTCAACCTTGATATTTCATCATAAATCTTTATTTTGCTAATGTCGAAAATACCCTAAGCTTTTCCTCTACCACTTTTTGCATCGCAAGTCGCGCGGGGGCAAGATATTTGTACGGAGCCACTTCTTTTGGATTTGCGGTCAGTGTCTCAGCGAGAGTATTGCGAAAAGCCACACGAAGCTCGGTGTTTACATGTACCACCGCCACACCAGCTTGTATTGCAGAGCGCACATCCGCGTCAGTATTGCCTGACGCTCCGTGGAGCACGAGCGGAGCACCTCCAGTAGCTTTTGAAACTTCAGCTACACGCACAATATTGAGGGCCGGATCTTTCCCTTTTGCAAACATGCCGTGGATGTTCCCGACGGCGGGGGCCAGCATATCCACGCCGGTCATCTCCACAAATTCTTTTGCTTGTTCTGGCTTTACCAAACTTTCGTCAGAAATAGAAGCGCCTTCAGGCACCTCTTCGAGTACTTTTGAGGACTTGCCGATATAGCCGAGCTCAGACTCAACAATTACTTTGTCGCCAAAAAATGGCTTTTTACTTTTTGCATATGCCACACACTGCTTTGCCACTTTTACATTTTCCTCAAATGGTAGCTCTGTGCCATCAAAAATCACTGCATCGTAGCCAGCATCTATCGCCTCTTTTACTCTCTCAAAAGAATAGGTGTGATCAGCATTGAGAAAAACAGGCGCACCAGATGTACGAATGCTTTTTACTACTGAAGCGATTTCCTTTGTACCAAAAAAGTCTCTCTCGCCTTCTGACACACCGATAATCACCGGCACTTCAAAGCCCATTTCCTTTGATACTACTTCTCGAGCTTTTACAATAGCCCACACACCTTCCATATTTGAAATATTAAAATGTCCGATAGCAATCTTTTTTTCTTGCGCCTCTGCAATATATTGTCTGAGTGTTTTCATGTTTTAAATTAAAGATTTTTTTTGAATTATTCTCCCTTTCCTAAAGGGAGTACCCGTAGGGGGAGGGATTTAAAATCCTCCGTCTCGACTACGAGCCACCTCCTTTAGTAAAGGAGGAATAGTGCCTCACCTACTACACCTCCTGAATACCCGCCGTCTTCTTTACCACTCGGAAAATGACCACACCGAGAAGTACTGCCACGATACCGAGCATTATCCCGAGCAACCACGGCTTGCGCTCAGTCAGAGGAATAACAGGTGGCACATACTCGCTATTTATATGTTCCTCCCCGAGTGCTCCCGACATAAATTCATCGGCTTTAAAATTGCGGTAAATCTGAGCCAAATCGTACGATGATGACCTAGCTTTCTCATTACCATAAAAAAGTCTGTACGCTCCTTGTGGCTCTGCAAGGAACGCTACCGCTCGAGTGTATCCCGAGAACAATACACCGGTCACATTTAGTGGCTGATTGTCCTGGTTAAGGATCACTAATTTTACATATCGAGCACCAGATCCACCGTACGCAACAGATGTTTTATCTCCAGATAATTCCCTCGTTTTGTATCTGTATATTCCGTCACCTCCGACATAGCTCCATGTTTTTTTATCAGGACTTGAATACACATTGACTGGTCGCTCAAAGTTTTTAGAGTCAATTAGTATGACCGCTCGATCAGCCAAAATCCCCTGCTGGCCAAAATCGGCGACGATTTCAGTATTCTTTCCCACTACCATCGTTTCAAAAGCTGGCGTGTATGAGAGTCGACTACCACTCGTGTATACATCTCGGCGTGCAGAAGCACCGAGCACTTGGACCGGAGCACTTTCAGTATCAATTATTTTTACCAACACATATCTGTATGTAGACTCTGGATATGAGACGGTTGTGTTTCGAGCTGGGTAATCTTTGCTGTAATCGTAAATGATTTGATTGTCTGCCAAAAGTTGCCATTTACCCATATCCGCACTACCGTATATCTGTACTTTCTTGCGATAATTTTTTAGCTCATTGTTGATATCGAGGGTGACCTGATTGTGCAAAACTGGCCCGCCAAAATCCATCACAAAGCTTGTCGATTCTCCAGCCACACTACCTTTGTTTAAAATCTTTGGCGCGAGAAGTGAAGACTGTATATCGTCTCTGTTTGTAATCAAAATATACGGAACTTCTTTGTTATTGATATCCACCACACGCAGGTCACGCAGATCGGAAGTCGAGGTCGCAAATACTTCTGCATCGAGAGATACTCGGAGTAGTGTCGTCGAGTCTATACCAGTCGACAAACGGACTTCCTTGTACTCATGCCACTCTTTTTGAGAAAAATCGGCAGAAGCAGTCGAAACAAGTCCAAGAAAAGCAAAAATCGCGAGTGCTGAAATTTTAATTATTTTAGAATTTGAAAAAAAAGTATTCATACGATGGATATTTTAATAGATTACTGAGCGATAGTCGTGCTATCTGATGCCGTGAGAAACCCTTTGATACGTGCCGAGAAACGGAAATAGAGATACCCTACTGCCACCAGTGCGATACCGAGGATCATAAATGCGATAATCCTATAGAATGCCTCGAGGAGCCAAATATCGTAGAGAAACGTTTTGAGCACCGTGATACCAAAGACTACTGTCGCACAAATACGCAACACCGAAGTCTTTGAAATAATACCGAGTGCAATAGCCACCAGTGCATAGATAATGAAAAACACCGATATGGCGAGACTGGTCGACTGTGCCACGCTGTCGGTCGTCGACACGAAACGGAACCAGTCAATGATTTCAAACACGCCCGCACAGAGGATGAGGATATTGGCGATGGCCATAAATGATGCTGCTTTGTGCAAATCTTCGCGGATTTTACTCTCACGATAAAATGTGTGGAAAATATATGCCACAAAAAGTGCAAGCACGATTGCCACCGCAAACACCACAAATCTCTCGTTGAAAATAAGGAAGAAATTTTCCTGTGGCAAATACGTATCGAAAGCAAATAGTCTAAGCAGTCCTAGTGCAAAAATAGGAATCGAATACGACACAATCCTCGAGCGAAGTAGGTGTGCCACCCATGCCATCACACCCGCTTCCACAAACCAAGCTATAGTGATCCAATATCCATCAAACTGTATTGGAAATACGAGAGTCAAAAAGAGTACCGCCATACCCACCGGCAAATACACCAGTGCTTTTGTCTCTTTTTTTGCATTTGAGCCGATAAGGGCTATGACTGTATAGACCGCAGTGAGGAAAAGTGGCAAAAGTCCGATGTAGGCAGAATAGTCGGCATACAAGATACCGTAGCTTACAGACATATAGAGTAAGCCGGTGACGAGCATCAATCCAAAGTCACCGTTGGTCGGCTTTTTATCGTTGAAATAATAAAAGACTAGAGTTGAAGCGGTAAATATCGCCCAATAAAGTGTAAAGTAAAACTCTGTCATGAAGAGTTTGCTCGTATCATAATTACCAAAGAACCATGAGCCGACGAGAAGCACCGTACCGACTGCAGTGCCCCACACGAGCTGTTTCCAATTTCTAAAAAAGGCGAGAGCAAAAAGTCCGAGGTCGAGGAGCGCGATGTAAGTGAGCTGGCCGATGTCGTTTACTACACTACTCGAGATGAGTAATGGGGTAAGGAATCCACCGAGGAGCGCGATACCGGCGATAGCGATAGAGTTGTATCTGACTGAAAGCACGACTGAGAAAAGTGTCACGAGTATCATACCGAGAAACGCCGTGAGTTGGTCGATCATCTGGTAGAAACCAAACGCACTATAGAGTGAGAGGTAGAGAATCGCGATACCGCCACCAGTGAGGAAAAAAGCGTATTTTGGATATTTTCGATAAAACCATTCTCCGGCGCCAATGAAGCCGAGACCGATCGCGAGCCCGAGAATGACCCGACCTGTCTCGCCGATGAGGTTGTTGTCAAAAGAAAATTTAATAAAAAAGCCGACACCAAAAAGGATGGCGATGACACCTGCGAGCATGAGCCATTTAGTATTGAAAGCAAATTCTGTCGCGGTTGCTGCGCCCTTGCCTGCTGGCGCAGGTGCGACAGGTGCTGACTGAGAAGCAGTCAGAGGAGAAACTGGCTGGGGCATGCCACTTGCGGTCGGTACCGGCGCAGGAGTCGATGAAGGAGCGCTCGCAGATACATTACCTGTTCCATATAGCTCCTCTTTAGTAATGATACCTTTTTGAATGAGAAGTGAAGCGAGGCGATTGGCCACCACTCCTGTGTCCGCTGAGCCACTGTGCTTTGGACTTCTAAAGACAAGATACCCTACGACACCCAAGACCAAGATCAGTAATATAAATTCCATAAATATACCCAAAAGGCTGTTAATGTTGATATACCAATAAGTATACTCCAGTTTCATTGATTAAAACAGCGGGAAAGGAACGAAGAGGCCCCCAGAATTTTCTACTGAAAATTCTGGGGGCCAAAACCCTCCAAAACCACTTTAAAGGCTCAACCAGCAATCGTTGAACCTTTCTATCAAACCGAGCCCCTGCTCAGTCTTATTTCCCTCTTTTTTCGTAATATACGTATGTGCCAAAATCACCGATTTGCTTGATCAGTTTTTCCTGCTCCAGCTCCTCCAAATACCTCGTCGCAGTCGCATCCGATACCCCGCAGAGCTTTTGTACGTCATCATTTTTCACCCGCCCGTCACCTACCAAATCAAAATACTCCAAAATCTTCCTCTTCTGATCCGCCTTCTCCCTCGCCTGCCTTTCAATCAAACTTCCTTTTCCGTATTTCGCCCTCCATATCCAAAGACCCGCCACCAGCACTACCAATACCAAAATTAAAAGTGTGTTCATACTTAGTAGTATAGCACCTTTACAAGAGATTGAATTCAGCCAACACTTCCTCAATATTTATTCGTAAATCATGAATCATGCTTCTTAAATCTATCTAAGTGCGCTATACTTACTCACATATTTAACACATTATATGTTCAACAAACCCTTTGATTTTGTGGCAGTGGGAGATATTACGACCGATGCGTTTATAAAAATAAAAGACGCACATGTAACTTGCGCCATCGACAATACGAAATGCGAAATCTGCATGAAATTTGCCGACAAAGTGCCGTTTGAATCTGCAACCGAGGTGCGCGCAGTGGGTAATAGTGCCAACGCCTCAGTCTCTGCCTCTCGACTCGGACTCCGCTCGGCACTAGTGAGCGATGTGGGCAACGATGCAAACGGCCGAGGCTGTATTGAAGTGCTCTCGCATAACAAAGTTTCCATAAAACACATTTCGACTCATCGAAACATGGAGACCAATTACCATTACGTCCTCTGGTACGAAAACGAGCGTACTATCCTCGTCAATCACAAGGATTACCCATACAGTCTACCGAAAATAAAAGCGCCGAAATGGATATACCTCAGTTCCCTCGCTTCAAACTCTTTTGACTACCATCTCGAAATCATTACCTTCCTCAAAGCTCATCCGGAAACCAAGCTCGCCTTTCAGCCCGGCACTTTCCAAATGAAACTTGGCAAAGAAAAGCTTGCAGAGCTTTATACCCTGTCAGAAGTATTTGTATGTAATGTCGAAGAGTCGCAGAGAATCCTCGGCTCGGGAGAAACCAATATCAAAAATTTACTCACCGCGATCCGTACTCTCGGCCCAAAAATAGTACTCATTACCGACGGCCCAAAAGGCGCATATATGGATGACGGCACAGCGCAATACTTTATGCCCATCTACCCCGACCCAAAACCTCCTTTCGAGCGTACCGGCTGTGGAGATGCCTTTGCCTCGACTTTTGCCTCTGCCCTCTCCCTCGGCAAGACCCCTCTCGAAGCACTCCTCTGGGCACCAATAAACCCAATGTCCGTTGTCCAATACGTCGGTGCACAAAAAGGGCTTCTCGACAGACCAACACTTGAAAAATATCTTGCCGAAGCGCCAGCCGATTACAAACCAAAAATGATATAGAAGATTCTGAAACACAAAATTTGTTGAAGGTGTATCTTTTCGAGAGACTTTCACATCTGTAGATGATGTGTCCCTGTCGACGGCACAGGCGGGTAGCCGAGACTGAGAAAAATTCCATCAGGAATTTATTAGTGCTTTCGAAAAGATGTGCAGAGAAAAAATTTTGTGTTTCATGATAACAAATAAAATAATTTCTATGTTACACACCCTCAAAAAAACCACCGTACTCATCGTACTCGACGGCTGGGGTTATCGTGAAGACCCGACACACAACGCCATCGCACAGGCCAAGACTCCTGTGTTTGATGCTCTTTGGAAAAAATATCCACACACCCTCCTCGAAGCCTCCGGTCTCCATGTCGGGCTTCCTGACGGACAAATGGGAAATAGTGAAATAGGCCACACCACTATCGGCGCAGGCAAAGTCATTGATACCGACCTCGTGCGTATTGCTAAAGCTATTGAAAATAATGAGTTCAAAGATAATCTGGCGTTTAAAAAGCTTTTTGCACATGTTAAAAAACATTATTCAACTTTGCATATAAAAGGCTTGCTCTCCGACGGCGGAGTGCACAGCCATCACGACCATCTTCACGCATTTTTGAAAACTGCCAAAGAAGCTAGTATAGAAAAAATAGCCATCCACGTCTTTACTGACGGGAGAGATACTGCTCCACAAAGTGCAAAAGGATATTTGGAAAAGTTAGAAAAATGTATCGAAGATTTAGGTATCGGTTTTATCGCCACCGCTTCGGGGAGATTTTATGCTATGGATAGAGACAACAACTGGGACCGCCTCGAAAAAGCCGAGAGTGTTTTTTTCCATGGCAAGGGCAATTCACATCAGACCAAAAAACCTTCAGAAATTGTCGGGGAGCTCCATAGCAAAGGTATACTCGATGAACATCTCGAGCCGATTATGTTCCTCGATGAGACCGGCAAGGCATACAAAGTAGAGAAAAATGATGGCATCTTCTTTTTCAATTTCCGAGCTGACCGTGCACGAATGCTTTCAAAGAAAATTGCTGAAAAAAAAGAAGCTGAAAATCTTTGTTTTGTCACCATGACCGAATATGAAAAATCTCTGCCAGCCGAGGTTGCCTTCCCTATTATCGAAATCGAAACAACACTAGCAAAAGAAATTTCGGCGGTAGGTAAAACTCAAGCCCACATCGCCGAGACCGAGAAATTCCCCCACGCTACCTATTTTTTAAATGGAGGAAAACAAGAACCTTATCCTGGCGAGGAGCACATCATGCTCGCGAGCCGAAAAGATGTAAAAACCCACGACCTCGCACCAAAGATGCGAGCGGAGGCTATCGCAGACAAAGCCATCGAACAAATAGAAAAGGGGGTGGATTTTATTTTTATCAATTTTGCCAATCCTGACATGGTCGGACATACCGCCAATGTACCAGCAATCATCGAAGCTCTCGAGGAAACAGACACCCAGCTCGGTCGAGTACTTAGCGTGCTCGCCGAAAAAAAAGGTATCGCTTTTGTTACCGCCGACCACGGTAATGCCGAAGTAAATATTGATCCAATAACTGGGGAAAAACATACCTCTCATACAATAAACCCCGTACCGGCGATTCTTACTGACTCAACCCACAAACTTTCATTTGGAACTCTCGCTGATATCACTCCCACGATTTTGAAAATCATGTCTATTCCCCAACCACGATCAATGACAGGCAAAAGTTTGATACAATAGTGTCATGCATATCCGTCCACATAAAATCAAAGACCAAATCCTAACGATTATATTTTTCTCCCTCATTATCGGTAGTGGTATTCACCTGGAACAAAACCGGGCCCAGAGAGATTTTGAAATACAGAGCACTCTCAGAGCACAGCAAAAGGTACTCGAGGAATATGCCAAAAAACTGACCGATTTAAAATCGACCACTGCCTCGCAAAACAAAAAAGTATCTGAAGTAGAAAATACTTTTTCAAAAAGCAATCAGGCACTAACCGAGAAACTAAAAAAAGCTGAGCAGACAAGCAAGCTCAACGAGATAGATGCCAATCAAAAAATACTCGCTATCGCGACCACACTCGCCAACGTTCCCAAAAGCCTCATCTCCGTGATCCAAGAATGGAAACCTCGTGTCGCCAAAATAACCTGTACCTGGAAAAACACTTCCGGGAGAGTCTACGCAACTGGTGGTGGTTCTGGCTTTATTTTTAAAGAAATTACCGAAGGCACAGAACACACGTGGGTGTTGACCAACAAACACGTTTTCCTAGATGACGGTCGTTACACCCCACACAGCTGTACCATCAAACTTCCTGGGGATGAGACAATATTTGAGGTTTTCTTTAAATCTGGCAGTTATCGAACCCT
>CALRBR010000021.1 GCA_943354385.1 Candidatus Tayloriibacteriota bacterium
CTCACTCGTATTGCGCGCAGGCGCAATACTCCCATCCTTACATAGCTTCGCTCTGTGGCGGATGGGGTGAGATTCGAACTCACGGCCCCCTTGCGAAGGCGACAGTTTTCAAGACTGTTCCATTAGACCACTCTGGCACCCATCCTTAGACTTTGTATACTAGCATAAAAATGAGGAAATGGAAGACTAAACCAAATTTATCAAAATTTGGTCGTCCGAACATTTCAGTAAAGTGTTTTAGGAGTTTGGTTGTTTTATACACATATTTAATTGTCCCTCTCGTATAACAAATGATACAATACTAACATGGCATATCTCCCTATTCGTTGGACAGCACCAGAGTACTCACACAGAGACAAGAGTGCAGACTGGTTTTGGGCTGTGGGGATTATTTCTATTTCACTCGCTGGAGCGGCGATTATTTTTAACAACGTTCTTCTCGCTATTTTTATCTTACTCGGCGCATTCACTCTTTCTCTCTATGCATATAGAGAACCATTTGAAATAGAGTACGAGCTCAATGAAAAAGGTGTAGTTGCTGGCAATACACTCTACACGTATTCTTCACTCGAATCTTTTTGGGTAGAGACCCGACAGACTGAGCCGAGACTGCACATCAAATCAAAACGTCCTTTGGTACCACATATTACTATCCTGCTCGATGGTATCAATCCAAATGTAGTCGACGAATATCTTACTCGATATGTGAAGGAGGAAGAGTATGTTGAGCCGATCAGTCACCGCCTCCTAGAATACTTGGGGTTTTAGTGCTTTTGTGATATGGTAAATCGCGTTTCCCGCTAGTGTTTTTGGATAATTTTAGTTTGATTATTTAATTTATATACTGCTTTCGTCGTTCAACGGATAGGACACTCCCCTGCGAAGGGAGAAATGACAGTTCGATTCTGTCCGAGAGCACCAAAAACAAAAAATCGCCCCAAGGCGATTTTTTGTTCTCTTCTTTCCCCCTTTCCTTACTTCTTCCCTTCTATCGTCTTCAAAAGCGCTATTGCGCGGGACTTGTTTCGAGAAGCGTGATTTGGCTTGATATAGCCAGTCTTGCTTGCTTTGTCGAGTACCTGAAAGAGTGCAGGTAGAGTCGCGGTAGCATCTTTGACGTTCTTTTCTGCGACGAGCTTCTTGAATTTCTTCATAGTAGTGTCAATAGCCTTCTTTGAACGCATGTTAAAGGCATGCTTCTTTTGCGATCCTCGTAGGGCTTTCTTTGCTGATGTGGTTATTGGCATGGGAAGAATACTATACCATATTTGGAATTAAGGCAAGCGCCCGATTTATATCCCCGATTTATAAGGAGCAGGGCGACTATATAAATCGAGGGCACCGAGGTATTTCCCTCGGTGTAGGCCAATAGAGCGAATCTCCCTATAGACCCTCCCCAGATATGCTATAGTATCACCATGATTTCCTACCTTACCGGCACAGTCATCCACAAAGACGACAGGTACCTGATCCTAGATGTCCAAGGCGTGGGCTACAAGCTTTTCACTACTATTCCCCTCCTCGAAAGCGCCTTACTCGACAAAACCCTCTCCCTCTGGACCCACCTCGCAGTACGCGAAGACTCCATGACCCTCTACGGCTTCCACACTAAAGAAGAGCTGGCCTTTTTCGAGCTTCTCATCTCAATCTCTGGTATCGGACCAAAGACCGCTCTCGGCGTACTCAATGTCTCGAGCCTCCCTGCTCTCCGGAAAGCCGTTGCCTCTGGAGATACTTCCCACCTGACCAAAGTCTCTGGTATCGGCCGGAAAATAGCAGATAAAATAGTCCTCGAGCTACGCGGTAAATTTGTCGATGAAGGCGAAAATGAGATCACCCTACGCGATGAGGTGGACGCTCTCGAAGCCCTCAAGTCCCTCGGCTACAGCCCTCTCGAAGCTCGCGAGGCTCTAAAACAAGTTCCAAAAGATATCACTTCGACCAGTGCTCGGGTCAAACACGCCCTAAAATCGCTCGGAAAATAAACCCCCCCTATGCCCGAATTACCCGAAGTCCACACTACCGCCACAATGCTCAACGAGCTCATTTCTGGGCTGACCATTTCTGATACTTGGACTGATCTCGGCGGTAAAACCCATGTCGGAAAAGACCATATTAAAGACCCGAAATTTTTCCAAAAATTTCGGGTCCAGATAACCGGCGCTAAAATCAAAAACGTCGACCGTCGTGGTAAAAATGTTCTCATTCATCTCGACATAGGCCAGACCATTCTCGTCCACATGAAGATGACGGGGCAACTTTTGTACGGCAGGTACAAAAAGTCGAAAGTCGTAAGTACTCAGTCGAAAGCGACTTGGGAAGCAGTGTCCCCTGTCGAGCTCAAAGACCCCTTCAGCCGTTTTGTGCATTTTGTCATTTCATTTGAGAATGGTAGGCACATGGTGCTTTCTGACATGCGCAAGTTTGCTAAAATCACCCTCCTCGAAACCGCCACCGCTCACCTATCCGGGCATCTCGCAGATATCGGTCCCGAGCCACTCGAAGAAAGTTTTGATTTCAAAAAGTTTCAAACTCGCCTCTTCACTCGTCCAAAAGGCAGGATCAAACAAGTTTTGATGGAACCAGCCGTCGTTTCTGGTATCGGCAATATTTATTCTGATGAAATTCTTTGGGATTCTGATGTACACCCTCTTTCCGCAGTCTCAAAGATTCCGGAAAAGGAACTTAGAAAAATATTTGCCTCTACAAAACTCTTGCTCAAGAAAGGAATAGACTTTGGTGGGGACTCTATGTCTGACTACCGCACACCTATCGGTACCAAGGGTAGTTTCCAACACCACCATCAGGCATATCATAAATTTGGCGAAAAATGTGCAAAGAAAAACTGCCGTGGCACAATCTCCAAACTAAAGGCTGGTGGGAGGACAGCGCACTTTTGCGATACACACCAAGAATGCTACAATTAATGAATTATAAATCGAAAGTGCAAAGTTTAAAGTTACCAAAATTTTTAACTTTGCACTTATAACTTTGAACTTAATCCCATGGCCGACGATAAAAAACCAGCTCCAAAAGCAGACCCTGTAGGAGACCTCAAGTGGCTCATCTGGGCTCTGCTCATTCTTGGCCTCATGTGGTTCCTCTCCGACGGACCGGCAAAATCAAAGGGTTCAAAACCACTTATTCAGCCAAAAACGGTAGTTCAGTAAAAAAGATAATACAAATCGGTCACTTTCAGCAAAAACAGATTCAAAGGCTCAACGGTATACCGTTGAGCCTTTCCGCCGAACAAGGCCTTTGTTTAGGGCTATTTTTTATTTTTTTACTGAATCTGATGTCCAATTTTAATTACACACCTCTTCTACATTAAGCTTGCGGTCGCAAGCTTAATGTAGAAGAGAATAAAACCTATAAAACAAAGTTATCTACCTAACATCCTAAAAAGCGCTACTCCGAGAGATACCGACACATTGAGCGACTCTTTTTTACCAGACATGGGTATCTCGGCGATTACATCCATTTTGGAAAGCAGGCTTTTGGAAACACCAGAGACTTCATTGCCAAAAAGGAAGGCTACTGGATACTGCACTTTTATATTCTTGTAGTCCACCGAGCTTTCTGACTGCTCTACAGCGATGCACTGCACCCCTTCTCTCTTTAGACGTTCGATGAGTGTGACTGGATTTTTGACATATTCCCATGCGAGCGTCTTTTCTGCCCCCAGAGCCACTTTTGCCAAGTCTTTTCTCGGCTGATTAAACCTGTCGAGCGGTGTGGGCGTATAGCCAGTGAGAAAAATTGTGTCGATACCGAGCGCATCGGCCGTACGAAATGCCGAGCCGACATTGTAGACACTGCGAACATTATGGAGGACGATGTAGGCTGTTTTGCCAGCAGGTTTTGGTCCTTTTTGGCCCTTTTGTGTATCCATGTGGCTGATGATATACTATTTAGTATGTTAAATCCATTTCCAGAGCTTTTGTATCTCACGCCTCTAGCACCATTTTTACTTCGAGTCCTTCTTGGTATCACTTTTATGTATTTTGGATATGAGCGTTTGGCGAAGTCAAAAACAGAGAAATCTCTCGCGGCAGTAAAAATCCTTGTTGGTATTTTATTCGTCATCGGTCTATACACCCAAGTCGCTTCCCTTCTCGCCCTCCTCATCCTCGGCTTTAGACTAGTACAAAAGATTCGCCACAAGGCTTTTCTTTCCGCTGGTGTTAATTATTATTTGATTTTGTTTGTGATTGCGCTTTCACTTCTGTTTACGGGTGCGGGTACGTGGGCGTTTGATTTGCCGTTGTAATTATAAATAAAGACCCTCACTATCTATGAAATTATTCAACAAAATTCTTACATACATTTATAGCCTCATACTAATCCTATATTTAATCTATGGTTCATTTTACTACTTATTCAAACTAGAAACTTATCATCAAACCGTATTGACCGCTTATCTAGGAATATTAGTGGCTTTAGGAATTTTTGTATTCGCTCTGATACATTGGTTTTTATCAAAAAATACACTGGGAATCTTTAGAGAAAAAGTTTTAGTAACATGCTCTTCCGTTAATTTAATACTTATTTTATCGGGGGTCGTGGCTCTTGGTACATGCTCTGACGCTTCTTGTATGATAATCCTGCCTATTGAATTTTTTCTAGCAATTTCTACTGTACTTACACTGCTTTTTGGAATTATATCTATTCCAAAAGCAAACAGGGTTTCTTTATTCTGGATATTTTTTGTGACCATTGTTTCCGGCCTACTGGTATTCGTATTTGACATGAACTAACGAAATTTCCTCAGCTAAAAGATTTTCTTATCACCTGCAAGAACGATTCTTGTTAGGTGATAAGAACCTGATTTTTTAGACTAGTTGGACCATGAGTACATTTATCGCCCGCGACTCAAAGTTTTTCGTCAAAAACTTTGTTTTGGGTAACTAGGCTAGCTGGACGCTTCGCTATCGAACTCCTGGGGAACCCACGGTTCTCCCAATCCTTCCTCCACGGGAAAACGCCTGTTTTCCCGACCCCTTTCCGGTTCGATTCCAACTACGCCGAAAAATTTGACTTCGTAAAATTTGTGCGGCTAGTTGGAATCGAACCAACGACCCTCTGCTTAAAAGGCAGGTGCTCTACCGACTGAGCTATAGCCGCAAACGTTTGAATTTATTCTCCCTTTTCTAAAGGCCGTCTACAGGTGTCGATCACAAACGATCGACTCAGCAGACGTTAGTCGAGGGACTTAAGTTTCAAATCCCTCCTCGCCAGAATACTGTCGGTGCTCCCTTTACAAAGGGAGAATAGACACAGGAAACAAAAGAGAATATATCAGAAAAAACGAGATTTCACAAGCCCCCGATTTATAAGAAGCGGAGCGACTATATAAATCGAGAGGACCGAAGTACTCTCTTCGGTCAAGGCCAGTAGAGCGAAGCGACCATACCCCCGATTTCGACCCGGTAGGTTGACTTCTATCTTCATCCTACCTCTTCAATATCCACGCCTCAAGTGCAAGAGAGAAATCGCAGAGACCTCGATGGGCATCATGGTACATCGAGACAAGTTCTCCAGACATGGTTTTGAGAGTCGGCTCGTCGTAGGCACGAGTATTTTTCTTTACCAACATATCTTTTACTTTCCAAAAGAGGAGGCCGTGGATTTGCTCTGGCACTGAGCCAGTTTCCTGCGCTCGCAGATAGAGCATCCAGAGCTGTTTCTTGTCCCCCACCCCGAGAGCATTGGTCAGAGAAAAAACATCAAACTTTTCGGCCTTCCCATCCGTCTTTACCTTGGCATATTCAGTAATTTTCTCTGCTCTTTTTTCAAATTTCCCTAGTATCGCCTTCGTCAGTGCACCCTCGAGGAAAATGAAAATGTTTTCTGACTTTTGCATATCAGCCAGTCGGTCGAGCACATCCCCCGCCACCTTTTTATTCTCCAAAACTCGGTCAAAAAAGATGAGTTGTTTATTTTCAAACAAGCCCTGTCCGCCAATATATTCATCGAGCGACAAACTCTCCTGCCCATTATTCTCCACTTTTATAAACGAAGCGTCCGGTTTCTTTTTCTGGAGTGATGCGATAGTCCCCTGCGCTTTTTTCAAGGCTGAGTCGATGTCCGTGCCGTACATTAGGTAGATCATAGAGTAAGTATAGACGATTTTAGGTAAATAAAAAACCAGTCGGTGAGCGACTGGCGGGAGCACAGGATCAGAACGTGGTGCCCTTGAGGGTGAGGAGAATCCTACCAGACATGGCCTCGTGCGAGTAGTTTGAGACCGTCAGGAAAATGCACGGGCCCCGCCGACTATCGGTCTGGGAGATGACAAGGCCAGGAAGCGAACTATTCGGATCTACCCGACTAACGAAGAACTCCATCCTTTCCATACACGCCTCAATAACCGCCATGAGCTCTTCATCCGGAACATACCTGGAAGAATTCAGGGTGAACTGCCTGTCAACCGGTATAGACCCATCAGGAGTTGCTCCTGGTCTGACATAAGGGACTCTTAACGCCTGAGCAATCGCCTCGGGAATATCACCGCCCAACGCAAAATCATGGAGTTGGGACAAAGACATTATTTGCATAGAATTTCTTTCGTAAATTGACAACCGACACAGCCAGAGAAACCGTACCACGATGGGTATAAAAAGACAAGTCTTGTAGAGTAACTCCTGCCCAAAAAAATCGTATCAAAAAGCCGAAACCACTCAACAAGGCCATATTTTGAAAACGGCTCTGTAGAGCCCCGGTAAAAGGCTAAACACGTGTTTAGGCGTTTAGCGTGGCTTAAAACCGTGGATTATTCCTCCTTTTTTAAAGTAGGCCGTCTACAGGTGTCGATCAACAGATGATCGACTAGCGAGTACTCCCGGCGGAGGATTTTAGATCCAGAAAAATCCCTCGGCCTTCGGACCACTCCCTTTAGGAAAGGGAGAATAATGCGTACTCAAATCCTAAATCTTCTTCATATCGCCCCAATTCTCCCCCACGCTCGCATCGGCCGTACAGATCACGCCGTGAATATCTTTTGGATCAATAATTCGCTCCATGATTTTTTTCACCGCAGGGACTACTTTTTCTATCAAATCTTCTCGCACTTCATACACGAGCTCATCATGCACTTGCAAAAGCAC
>CALRBR010000022.1 GCA_943354385.1 Candidatus Tayloriibacteriota bacterium
GGCCAGCAATCATTCTTGGTATTATAGCTGAGGAAAGTAACCTTGGACAAAATGTGGGAACTGGAAGCTGGAGAGTGGATATGAAAAACCCTCGTGATACAGAACCGTTTAAACTTATCACTAGCCGTCTCGGACTGGATCCGGATAAAATGCCTGTTTCGAAAAAGCCATGGTACGGCTGGGGAGGGGCGATGGGTCCTGCACAGTTTATTCCATCAACATGGATTTTATACGAAAAGAAGATTGCTGACGCTACTGGACATGCGATACCAAATCCGTGGGACCCGTACGATGCGTTTATGGCCTCGGCTATTTTGATGAAGGAAAATGGGGCAAACAAAGGCACTCGTGCGTCGGAGAGGCTGGCTGCTCTCAGATATCTTGCTGGTTGGACCAATGCCAATAAGCGCGAGTATGCATTTTATGGAGATGATGTGATGGAACTTGCAGATAAATACCAAAAGCAGATCGATATTTTGAAGGGGAATTAAAGCTTTGTTGGGGGGGGAAATTATTCTCCCTTTTTTTAAAGGGAGCAGGCTTCAAGCCGAGGGATTTGAATTTTAAATCCCTCCGCGCCAGAGTACTGTCGGTGCTGAGTCGATCGTTTGTAATCGACACCTGTGGACGGTCCCTTTACAAAGGGAGAATGGAATTCCCATATTTGCCTTTTTCACCTATATCTGCTACACTTCTCCCTATGAAAAAAGAAATACATCCAGCATATTTCCCAAAGGCAACTACCACATGTGCGTGTGGTCATGTCTTTACCTTTGGTTCAACTCGAGAAAGTATCGCAGTGGAAATCTGTAGTGTATGTCACCCATTCTATACGGGTAACGAAAAGTCACTCGACACCGCTGGACGAGTAGAAAAGTTCAAGTCTCGCGCAGCTTCAAAAGCTCCAAAGAAGGCAACCAAGTCTAAATAACGACCTGACAGAAACCCGAACCGTCTACGGTTCGGGTTTCTGTGCTTATATATTATTATGTCAGACCTTACTCAATATAAAGAAAATCACAAAACCAGCTATCTGGTAGAAATGTACGAAAAACTCGAAAAGGAGCAGGCGGAGCTAAGAGATATGTCCGCAGGTGACCCGAGTCTTTTAGGTATGGCAGAGGCAGACATCAAATCCCTCGAAGAACAGAAGCTAGGACTTTTAAAACAGATGGAGGAGATCGTTACATCTGAAGAAGCGGTAGTCAGCGAATTACCAAACGAAATTATTCTTGAAGTACGCGCCGGTGCAGGAGGAGATGAGGCGGCGCTTTTTGCTGAAGAGCTCGCGACCATGTATCGCCGATATGCCGAAAACCGCGGCTGGTCCTTTAAAGTAATTGAAGAATCTATTGGCTCAGCGGGAGGGTATAAGGAAGCTTCATTTGAAATCAGAGGACAAGACATATACAAGCTCCTTCGCTATGAGACTGGAGTGCATCGAGTTCAGCGTGTTCCTGCGACGGAAAAAATGGGACGAGTACATACCTCGACCGCATCGGTCGCTATTTTGCCGATTAGAAAAAAGTCAGTGATAGAAATAAAGCCAGCAGATATTGAGGTAGAGTTTTCTCGTTCTGGTGGAGCTGGAGGGCAAAATGTGAACAAAGTGGAAACCGCGGTGCGTATCGTGCACAAGGCGAGTGGTATCGATGTGCGCTCAACTTCTCAGCGTAGCCAGCTCAAAAACCGAGAAATGGCGATGAGTATTTTGATCGCTAAACTCGAGCTTCTAAAAGAGGAGGAGGAAGCTAAAAAGTTTAGTGCAGATAGAAAAGACCAGATAGGTACTGCTGACCGGTCTGAGAAAATCCGCACCTACAATATTCTTCAGGACAGAATTACTGACCACCGCATCAAGGAATCGTGGCATAATATCGAAAAAATTTTTGCCGGTGGCCTTGACCCCATCATTGAAGCCATGGATTTGCATTCCAAGCAGTAATCTGGTAGACTTCTCAGGTATGACAGAACAAAACAAAGACACCGTAAGAAGCCCTATTATCGACAGCATGTTCAAGGCTGGCGCTCATTTTGCGTATTCAAAGAGCCGACGACATCCTTCGACCAAGGCATATATTTTTGGCGCTAAAAACAAAGTAGAAATTTTTGATCTCGAAAAAACTCAGCTTTTGCTTGCAAAGGCACTCGAAGCGGTTGCATCCCTTTCTCAATTCAACAAGCAAATTCTTTTTGTAGGAGGTAAAAGTGAAGCAAGAGATGCGATCAAGGCAGCGGCTACCACTCTCGGCATGCCATATGTTTCTGGACGATGGATTGGAGGTACTTTAACCAATTTCGACGAAATCAAGAAGCGAGTAGCAAAGCTCGAACAGCTTAATGGTGAGCGAGAACGAGGGGAGCTTATAAAATATACAAAGAAAGAGCGACTTTTGATTGACCGAGAAATTGAAAATCTTGAAATTATGTTCTCAGGTATTGTGCCAATGCGAGAGATGCCAAAAGCAATGTTTGTGATAGACCCAAAGCGAGAACATATCGCGGTGCAGGAAGCTATCGACAAAGGCATCCCAGTCATCGCCCTCCTCGGATCAGATTGCGATTTGAAAGAAGTTACTTTCCCGATTGTAGGTAATGATTCATCTCTTTCTAGTGTAAAGTTTTTTGTTGATGAGGTAGTAAAGGCTTACAAAACTGCAAAAAAAGCTCCGGTTGTTGTTCCTACTATGACCACCGTTACTCCAGTCGTTACCACTGCAAAATAAGTTTTATTAGCAGGCTTTATTAAATTTTAAGCTCTTCATATCATGATTACTACAGAACAAATCAAAGAATTAAGAGATAAGACCGGCATATCAGTCATGCAGTGTAAAAAGGCTCTAGATGAGTCTGGGGGAGATATGTTTAAAGCGCTTGAAGTACTTAAATTAAAGAGTAGGGAGATGGCTGCAAAAAGAGCAGATCGAGTTATTGGGGCCGGCACGATCTCTTCGTATGTACATGCAAGTGCTACTGTCGGTGCTATGGTGGAGCTTGTTGCGGAGTCAGATTTTGTGTCTGGTAATGATGAATTTAGGGCACTCGCTCGCGATATTGCGATGCACATTACTGCTTCAAATCCTGAATCTCCAGAAGCCTTGCTTGAACAGCCATTTATCAAAAATCCAGATATGACTATTCGCGCAATGATCGATGGCGCGATGCAGAAATTTGGCGAGAAGATCGAGATTTCTCGATTTGCGCGCTTTGGTGTGCTCGAAAAATAAACTATGAATTTTGAAATAATTGTGTTTTGGGTTGCACTTTTAGCTATCGCAGTTATAGTTCAGCTTAAGCGTAGAGAAATCAAGACAGGTAAGTCATCTTTTTTGACGGTGGGGGGTGTAAAGATGAATGACAAACTTCGTTTTTGGTACCATGGTACGAGGAATTTTTTCTCAAAGAAGACGTGGGTATTGATTACGGTTTGGTTTCGAGCTCATTTAGCAAAAACAGTATTGAAAACAGAAAAAGTGGTCGTTGGTTCATACTCGGCAATTAAAAAACACCCACGAGTGGCAAAGGTGCTTCGGGGACATGTCGATGTGAAGACTGGTGCGCAGGCATCACAGTTCTTGAAAAATATCAGTGGAGATGGTACTCTGGAGAGAAAGGAGTAGAATACTCCATTTTATTTGGTTATTGGAATTTATATAGCATCGCCACCTTAGCTCAGTTGGTAGAGCACCCGTTTTGTAAACGGGATCGCGTCAGTTCAAGTCTGACAGGTGGCTCTGAAATTTAAAAACACTCCCTTGGGAGTGTTTTTAAATTTCTGAGCCACCTGAACAGCGGAGCCATGTTTTTCTACCAAGAAAAACTAGCGAGCTGGTGTAGAGACCTGAGGTGAATGGCTACGAGCCGAGAGTCGCGGGAAAGCCCGGTGCTTTGATTAGTATATCTTTTTTGTTATTATATTCTCATGGTCAATGTCATCAAGCCAGGTATCTACAAACACTCAAAAAGCGACAGGGAATATCGGGTGCATTTTGTTGCCAATCACTCTGAGACCCTCGAGGATATGGTGGTATACGAAGCCTTGTACGAAAATGATAAATCGAAATTTTGGGTTCGCCCAGTCAAAATGTTTACTGAAGAAGTGGTGATTGATCGAGTGAAAAAGCCGAGGTTTGTGTTTGTGAGAGAAAAATAGAGTAATGTGTTAAAATAATTAGATGGATATTTGGCACGGCATTGTACTGGGTATTATTGAAGGTGTCACAGAATTTTTGCCAATCTCTTCTACCGGGCATCTTATTTTATTTGGAAATTTACTAAAAATTCCTTCGGGAGAATTTGTAAAAAGTTTCGATATCATAGTACAGCTCGGTGCGATCTCTTCAGTGATCTTTTTATACTGGAAAACTCTTTGGAATCTCGAAACTATAAAGAAACTGCTCGTGGCTTTTATTCCGACAGGGATTATCGGCCTTGCTTTATATAAAGTAGTCAAAACATACCTTATGGGCAATGAGCATGTCGTCTTATGGGCGCTTTTATTGGGCGGTGTATGTTTGATTGTATTTGAGCTTTGGCACAAGGAGTCAGAATCTGCAGTAGTAGATATCGGTGCGATTTCGTATCGACAGGCTCTGGTTATTGGTCTCGTTCAATCCATCGCTATTATTCCCGGGGTCTCTCGCTCGGCAGCGACCATTGTTGGTGGATTACTATTGGGACTGAAGCGAAGCGTGATTGTGGAGTTTTCTTTTCTGCTCGCTGTGCCTACCATGTTAGCGGCAAGCGGTTTGGATGTCCTAAAAAATTACTCAAAGTTTTCGACCGATCAGTTTGGGGTACTCCTCGTCGGTTTCATTGTTGCATTTATTACAGCGACATTCAGTATTAAGTTTCTTTTACGTTACATTCAAAAACATAATTTTATTCCGTTTGGCGTGTACCGCATCGTTGTTGCAATTATCTTTTGGTTTTTGATTTTATGAAGATTTTGATTTCAAAACCAACACCAGAGGATGCGGGATGGATTGCCGAGGTGATACGGAAGTCTTGGTATGTGACATATATAAATACAGAAGTGGGGATCACTAAAGAAGATATTGACCTGATGTATGCTGAAAATCAGGAACGTCAGATAGAGGTATTCCGAGATCGGGCATTACATCCAAAAGATGACGATATTTCAATGGTGGCAAAAGAGGGTGAAAAGGTTGTCGGGTTTATTCGTTTGAAAATTCATCCGGACTTTGCCGAAATACTTTCGCTCTATGTTGATCCAGAGTGTGTTGGAAAAGGTATCGGTACGAGCTTGTGGCAAGAAGCACAGAAAATCTTACCGAAAGAAAAAATGGTGACCGTAGAGGTGGCAAGCTATACCAAAGCAGTGGATTTCTATAAAAAACTGGGTTTTGCCGATCGAGGAGAAAAATATCGAAAACAAGGCGAAAAAATGTTGAGTAGTGGGAAGCAGATGCCTTTGATGGGGATGGTTTTTAGTAAAAACGGTTCTGCTAATTAATTTCAACTATTCATTATCATTACTCGGAGTCCAACCTGATTCGATTCGCTCTACCAGCAACGTGTCATTCCATATCTCACGTAGGGGCAATTTTCGTTGTTCTGTTGTTATATCTCCAACTTGCCACTCCTTCTCACCATCCCAAAACCACCAAGTCTTTACTTTTCGGGTTATTGGATCGGGGATACCACACCTGAATAGTGGAAAATTTTTTGCAAAATCAGGTACAGGATAATTAGCAACTAACGTAAAGATTTTTTGATTCACGGCAGCCTGAAGTGGAAAAAAGGTAACAAAAGTTTCTGGACAATTGATTACTTCAGAAAATTCACTCGGTCTTAGTTTGAAGAAGTTTGGTAAAATGCGAACTAATGTCCCGTATTTGAGATGTCTGTGACTAAACTGAGCGTAACGCAGACCCTTTGTAGTGGAGACTTCAATAATGTCACCAATCTTTATTTTTTTCATTAGTTGTAAGAGTTAGTGCTGGGAAATACCTTACCTCACTGTCGCACCAAAAGACTTTTTAGTTACCTCCTCAAGATTCTTGTGAATGGTATCAATTTCAGCTGACGTTAGGGTGCGGTCGAGGGAGCGGTAGGTGATGCGGAAGGCGTAGCTGATGTTGCCCTCGCCAAATTTCTTGGC
>CALRBR010000023.1 GCA_943354385.1 Candidatus Tayloriibacteriota bacterium
CCATCCACGCTAATCTCCATGTCGGGTAGCGCCTGTCGGACTTCTTTTATCTTTTCATACACCTGTTCATTAAAATTTTGCCCCTGAAAGCCAATTTTATTAATTCCCATACATTGGATGACTGAAATGTCTGCGGCGTACGGCAAAACTTTTTCAAGAGGTGTCGTGAGTCCGATAGCCACACCCACTTCCACCAAATCTTTACACGAAGCAATCACCTCACCAAGCTTGTCCGTCGAATCAGCGTGAATAATAATCCTCTGCGCCCCAGCGGTCACCCATTGCGGTATCAGAGCTTCGGGATTACGCGCCAGTAGATCTACTTCAAAATCTAAATCTTCCCAAAAAGGCATGCCTCTCTCCTCTCGCATAATAGCATCAAAGGAGTCATCTGGCTTGCGATATGGCCAGGTAGCTTTTGGAGTATAGTTGCCGTCACAAATATCTATTTGCACCAAAGGCACGAGACCATTTACTTGGGTCATTTTTTCTTCGAGTTCAGCAAAGTTACCTGGAAGTATTGCTGGGATTATTTCGATGGACATTATATTTTTGAATCAATTTTATAAATACGACGAGCGTGGCGTTCTTCGTGAGAAAAGGGGGTGTCGAGCCAGAGTTTGACAGCTTCTTTTGCTTCATCATCAGTTAAAAAACGAGCACCGAGGGAAAGGACATTGGCATCATTGTGCTCACGAGAGAGTTTGATGATTTCAAGATTTTTGCCGTAATAGACCACTGCCCGCACTCCAGGAAAACGGTTTGATACGATGGCCTCACCTTGCCCCGAGCCACCGAGCACAATAGCTTTTGAATTTACAGGATCAGATGAAACCGCTTTTGCCGCAAGTTTAATAAAATCTGGATAATCATCCTCCTTATCAAAAGATTTTGCGCCACAATCCTCCACATCAAAACCAAGTGTCTTCACATACTCGACGAGTATATTCTTTAATTCAAACCCTGCATGATCAGTGGCAAAATATATTTTCATTGAGAAATATTTTGTTTAGAAGCTATTGTGCCCAGAATTAAACTAACTACCCACAAAGCAACAGTGGCAACTGCTGGAAAAATTGTGATTATACAACCCTCACCACGACAACCCAGAGTAGTAAAAACTAACAAGAGAAGACTTATGAAAGTTAAAGAAGTAAAAATAAGAAATGATTTATGTATTTTTGTTACAATATCCCTTTTGGAAATTTTATTATGATAAAAAGCAGATAATAATAGTGCAAATAGGTATAGAATCCCCAAAATACCCTCTGGGCGTGCCGCGTAACCTAAAATAGCTTTAATCTCATACACCTCTGATAAAATTATCCAAATTGATACAATAAAAGACAGAACATAAAGAACTGAAAATAAATTGTTTAATTTTTTCATTTTTATGATATTAACTTCCCTGCTTTAATTACATGGTCAACCAAAGTGTAGGTATACCCTATCTCATTGTCGTACCAAGCCATTACCTTTACGAGATTGCCACCAACGACTCGAGTAAAAGCGAGGTCTGCGATGGAGGCGTGGCGGTTGCCGATGATGTCGGAGGAGACAAGCGGTTCTTCGGTGACGGTGAAAATCCCTTTCCAGCGCGCGTCAGCTGCAGCCTTTTTCAAAATCGCATTCACTTCTTCAGTGGTGGTATTTTTCTTTGAGATAAATGTCACATCCACTATAGATCCGGTCACTACTGGCACGCGCATTGAGACGCCATCAAAAAGCCCCTTGAGATGGGTCATGATTTTGGTGACAGCAATCGCAGCCCCTGTCGAAGATGGCACGATGTTTTGTGCAGCGGCACGACCTTCACGAAAATCTTTTTTATTAGGACCATCTACTAAAGACTGACTAGCAGTGTAGCCGTGCACAGTGTTGAGCAAAGCCTTTTCGATACCGAGCGCTTCGTCGAGAATGGCGAGGAGGGGCGAACCGGCGTTGGTAGTACAAGACGCATTTGAAGTAATCTGGCAGGTCGCGAGCTTTTCTTCGTTCATTGCCATGAGAACTGTCTCGCCTGCTACGGCTTCCGCGCCGGCTACACTGGCTTCGTCCTTCGCCGGTGCTGAGATCACCACCCGCTTTGCTCCCGCAGTGATATGCACCTGTGCTTTTTCAAAACTGGTAAAAAGTCCGGTTGACTCCACCACCACATCCACACCAAGCTTTCCCCACGGTAGTTTAGTAGCATCCTTTTCGCTAACAAACGCAATCTCCTTACCATCCACAATCAAAGCAGAATTATCAGCCTTCACAGATACCTCAAAATTGCTCACCCCATAGGCTGTATCGTATTTCAGAAGATAGGCAAAACTTTTGATATCTCCCAAATCATTCACAGCCACCACCTCAAGCTCGTCCGCTCGCTCCCGTGCAACTTTCAAAAACGCCCGCCCAATCCGCCCAAATCCATTGATGCCAACTTTTATTTTTTTCATAATATCTCTCTGTTACTCTATTAGTAGTATGTCGAATAGTATAGCAGGAAACCCGCTAGCTTAGAAATTATTCTGTAGGAGCTGGAGCAGGCTCAGGGGCTGGTGCGGGCGCTGGGGCCGAGGCAGAGGTATCTGACGATGGGGTTGTTGTATCTACAGGAGCAGTCGCCGATCCATCTGCCGGGGTTGATGATCCACCTTCTGTAGCAGGAGCGGTCGTCTCCGATGGTGCTGTCGACCCTGAAGTGGTGGTGGATTCTGTGCCTGATGTAGAAGAACCACCTGAGGCTCCTGTTTCAGTGGCACCCGCATCCCCTACCGACGCTGTATTTGAAGATGTGGTCGGTGCCGGATTTGAAGGAACGAGAGGACAAGTACCGACTTGCTTATCCCATTCGCCGTTCTTTATGGTCACACAATACACATTCCCTGTCGCCTGATCTTTGATCTCCATACCATTCTTTACATAAATAGTATCTGTTTCTACCCTGTTGAATATTCCAGTGATCGAAGTAATCGCATCCACTGACAACTCTTTAATGGTACCGACGAGGGCCTTGATCTCATCTTTCAAAACATCTGACAGACTGGTGATACTACTAGTAGTACTTGTTCCCATCTGGCCGATGCGTGTCTCTAGTGCTGAAAGTCGTGTTTCGATAGTTTCAATCTGCTTCTGCTGTGCCTGTATACCCGCCAAAAGGAAAGTCGTGAACTTGTATACATCTACCCCTTTACCACCCGCTGAAAGGACTTCTTGTGGTGCTTCTTCGGCTATCAGTCCGAGTCTGAGAGGAGTATTGGAGTTTTCACTATTGTAGTGGTAAGTAGCGACGTTGATATCTTTGATTTTGGTGAGGATGTTTGACTCATCTCCGTCTGAGAGGTAGGTAATGTCTTTCTTAGCTGTACGAGTAGAGATGTTCACAAACGAAGTCGCTGCGACATCACCCATGACATGGAGTTTGTATTCTGGGGTGGTGGTGCCGATACCAATGTTACCGTTGGCGTCTATCGTCATGAGGGCGGTGGTACTTGCCCAGTTGTTTGAAATGAAGGCGGTGGTGGTGGCGAGTTCTTGGATGGCACTTGCAAGCAATGCAGTCATTTCCTGGTAGCGGACACCTCGTACGGTCACTCCGTCAGATTCGGTAAAGGTAAGTCGAGGCTCGAGCAAGGCAACCTCTTCTGCAATAAAGCCAAGGTGTGCTTCATTACTACCATTGAATTCATAGGTCACTGGACGAAGCTGTTTTACTAGAGAGAGTGACGGTGCGAGGGTTTCAATACTGTGTTTGAAACGAGCAGAGGAAACGGTACAGTCTACGGCACCGCTGTTGTAGTGGATTTCACCAGTCGCAGTATCTCGACAAACGGCGTCATCACCAGAAATGGCTTGGATAATACCTGTAAAGGTCACTCCTCCCGCAAAGGTCGAAGTTTCTGTTGTTGATGTTGCAGTGAAATACGAGCCGATAATATTGTTCCCCAAAATGTCTCCAGCTACCGAAAGCTTCTGGCCGGGAGAAGTGGTGCCGATGCCGACGTTGCCAGTAGAAATAGTTGTGCCAGTTCCATCGATCCCCTCGCTGAAGATCAAGTTGCCGATGTTGAGTTGATTAGATAATGTCGCGCTTGGAGCATCTACGTCGTAACCTATAATAATATTCTGTGAGCCGGTGGTGATGGCGTCGCCGGCTTGAAATCCAAGGAGAGTGTTCGCTCCACCGTAGGTGATGGCGTTACCGGCACTGTAACCAATTGCAACACTACCTTCGGTGTCGTTGTTTGGCCCAGTTATCATGCTTAGCAACGCGCCGTATCCAATCGCAATTTGATTCGAAGATGAAGTAGCGGTTTCAAGAATTCTAGAGCCGAGAACAGTATTTCTTATACCGCTCCTATTAGCGTACGATGCAAAATACCCAATAGCAGTATTATCATTACCACCATCATTGTATATCATCGAGTAAGCGCCTAAAGCAGTGTTTTGTGTACCAGTATATCCCTGCTCCATCGAGCGATATCCGACAGCAGTGTTGGCATCACTCGTCCCGCTCTGACTTGAGTGCCCTAGAGTCTGGAGAGCATTCGTACCGATTCCAACGTTGTTGCTATCACTTGGACCAACACTTTGGAGAGCGTTTATACCAAGTCCAACATTACTTGTTCCGGTCGTAGTCAAATTTCCCGCACCGCCGAAGAAGTAGTTATTCAGAGTCGTGGAAGCTTGCGCGATAATTGTACCGTTTATTTTATACAAACCTCCCTGGACAAGGTCAATGGTGTTGGCAGTGGTGTTGACGAGACCCACCCCGACTCCGCCGGTGAAATATCCGTTACCTGCCACAGACAAAGTGGTCGCAGGAGAAGTGGTGCCGATGCCAAAATTACCCGAAGTATCAATCACCACGCGAGGAATAGTCTGAGCATATGCACTACCAGCAGCTACCGAGCCCGTAGGTGTAGTGAAGAATTCGATATTTCCTTGCCTTGGTTTGTTGTTCCCAGGGATACGAATAGCAGCACCTGAAAGCGTTGCGTGGCTATTTGTAACAAATAAGTCCGCATTTCCACTTAGTCCTCGAAGGTTACTTGCTAAGAT
>CALRBR010000024.1 GCA_943354385.1 Candidatus Tayloriibacteriota bacterium
AAAGCAGGTATTATTGTAAACAAAAACACAATCCCAGGAGAGACTCGTACACCAGTAGACCCTTCTGGTATTCGTGTCGGCTCTGCTGCCGAGACGACTCGTGGTAAAAAAGAGAAGGATTTCAAGAAGATTGCGGAGAAGATAGATAAAGTTTTGCGAGCTTAGATAGTTTCGTAGATTTATTAAAAAACGTTAAAATAGCCTCGAGTAGAGTGCTATTTGGGCGGAAAGGCTCAACGGCAACTCGTTGAGCCTTTAAAGGTGTTTCCCCCGAAAATCTATTGATTTTCGGGGACGGGTGACAGGAAGTAGTGTTGTCTTAGTATGCAACAAATATGCACGACCGTATATATTTGTTGTATGTGATAGTGAGACACTACTACGATAGTGTAGTAAACGACGTCGTTTCTATTCATGAATCACAAATCCTGCTTCTTAATTCTACCCCAAAATGCTATAGTAACGTCATGATTTCAGAGCAGATACAAAAAGCAATACAGAGCGCCGTGGCAGGCCTAGGTATGGAAGTGGGTGAGGTAGTCCTCGAGCACCCAGGTGAGCTTTCGCATGGCGACTATGCGACCAACGTGGCCATGGCGCTCGCTAAAAAGGCAGGCGTAAAGCCAAAGGACCTTGCCGAGAAGATTGCGACAGCTATCAGGGCTCAAAATATTCCCGAAATTGCCAAAGTAGAAGTCGCCGGTCCAGGTTTTATTAACTTCCACCTCTCACAAGCTTTTCTCGTTTACGAAATAGCTAAAATCGTGTCAGGTGCTAGTCAGTATGGTCTCAATAAAACTCTTGCGGGCAAGACGGTGATGATTGAGTACACGAGTCCCAACCTTTTTAAACCGCTTCATATCGGTAACCTCGTCGGCAACATTCTCGGCGAGGCGCTCTCTCGACTACTCATGGCGAGCGGCGCTAATGTAAAAAGGATTAACTATCCGTCTGACATAGGACTGACGGTAGCCAAAGGAGTGTGGGGGCTTCAAAAAACGGGAGGCAATCCAAAAGATATTAAAGCTCTCGGTGAAGCCTATCGAGTAGGTAATACCGCATACGATGAAGCAGGTGATGAAAAGAAAGAAATTGAGGTCATCAACAAAGCACTCTACGAAGATTCAAATCCGACCCTGACTACTTTGCGAAAAGAGGGGATTGCGACATCACTTTTACATCTCGAGCTGTTGTGTAAAAAGCTTGGTACAAAGTTTGACACCCAGTTTTTCGAAAGTCAGTCGGCTACACTTGGTCGTGCCATCGTGACCGATAATACGAGTCACGGTATTTTTGAAAAGAGTGATGGAGCAGTCGTCTACAAAGGCGAAGTGGATGGACTCCATACTCGAGTATTTCTCAATTCACACGGCTTGCCGACTTACGAGGCAAAAGAGGTAGGACTTTTTAAACTCAAAAGCGATATGTATCCAAATTTTGATACGTCTATTACCGTCACAGGCAACGAGCAACTCGACTTTTTCAAGGTGGTGTTTTCTGCAATCAAAAAAGTATTCAAAGAAGAAACGAAAGGGAAAGATTTGCGCCATGTGCCAAACGGCTTTTTGACCCTTACGACAGGTAAAATGTCTTCTCGAAAGGGCAATGTGATTACGGGGGAGTCACTTATCGAGACGGTGCAGGAGCTGGTGCGAGAAAAGGTCAAAGACCGTGGGTTTGATGCATCGTCTACAGAGTCGGTCGCAGAAGCGGTAGCAATAGGTGCGATAAAATACTCTATTCTCCGACAGCAGATGGGAAGTAATATTATTTTTGATTTTGAAAAATCACTTTCTTTTGAAGGTGATTCTGGTCCGTATCTACAATATACGACTGTCCGTGCAAAGACTGTTCTAGGAAAGGCAAAAGCCCTCGGTCTTCTTACGTCGACCGAAAATACTCCAAAGGCCACTGGTGAGCTCGAAAGAATTATCTACCGATTTCCAGAAGTACTCCTCCGAGCGACACAGGACTATGCTCCACACCTGCTCGTTACTTTTGCTATCGAGCTCTCGGCTTCTTTTAATGCTTTCTATGCCAACCACACCATTATCGATGAAAAAGATCCTGAGTCCCCATACCGCCTCGCCCTCACTTCTGCGGTCGTGTCAGTGCTCGAACAGTGTCTCCAGGTGCTCGCCATACCTTTGCCTGAGAAGATGTAGGGGTAGAGTTTTTTGAATCTGCTTTAAAACAGTGGGGCAGTGTGCTAGTATGGGGAACGACAACGTGCAATAATATTGGAGAGATGGATGAGTGGTTTAAATCAACGGTTTACTAAACCGTCGGACCCTAATAGGTCCCGCGAGTTCGAATCTCGCTCTCTCCGCCAAAATTCGGAATTCAAATTTCCGCAAAAAATATGGTCGGCGCGAAGCGCCGTCTGTTCTGCATTCCCCCCAAAAAACTCTGATTCAGAAAGGATTTTCCACGCTCCGCGTGGCTCAAAAAGTACGGTTCGATCCTTAATTTGAAAGCTCGAGATATTGATCTAAAAATGCTAGAATATGATTGTAATGCTTACAAAAATATACAAACTAATACCCTTCGTGTTCCTCACACTGTTAGTATCTATATTTGTACTGACTCCGAGTCTTGCCTCGGCCCATCAACCACGCATCACCGAGAGCAGACAGACTACTGTTTCTGACCCTGAAGTTTCCAAAGCATATTATGGCAAGCTCATCGGCGAGCCGGATGTATATACCATCGAGGCGAAGGAAGCGTTTAACCTGTATGTCGGAGTCTTGGTGCCGGACATTGCATCCACAAAAAAAGATATAACCGTAGAAGTATTTAGAGGCAATGAAAACATAGCGACAATAGGAGGCGCCAGTGCTACTTGGAAACCTTTCTTTGAGCCATTTGGACAAAGCCATTATTTTGACGGTGGGGAATACAAAGCCCGTGCCGAGGTTGGGGTGTATACAATCAAAGTTTCAAATCCTCTCAACACTGGCAAGTATTCACTCGCGATTGGTGAGATAGAAGCGTTTGATGGCAAGGAGGGAATGAATGCTCTTTCGATGATTCCAGATTTGAAAAGAAACTTTTTTGAAGAATCTCCAATCACTTTCATTAAGTCGCCCTTCGGCTGGGGGATTATCGTCATTATGTATATTCTTGCCTTCATCGCGGGCTTCATCTACCGCACAATTTTGAAAAAGTTTGCCAAAGGCACTACAAGGGGCACACCCCGAAACATCGGCAAACCCGACCGTTTGCTTCGCGCTGCTATCGGCGTAGCATTACTCCTATGGGCCATCACCACCACATGGAGCCCCATCCTCATCTTCTTCTCCGGCTTCGCGATTTTTGAAGCGATATTCAGTTGGTGTGGCTTCTATGCCGCCCTCGGCAAAAATACCTGCCCGGTGGAGTAAAATAAATTTATGAACATGTTCAAACCTGCTAAATTAACGCGTATAAAGGAATATCTTGATTCCGTATCAAAAGCCGGATTATAGGAATTTACCTTTATCTTCGGATAAATAAATTTTTAGATAAACACTATAAAATATATGAATGACAACATGCCCAAAAATGAAGAAGAATTCAAGAAAAAATTAACACCAAAACAATACGAAGTTTTGAGAGAAAAAGGTGCAGAAGCTCCTTTTTCTGGAAAACTAATTCATCCTGACAAAGAGGGTTTATATAAATGCGCGGCCTGTGGCAACCCGCTTTTTAAAGCTGGAGCAAAGTTTGATTCAGGTACTGGCTGGCCAAGCTTCGACGAAGCACTTCCTGGCGCGGTGAAGAATATTGATGATACTTCTCATGGAATGAGGAGAACGGAAACGGTATGTGCTGTTTGTAAATCACACCTTGGTCACCTTTTTGATGACGGCCCGACACAAACAGGAAAAAGGTACTGTATGAACTCAGTTTGTTTTGAGGATTTTAACGATAAATAATTATGAATAAGAAAATAATACTCGCAGGTGGGTGTTTCTGGGGACTTGAGGATTTAATTAGGGCTCAGCCAGGAGTAATAGATACAGAGGTCGGCTATACTGGCGGAAAAAATGAAAACCCGACATATGAAAATCATCCTGGCCATGCCGAAGCCGTAGAGATTGAATATGACTCAACCAAGACATCATACAAAAAACTTCTCGATTTTTTCTTTCAGATTCATAATCCTACAACGCTTAATCAGCAAGGTGGCGATCGGGGCACATCCTATCGTTCAGCTATTTTTTATGGAAGCGAAGAGGAGAAAAAGGAAGGTGAAAACTTTATCAATATTGTGAACAAATCAAAACGCTGGAAGGATCCGGTTGTGTCAACTCTGGAACCGCTCGAAACTTTCTATAAAGCAGAATCCTATCATCAAGATTATTTACAGAAAAATAAAGGTGGCTATACCTGTCATGCTATCTGGTTTGATAGTTATTTAAAATAATGGTATATGAATATCTTTCAACACCTATCTACAAAAATATTTTTCTTATTTTGGTGGCATTTTAGCTGGTGATGGGTGGTGCTGTATGTGATTATTGTCGTGACTTATGGAATCGTTTTTTACAAAGCATTATTCCCGGACAAGAAATCATGAGCCTATCTTTTGTCACTGAAGGCCGAGGTTCGCAAAAAGGAGGAAATAGTGGCTCGTGAGAAAATAAAGTATATAATAGAAGTAAGGACTGAAGATACATAAATGGATACTATAACCATACACACGATTGCCATCATTGCGTTTTTTATCTGGAGTTTTCCTTTGGGATTGTTTCGTAGTCGATTTAGGAAAATGGTCTATCAAACTGATAGCTGGTGGATTAATGTAAAGCCCGTTTTTTGGGAGGAGATCAAAGTGCTTTTTGGCTTTCATCAGCGCACGAAGAGTGCAGAGTTGCGGGTGATTAATTTCTATCGTTTTTATCT